>NZ_JBHRZI010000020.1:0-530 GCF_042649515.1 Lentzea rhizosphaerae | reverse complement strand
CCGGCGGATTGCGGCGGGGAAGGTGCGGGTTTTGCGGCCGATGTCGAGTGGCTGGCCTGTCCCGCCCAGGACTATGGGGATGATGCCCGCGTTGCAGGCCAGTTGACGGGCCTGGTCGGCTGGGATGTGGTCGCCGTTGTCGAGGGTGGCGTGGCCGATCTGGTTGGCGAGGTCGTCGTAGGGCATGGTCAGGGTGAGGGTGACTGGTTCGCCGCCGTGTTCGGGGAGTTGGTCGGCGCGCAGCATCAGGTCGATCAGCTCGGCCAGGGCGTCGCCTTCGCGTGCCTCGCGGCTGCGCCGGTCCGGGCCCTCCTCCGAAGTCTGCGGGCGGGGCTTGGCCAAGGGGTCGATCAGTGCCTCGTACTTCGCGCCGGTCACCTTGTCCAGCTTCGCGCGGATCTCCAGCCGTCCGTTCTTCCACCGCATGATGTGTTCGTTGCCGGGCGGCGCGGGCTCGGTGTCACCGGGTGCCGGGTCGTTCTGGTAGAGGCGGTAGAGCAGGTCTTCGCCGAACTTGCGCACTTCGTTGG
>NZ_JBHRZI010000019.1:0-237081 GCF_042649515.1 Lentzea rhizosphaerae | reverse complement strand
GTATTCATATTACTGGCTGTGTTTCGGCACGCTGTTGAGTTCTCAAAGAACACGCGCTCATCATCACGATCCGCCATGCAGCGGCTCGATCCGAGGCTGTGTCGTACATAAGCTTTTGGTTTGAAACTTCCGACGCCCTTGGCCTCTGAGCTCAGAAGAGCTACCGGCTGGGTCTTCATCGTTTCGCGGTCACCCACTCTACCACAGTCCGTGGAAGCTTGGTTCGTGACCTCCGCCGCACTCCGTTCCGGTGTTCCCGGCCCGTTCCGCGCTGGCAGAGAGAAAGTTACACGCACGCCAACTGGGGGTCAAATCGGGGGCAACCCAGCCACCCGCGATTAAGAAACCGCAGGTCAGCAGCCCCGTACAGGACCCTCCGACCACGCTATCGCAGGGCAGAACCCGACACACTGTGACCGCGATCACATCGAGAAAGATCGAAGGCCGCCGGCCCCGAGTGGGACCGACGGCCTTCGACGACCAGAAACAGCAGGTCAGAGCTCCACGTGGACGCCCGCGTTGTTGCGCTTGCCGCGACGGAGCACCAACCACTTGCCGTGGAGGAGGTCCGACGCGGCCGGCTTCCACTCCTCGTCGGTCACCTTCGCGTTGTTCACGTAGGCACCGCCCTCGTTGACCGTCCGGCGGGCGGCGCCCCGGCTGTCGGCCAGGCCGGACGCGATCAGCAGGTCGACGATCGTGGGCTCGTCCGCCAGCCGCACCTTGCCGGTCGGCGCCTCGGCCAGCGCGGCCTCCAGCACCGACGCGTCCAGGTCGCGCAGCTCGCCGCGGCCGAACAGCGCCGCCGACGCCAGGATCACCTGCTGCGTCGCGCGCTCCCCGTGCACCAGGTCCGTGAACTCCTGCGCGAGACGCTTCTGCGCGGCACGCAGGTGCGGCTTCTCCGCGGTCTCCTTCTCCAGCTCGTCCAGTTCCTCACGCGTGAGGAACGTGAACAGGCGCAGGTAGCGAAGCACGTCGGCGTCACCGACGTTCACGAAGTACTGGTACCAGGCGTACGGCGAGGTCATCTCCGGGTCGAGCCACACGCTGCCGCCACCGGTCGACTTGCCGAACTTGCGGCCCTCGGCATCGGTGACCAGCGGCGCCGTCAGCGCGTGGACCTGCTTGCCCTCGACCCTGCGGATGAGGTCGACACCGCCGACGATGTTGCCCCACTGGTCGGAGCCGCCGACCTGCAGCGAGGTGCCGTACCGGCGGTGCAGCTGCAGGTAGTCGTTCGACTGCAGCAGCAGGTAGCTGAACTCGGTGTACGACATGCCGTCGGACTCGAGGCGGCGCTTCACCGTCTCGCGGGACAGCATGACGTTGATCGAGAAGTGCTTGCCGACGTCGCGCAGGAACTCGAGCGCGGTGACCTGGCCGGTCCAGTTCAGGTTGTTCTCGACGATCGCGCCCGTGGGCGAGGAGTCGAACTCGACGAACCGCTCCAGCTGGCCGCGGATCCGGTCGGCCCACTCGGCGATGGTGTCGAGCGGGTTCAGCGTGCGCTCACCGGTGTCGCGCGGGTCGCCGATCATGCCCGTCGCTCCGCCCGCCAGCACGATCGGACGGTGCCCCGCCATCTGGAAGCGCTTGAGCATGAGCAGCGGGACCAGGTTGCCGGCGTGCAGCGACGGCGCCGTCGGGTCGAAACCGCAATAGAGCGTGAGCGGGCCGGCGTCCAGGTCCTTCCGGAGTGCGTCGAGGTCGGTGGACGTCGCGATCAGGCCGCGCCAGGAGAGTTCGTCAAGGATGTGCTCGCTCACGTCAGCCATTGTCGCCTACCAGGTCGAACGGGTTTCCACCCGGTGCGCGGACGGGTAACCGGCTGGCATGACGGAGCCACGTGACGAGTTGCGGCGGCCCACTGAGCGCATGCCGCGCGTGAACGAACCTGTCGTCGAAGAGGTCGTCGAGCGCGACGACACCTACCGGAGGGTGCGGACGGTGCACACCGTCTGCGCTGTCATCGACATCGTGTGCTGGACTTTCGCCATCGTGCTGTTGGTGCACGTCTTCCTGGTGGTCGCCGACGCGAACTCGGCCAACGGGTTCTTCCAGTTCGTCGCCGGCTGGGCGAACGGGATCACCCTCGGCCTGGACGGCCTGTTCACGCCGGACAGCCCGAAGGTCGCCGTTCTGCTCAACGAGAGCCTCGCCGCAGTGCTGTGGCTGCTCATCGGCATGTTGCTGACCAGCCTGATCACGCGTCTGGCGCTGCCGGTCGACCACCGGCGCGCCTGGTACCGCAGGACTACGGCCGTCCGCTGACGACCCGCCGCGGCAACGCGACGCCCAGGCTCTCGGCCCAGTCGAGGGCCTGGGCGAGCGACCGTTCGCCGGTGAGCGTCGCGGCGGCGGGACGAACGGCGCACCGCCGCCACTGCTCCGCGTTCAGCGTCAGGTGGTCCACCTGCGGCAACGACTCGACGTCCACCTCTGCGCCGGACACGTCGAGCACACGCAGCTTCGGCAACGTGGGCAGCTCAACGCGCGCACCGCTGACCGTGAGAGAGGTCAGGCGTTCGAGCGCGGGAATCTCGGTTTCGGTCGCGGTGACGTGGAGGCGTTCCAACGGAAGATCCGCCAGGCCGCCGAGTCGCAGGCGCCCTCCGCTCACCTTCAGCTCACGCAGGTCGGCCAGGCTCGCGAGCGGGCCGAGATCGGCGTCGCCGAGGTCGTACAGACCGAGTTCCCGCAGGGTCTGGAACCTCTGGGACACCTCGGCGATCACGTCGACGTCGTGGTCCTCGGCGGAGTAGTGGGCCCTCATCCAGGGGCGGTCCGGGTGCTCGGGCGACCGGTGCCACTCGGTCACGGACTCGGCGAGGAGCTCCAGCGGATTGCAGTTGAGGGACGCCACGATCACCTGACCGACGCGACCGCGCGGACCGGGAGCGAGGTCGACGCACAGCGTCACTCCGGACGGATACCGCACGATCGGCACCCACAACGGGTGGAAACCGACGAGCTGCACGGCATCCCGGGGTCCGGTGTACGGGACCGGCTCCGCCCAGTCGTCACAACTGTGCGAGAAGAAGGACTCTTCGTCGTCGAGCCGTTCTCGCCGGACCGTCAGGATCTCGTCCGCGGGCAGCAGGGTGTGGTCGCCGAACTCGGTGACACCGCTGAGGTACAGCTCGTGCACCTCGGCCGGCAGCGGCACGCCGAGCTCGGCTTCGACGGCAGCCAGCGGACCGGTGGACGTCACCTCGGTCCGCTCGTACGGCGGGATCACGTGTCGTGGCCGCGGTTCGAACACAACGCTGTACGTCGGCGGTAGGAGGCTGTCTTGCTGTTGGATGCCTTCGGTCAGGAGGGCGGTGAACGCTCCGTCCGGCTCGACCCTCATCTCGAAGACCACGGGGCCGTCCGCACCAAGTGCGACCAACGACTTCAGTTGCCGCACGCGCACGTCGTTGTCTGACGGTCCGGACGTGACGCGTCTGGACGTGAAGCCGAATTCGGAGGTGGCGCGCAGAGTCAGGTAGTCCCAGCCCGGTTCGGTTCTCGCGACCAGTTCGGCGGCCACCGCGGCCAGCTTCGTCTCCACGTGATCCCCCAGGATGTCGAAGGCCGTACCTTAGACCGGTGGCCGAGTACGAGTTCGACGTCGCTCCGTCGTTCGCCGAAGAGGACCGCGATCGGGTGCTGCCGATCGTCGACCGCCTGAAGTCGCTGGGTGTCGAGGTCTTCTACGACAAGGACCGAGAGGTCGAGATGTGGGGGCAGGACCGCATCGAGTACTTCTCCGAGACGTTCAGCCACCGTGCGAGGTTCGTGCTGCTGTTCAGTTCGCAGCACTACGTCTCGAAGTGGACGCGCCTGCAGAGCCGTGCCGCGATGGCGCGCGCGTTGGAGGAACACACCGAGTACGTGCTGCCGATCCGAATCGACGACACGCCCGTGCCCGGTCTCTTGCCCACGATCGCGTACCTCGACATGCGCGTGCACAGCGACGAGGTCATCGCACAGGCCGTTGCGCAGAAGTTGGCACAGCACCGCGCGTCGTTCACTCCTACTACGCCGATCACACCGCAGTCCGTCGCGGCGCTGGTCAGGGAGAAGCCGCGCGGGTGGGAATACCTGCTGTACGTCACCGTTGTGTCGCAAGGACTTGAGGAGCTGGAGTCGAAGTACCGCGAGCACTTCCTGCGGTACGCGCCGCGCAACGGGACCGTCGAGCACGGCAACGGGATCGACCTGATCCGCGATCGCAACGTGCTGCTGGGCGAGATCATCAAGGTCGCCGTCGAGTCGGTGTTCACGGAGGCCACGCAGGAGGCCGCGTTCGGCGCACCCGGCGTGCCGGGTGATCCCGGCCGGATCGTGCACCTCGGCGAGCTGTTCGTGCGCACGTTCGACGAGATCCTGGAGTGGGCCAGGGAGATCCACGCGACCAGCTACGCGAAGGACAGGACCCGCACGGCCGCGCGGATCCACGCGCAGTTCGCCGACCAGCAGTTGCGGGCGATGCACGCGGTGGCGCAGGACCTGCGCGGGGTGGCGGACACCCTGGTCGAACGGCTGACCGCGGGTGAACAGATCAACATGACAGTGCCGCTGGTGTTCGAGGTGGATCCCGAGCTGGAACGGCAGTTCAAGGTCGCGCTGGACGAGCTCTCACGCTGACCTGCGGCGCTTGCCGCCTCTCTTGTAGGTCGACACGGCCGGAGAGTCGACCCAGAACCGCCACGGCACGTCCATCGCCACGGCGACACCGACGCGCGGGCCCGAGAACACCTGCTCGGCGGGCTCGCCTGCGTACAGCCGCACGGGCGAGTCAGGAGACGCCAGGTCGACGCCGTTCTGCGCGCGGTCGAGCCCCAAGACCTTGCACAGCCGTGCGGGCCCTTTGGCCAGTTCGGCCGCCGAGCGCGAAGCGGGTCGTCGAGAGAAGGCAATGTCTTCACCGGAGACCACTTCCCCCGCGCGCAACAGCACCGCACCGGGCACACCGTCGGTCAGCGACACGACGTTCGCGCAGAAGTGCATGCCGTAGACGAAGTAGACGTAGAGGTGGCCGGCCGGGCCGAACATCACCTCGTTGCGCGGGGTCTTGCCGCGGTAGCAGTGCGACGCCGGGTCGTCGCCGCCCCGGTACGCCTCCACCTCGACGATGCGCACGCGCACGCCGCCCGCTTCCAGGAACGAGCCGAGGAGGAGCTGGGCCGCGTCGACCGGGTCGACCGCCAGCTCCTCCCTGGTCAGCTGCCTAGAACTCACGGGCCGCCGCGGCGCGGGCCACCAGCGCGTCCAGCTGCTCGCGGACTCGCGAAGGTGCGGTGCCGCCGTGGGCGTTCCTGGACGCGATCGAGCCCTCGACGGTCAGCACCGAACGGACCTCGGGGGTCAGCGCGGGCGAGATGGCGTGGAACTCTTCGTCGGTCAGGTCTTCCAGGCCGACGCCGCGGGACTCCGCCGCACGAACGCAGGCACCCGCGGCCTCGTGCGCGACGCGGAACGGAACGCCTTGGCGCACAAGCCATTCCGCGATGTCGGTCGCCAGCGTGAACCCGGCGGGAGCCAGCAAGGCCATGCGGTCGACGTCGAACCGGAGAGTCGCCACCATGCCCGCGAACGCCGGCAGCAGGAGCTCCAGCTGCTCGACCGAGTCGAACAGCGGCTCCTTGTCCTCCTGCAGGTCGCGGTTGTACGCCAGCGGCTGGGCCTTCAACGTCGCCAGCAGGCCCGCGAGATTGCCGATCAGGCGACCGGACTTGCCGCGCGCGAGCTCGGCGACGTCCGGGTTCTTCTTCTGCGGCATGATCGAGCTGCCCGTCGACCACGCGTCGTCCAGCACGGCGAAGCGGAACTCCGCGGTGGTCCAGATGATGATCTCTTCGGCGATGCGCGACAAGTTCACGCTGACCATCGCCAGCACGAACGCGATCTCGGCGGCGAAGTCGCGGGAGGCGGTGCCGTCGATGGAGTTCTCGACCGGCGCGTAGAAGCCCAGGTCGGCGGCCACCTTGGCGGGGTCCAGGCCCAGCGAGGACCCGGCCAGCGCGCCCGAGCCGTACGGGGAGAACGCCGCGCGCTTGTCCCAGTCGTGCAGCCGGTCGACGTCCCGCAGCAGCGAGTGCGCGTGCGCCAGCAGGTGGTGCGACAACAGCACGGGCTGGGCGGACTGCAGGTGCGTGCGGCCCGGCATGACCGCGCCGAAGTTCGTCTCGGACTGTGCGGCGAGCGCGTCCACGACGTCCAGCACTCCGGCAGCAACACGGCGGGCGGCGTCGCGCAGCCACATGCGGAACAGCGTCGCCACCTGGTCGTTGCGGGAACGGCCCGCGCGGAGCTTGCCGCCCAGCTCGGCACCGGCGCGGTCGATCAGGCCGCGCTCCAGCGCCGTGTGGACGTCCTCGTCCTCCAGCACCGGCGTGAACGCGCCCGACTCGACGTCCGCGAGCAGCTCGTCCAGCGCCTTCTGCATGCCGGCCAGCTCTTCATCCGACAGGAGACCTGCCGCGTGCAGCACACGGGCGTGCGCGCGCGAGCCGGCGATGTCGTACGGCGCCAGACGCCAGTCGAAGTGCGTCGACAGCGACAGACGGGCCATCGCCTCGGCCGGTCCCGACTCGAACCGGCCACCCCACAAAGAACTCATTGCACGCAACTCTCAGCTAGCGAAGTCGTAGAGCGATTCTTCCGAACGGGCCACGAGCCCGACCACGCGCCCCTCGTGCAGCGCCACGTCGACCTCGCCGGAGCCCGTCGCCAAAGCCATCCGCGCCACCCGTACCGCGACGGATCCCAGGTTGGACTTGACCACACCGGCGCGGAAGTTGAGCTCGCGGACGGCCTCGGCGACCGAGACCGTCTCACCGTCGACCGCCACCGGCACACCGGCGTCGAAGGTCAGCACCGCGTGCACGGGGTCATTCATCGACGGAACCGGAGGCCAGCGCGGTGATGCGGTCGGCGAGCTCGGCGCCGGTCATCGGCTCGCGGGCCACGACCAGGATCGTGTCGTCACCCGCGATCGTGCCGACGACCTCGTGCAACGCCGCGCGGTCCAGCGCGGACGCCAGGAACTGCGCGGCACCGGGCGGAGTCCGCAGCACCGCCAGGTTCCCCGAGAAGTCGGTCGACACCAGCAGCTCGCCGAGCACCCGCACGAGCCGCGTCGTCCCGCCCTGCACACCGCGCACCGGGCTGCCGTCCTCCGGGATCACGTAGACCGGCGCACCGCCGTCAGGTCCGCGCAGCTTCACCGCGCCGAGCTCGTCGAGGTCGCGCGACAACGTGGCCTGCGTGACGTCGATGCCTTCCGCCGCAAGCAGTTTCGCGAGCTCCGACTGGCTGCGGACGGCACGCTGGCTGACCATCTCGACGATGCGGCCCTGACGGGCGGTGCGGGTCATGACGGCTGCTCCAGCAACCACACGAGCAACGCCTTCTGCGCGTGCAGCCGGTTCTCGGCCTCCTGCCACACCAGCGACTGCGGACCGTCGAGCACCTCGTCGGTGATCTCCCAGCCGCGGTGTGCGGGCAGGCAGTGCAGCACGGTCGAGTCGGGCTTTCCGGTCGCGGCCAGCAGTTCCGAGTTCACCTGGTAGGGGCGGAACGGGCCGACGCGGTCCTTGCCGTCGTTCTCCTGCCCCATCGACGTCCACGTGTCGGTGACCAGCACGTCCGCGCCGTCGACCGACTCGCGCGGGTCGCTGATCAACGCCACCGAACCACCGGTCTCGGCCGCACGCTTCTTGGCGTCCTCCAGGAACTGCGGGTTCGGCACAAAAGAAGCCGGCGCGCCGATGCGGACGTGCATACCCGCCGTGGCACCGCCCAGCAGCAGCGAGTGCGACATGTTGTTGGCGCCGTCGCCCAGGTACGTCAGCGTGAGTCCGGCCAGCTTGCCGTAACGGCGGCGGATCGTCTGCAGGTCCGCGAGCACCTGGCACGGGTGGAACTCGTCGGTCAGCGCGTTCACGACGGGAATCCGCGAAACGGAAGCCATCGCTTCCATGCGGGCCTGCGCGAACGTCCGCCACACCACGGCGTCGACGTACCCGGACAGGATCCGCGAGGTGTCCTCGATCGTCTCCTCGCGGCCCAGCTGCATCGACCGGCCGTCGATGATCACGGGGTTGCCGCCGAGCTGCGCGATGCCGACCTCGAACGACAGCCTGGTGCGCGTCGAGTTCTTCTCGAAGATGACCGCGACGGACTTGGGGCCCGCCAGCGGTTTCGCGGTGAACCGGTCCGCCTTGTAGACGTCCGCGAGGTCGAGAACGGCCGCCTGCTCCTCGGTGGTCAGGTCGTCGTCGCGGAGGAAGTGCCGCAAAGTCACTGCTGCTCCTCAAAGAAAGTCGGCAGCGCGGCCACGAACGACTGCGCGTCGGATTCGTCCAGGATCAGCGGCGGCGCCAGGCGGATGACGTCGGGCTGGATCGGGTTGATCAGGTAACCGGCCTTCTGCGCGGCCGCCGCGGCCTTCGCCGAGACCGCCTCGCGCAGCGTGATGCCGAGCAGGAGGCCGGCTCCCCGCACTCCGGAGATCGCCGGGTGGTGCAACGCCTCCACGCCGGCCGCGATCTCCTTGCCCACGGCTGAGGCGTGCTCGAGCAGGCCTTCCGCGGCGATCGTGTCGAGCACCGCGAGGGCGGCCGCGCAGCACACGGGGTTGCCGCCGAACGTGGTGCCGTGGTGTCCGGGCTGGAACAACTCCGCCGCCGCACCGAACCCGATGGTCGCGCCGAGCGGCAGGCCACCGCCGATGCCCTTCGCGAGGGTCATGACGTCCGGCACGATCCCGGCCTGCTGGAACGCGAACCACGTGCCGAGGCGGCCGATGCCGGTCTGCACCTCGTCGAGGACGAACAACGCGCCGTGCTCGGACGTGATCCGGCGCGCTTCCTGGAGATAGCCCTCGGGCGGCATGACGACGCCCATCTCGCCCTGGATCGGCTCGACGATGAACGCCGCGGTGTCGTCGTCGATGGCGGCCTCGAGAGCGGCGACGTCACCGAACGGGATGTGCGAGACGCCGGGAACGAGCGGCTCGAACGGCGTCTTCTTGCCTTCCTGGCCGGTCAGCGACAGCGCGCCCATCGTGCGGCCGTGGAAGCCGCCGAGCGTCGCCACGACCTTGGTGCGGCCGGTGCGGCGCGACATCTTCAGCGCCGCCTCGTTGGCCTCGGCGCCGGAGTTGCAGAAGAACACCTTGCCCGGCACGCCGCACAGGTCGAGCAACCGCTCGGCCAACGCCAGCGCGGGCTCGTTCACGTAGAGGTTCGAGGTGTGGCCGATCGTGGAGATCTGCTTCGTGACCGCCTCGACGATCTTCGGGTGCGCGTGGCCCAGCGCGTTGACCGCGATGCCGGTCAGCAGGTCCAGGTAGCGGTTTCCGTCGGTGTCCCAGACGTACGCGCCCTCACCGCGCTCCAGGGCGAGCTGAGGTGTGCCGTAGTTGTCCATCATGGACTGTTGCCAGCGCGTGGTCATTTGTCCCCCAACACCATCGTGCCCACACCCGAGGAGGTGAAGACTTCGAGCAACACCGAGTGGGCCAGCCGCCCGTCGATCACGTGCGCCTGTGGAACTCCGCCGCGCACCGCCCGCAGGCAGGCCTCCATCTTCGGCACCATGCCGCTTTCCAGGTCCGGCAGCATCTTCTCGAGCTCGGCTGCGCGAACCTGGTTCAGCAGCGAGGACCTGTCCGGCCAGTTCGCGTAGAGGCCCTCGACGTCGGTGAGCACGACGAGCTTCTCGGCACCCAGAGCGACCGCCAGCGCACCCGCGGCGGTGTCCGCGTTCACGTTGTGCGGCACGCCGTTGATGTCCGGCGCGACCGACGACACGACGGGGATCCGGCCCGCACGGACGATGTCGAGCACCGCGTCCGGGTTGACCTCGGTGATGTCGCCGACGAGGCCGATGTCGACCTCCTCGCCGTCCACGACGGCTCCGCGGCGCGTGGCGGTGAACAGGTGCGCGTCCTCGCCGGAGATGCCGACCGCGTACGGGCCGTGCTGGTTGATCAGGCCGACGAGCTCACGTCCGACCTGCCCGACCAGAACCATCCGCACGACGTCCATGGCCTCAGGAGTCGTCACGCGCAGGCCACCGCGGAACTCGCTGTGGATGCCGAGCCTGTCCAGCATCGACTTGATCTGCGGGCCACCACCGTGCACGACGACCGGGCGCAGGCCGCACAGCCGCAGGAACACCATGTCCTCGGCGAACGCCTTCTTCAGCTCGTCGTCGACCATGGCGTTGCCGCCGTACTTGACGACGACGAGCGCGCCGCGGAAGCGCTCCAGCCATGGCAGTGCCTCGACGAGGACTGCCGCCTTTTCTTGTGCGTTCATGAGGAGTAAGCGCTGTTCTCTTCGACGTAGCCGTGGGACAGGTCCGTGGTCAGGACGGTGGCTTCCGCGTCACCGACGTTGAGGTCGATGACGATCTCGATCTCGCGGCCGGACAGGTCGGCTTCTGACCGATCGCGGT
The DNA here is from genome assembly GCF_042649515.1 of Lentzea rhizosphaerae. Classification (NCBI taxonomy): domain Bacteria; kingdom Bacillati; phylum Actinomycetota; class Actinomycetes; order Pseudonocardiales; family Pseudonocardiaceae; genus Lentzea; species Lentzea rhizosphaerae. The sequence goes on along the minus strand of NZ_JBHRZI010000019.1, from coordinate 226,626 downwards.
CACGGGTTCCGTTGCGGTACAACGACACGCCGTTGATCAGGATCTGCAGCACGTCCGGGTCGATCTCGGCGTCTGCGCGCCCCAGGGCCATCGCGATGCGGCCCCAGTTCGGGTCGCTGCCGAACAACGCGGTCTTGACCAGGTTGTCCTCGGCGACCGTCCGTCCGACGTGGACGGCCTCGGCCTCGGTCGCGGCCTGCTTGACGGTGATGCTGATTTCCTTCGTCACACCTTCGGCGTCGCCCTGGAGCTGCTTGACCAGGTCGGCGGAGACCTCGGTCAGCAGTGCCGCGAAGTCCTCGAACGAAGGCTCGATACCCGAAGCACCTGACGCCAAAACAAGCACCGTGTCGTTGGTGGACGTGCCGCCGTCGACGTCGAGGCGGTCGAACGTGGAGCCAGTGGCAAGACGCAACGCCTTGTCCAGCTGCTCGCCGGAGATCTTGGCGTCGGTCGTGATGACCGACAGCATCGTGGCCATGTTCGGGGCGAGCATGCCCGCGCCCTTCACGAACCCGCCGACCGACCAGCCCTGCTCCGACGCCTTCCACGACTGCTTGGGACGGCTGTCGGTGGTCATCACGCCGGTGGCGGCGTTGAGACCGGCCTCGACGGACGAGTCCAGTTCCTTCGCGGCGTTCTCGACCCCGGTCAGGACCTTGTCCATCGGCAGGCGCTCACCGATCAGACCGGTGGAGCACACCGCGACGTCGACGGCACCGACGCCGAGCACCTCGGCGACCTTCTCCGCCGTCGCGTGGGTGTCCTGGAAGCCCTCGGGACCGGTGCACGCGTTGGCACCGCCGGAGTTGAGCACGACCGCGGTGAGACGTCGGGACTGGATCACCTGCTGCGACCACAACACCGGCGCGGCCTTCACCTTGTTGGTGGTGAAGACACCGGCGGCGGCGTCCTGAGGCCCGTCGTTCACGACGAGCGTGAGATCGAGAGCACCGGATTCCTTGATCCCGGCGGCGATCCCGGCGGCCCGGAAACCCCGGGGTCCGGTGACGCCCTTGGTGCGGTTCACGGAGCGACTCCAACGGTCGAGAGGCCTGCCGTTTCCGGCAGTCCGAGAGCGAGGTTCATGCACTGGACAGCGGCACCCGCGGTGCCCTTGGCCAGGTTGTCGACGGCGGCCACGACCACGAGCCGGCCCAGGTCCTCGTCGACCGTGACTTGCATCTGAACGGCGTTCGACCCGAGAACCGCGTTCGTCGTCGGCCAGAAACCTTCGGGCAGGAGGTGCACGAACGGCTCGTTCGCGTACGCCTTCTCGTAGGCCACGCGAACGTTTGCGCTCTCTTTGAGCTGCGCTGTGCAGGTCGCGAGGATGCCCCGCGACATCGGCGCCAGCACCGGCGTGAAGCTGACCTTGATCGGACGACCGGCCGCGGCGCTCAGGTTCTGGGTGATCTCCGGTGTGTGGCGGTGCGCACCACCGACGCCGTACGCGCTGGCCGAGCCCATGACCTCGGACCCGAGCAGGTTCGGCTTCAGCGACTTGCCCGCGCCCGACGTGCCGGACACGGCGACGACGACAACCTCGTCCTCGATGAGGTCGACGGCGGGCGCCAGCGCGAGCGAGGACACCGTCGGGTAGCAGCCGGGGACGGCGACGCGGCGTGCGCCCACGAGCCTGTCCCGCTGGCCGGGAAGCTCGGGCAGCCCGTACGGCCAGGAGCCCGCGTGCTCGCCGCCGTACCACCGCTTCCAGTCGTCGGCACTGGTCAGCCTGTGGTCGGCGCCGCAGTCGATCACCACGGTGTCGTCCCCGAGTTGCTCGGCGAGCTCAGCCGAGTGACCGTGGGGAAGTGCGAGGAACACCACGTCGTGCCCCTCGAGGGTCTCGGCTGTGGTGTCTTGGAGTCGTCGGTCCGCGAGCGGCAGGAGGTGCGGCTGGTGCTTGAGCAACAGGTCGCCGGCACTGCTGTTCGCCGTCAGCGCGCCGATCTCGACGTCCGGATGAGCCAGTAGCAGGCGGAGCAGCTCGCCACCCGCGTATCCGCTGGCGCCCGCGACCGCGATCCTCACTGTCATGCGCATGATTATGCACGGTCATGCAAACTCACTCAACCGAGTTGAGTTGAGTACGCGGGGAGCTTTCGTACTCTCCTGGCGCACGGGAGGGCCCCGCGTGCGTCAAGAAGTGGACGGGTGGCTATGCGGACGCGGCCACCTGGCGCTGGGTCCCCGAGCCCGCGTTGACCAGAATGATCAGCGTGAACGTGAGGCTGCGCGACGGGCTGTGGGCGGTCTGCGCCTTCCTGTTGGCGCTGGTGACGCTGGTGACACCGCTCGGCAGACCGGTCGAGTGGTGGCTCGTCGTCGCCTCCGCCGTGTGGGCGGGGGCGCTGGTGCCCGTGAGTGCCCGGTGGCCGCGAACTGCGATCCTGCTCACCGCTCCCCTGCAGGCGGCCGGCAACCTGCTCGCGATCGCCCCGACCTCGCTCGTGATCTTCCGTGCGGGCCGCAGCCTCCGCTCGCCGCGGCAGCTGTGGGCAGCGGTGACCGGGACCGCCGTGCTGCTGGCCGGGTTCGGCGCCCTGCACACGTGGCGCGCAGGCGACGGCCTGACCGAGTTCGTCCTCGAGACGGCGTTCACGGTCCTGTTCCTGCTGGTCTTCCCCGCCGTGGCCGGAGCGCTCGTCGGGCGGCGCAAGCCGTTGACGCAGGTCCTGATGGAACGCAACGACTACTTGGAGCACGCGCGTGTGTTGACCGCGAGCACCGCTAGGTCCGACACGCGCGCACACATCGCCAGCGAGATGCACGACATGCTCAGCCACCGCCTCAGCCAGTTGACCGCGCACGCGGGCGTGCTGGAGCGCTCCGCCGCCGAGCAGGCCCCGGAGCTGCGCGAACAGGTCGAGTTGATCCGCAAGACGTCCGCGGTCGCGATGGAGGAGCTGCGCGAGATCCTCGGCGTCCTGGGAAGTTCGGTCGACGCCGACGCGGACGCCGGTACGCGCGCGGACGTCGAACGGCTCGTGGCCGCTTCTACTGCTGCGGGCGTGTCCGTCCACCTGGACTGGTCCGGCGACGACCTGGCCGATGCCGACACACGGTTGCGGAGGGCGGTGCACCGGGTCGTACGTGAGGCACTCACGAACGTGCACAAGCACGCGCCATCAGCCCGCACGCGTGTGTCCGTGCATGCCGGCGACCGCGTGCACGTCGAAGTGGTCAACGGCCGGAGCAGCGAACCTCGGGGTGGCGGCACCCGCCGCGGGCTCATCGGGCTGGAGGAACGGGTCGCGCTGATCGGCGGGACGTTCGACGCCGGGCCGTTCGCCGGCGGGTTCCGGGTGGCGGCCGACCTGCCGTCGCACCCGGTCGTGCAGGAGGAGGCGGGTGCGGCGGGTGCCGTGGCGGAGGCGCCACCACCGATCACCGCCGAGATCCTGACCGTGCCGCGCGCGGTCGGGAGCGGCTGTCTCGCCACGCTGTCCGTCGTCCCGGCGCTCGGCACCGTGCTCGTCCTGCTCGTCATCGCGATCTTCAGCAGGGGCGAGATGACCCAGCAGGAGTTCGACGCGTTCCAGGTGTCGGTCGTGCACGAGGAGGAGGTCACCGAGACGCACGGCTTCGGCGTGCCGTCGGACCACGCCGGGTGCTTCCGCTACCACGTCCGCGACGACTCCAGCCGCGACTTCGAGCTGTGCTTCGACCGCAAGGCCGTGCTGGTCGCCAAGAGGGAGCTGGCCCGATGAGGTTCGTCTGGCCCGCGTTCGCGTTCCTGGTCGGCCTGGTGCCGTTGATCGCGCCGCTGGCACCGACCCCGCACCCGTTGCTGACCGTCGCCGCCGCCGTGTGGATCGCGGTGCTCGTCTGGCTCGCGCCGCGAAAACCGACGTGGGCGCTGCTGCTCACCGCACCGCTCTTCGCCGTCAACAACCTCTGGGCGCAGGCGACGACCACGTTCGTCATCTTCGCGGCGTCCCGGCGCATCCCCCGCCTCGGCCGGCTGTGGGCGCTGCTGGGTGCGGCGATGGTGCTGCAGACCGCGTTCAGCCTCTTCTTGGTGGACCAGAGCCAGCCGCTGTGGCAGAGCCTGGTCGGCGGATTCGCCGGGGCGGCGTTCTTCGTGCTGTTCCCCGCCGTGTCCGGCATGTTGCTCGGCCGCCGCAAGCCGATGCTCAGGCTGTTGCAGGAGCGCAACGAGTACCTGGAACGCGCCCGCGCGCTGACCGCCGCGTCGGCACGGTCCGAGGAACGCGCGCACATCGCCGGCGAGATGCACGACATGCTCGGCCACCGGCTCAGCCTGATCTCCATCCACGCCGGAGCCCTCGAGCTCGCGACCGCGCGCAAAGCCCCCCAGCTGCACGACCAGGCCGAACTGATCCGCACGACGTCGTCGCTCGCGATGGCCGAACTGCGCGAGATCCTCGGCGTGCTGCGGACGAACCCCGAGCCCGAGTCGCTCGACGAGGACACCGGCACCCGTTCCGGCATCGCCGCGCTGGCCGAGAGCTCCTCGGCGTCCCTCGACTGGTCCGGCGACGACCTGCACGGCGCCGATCCGCGCACCCGGCGCGCGGTGCACCGGGTGGTCCGCGAGGCGTTGACGAACGTCCGCAAGCACGCGCCGCTCGCCCGCACCCGAGTGCAGGTCAACGTCCACGGTGGACGCGTGCGGATCCAGGTGCTCAACGGGCCTTCCCCCGCGACACCCGGCAAGGGCGCCCGGCGTGGCCTGATCGGCCTGGAGGAACGCGTCGGGCTGCTCGGCGGGTCGTTCAGCGCGGGGCCGCCGGTCGAGGGCGGGTTCAGGGTGGCCGCGGACGTGCCGCTGCACCCGTCCGTGCAGGCCGCCGCCGAGGCCAGGGAGGTGCCGCCACCGCTCGCGGCCGAGGTCCTGACCGTGCCGCGCGTGGTGGGTGGCGGGTGCCTCGGGCTCCTCGCGCTGCTGCCGATCTCCGCGGCGTTGATCGTGCTGCTGCTCTTCGCGTTGCTCAACCCGACGGAGATGAACGCGCCGTACTTCGACTCGCTGCGTGTGGGTGTCACCTCCGAGGAGGAGATCATGAACCAGTACGGCATCGGGCAGCTCGGCGTGGACGGGTGCGTGCGGTACCGGACCTCGCACAACCCCGAGCTGCTCTACAAGCTGTGCTTCCGCGACGGCAAGCTGCACTCGAAGACGCAGGAGAAGCCGTAATGTGCCCGGCGTGATCCGAGTCCTCATCGCCGACGACGAAACGCTCATGCGTGCCGGCATCCGGCTGATCCTGGAGAACGACCCCGAGATCACCGTGGTGGCCGAGGCGGGCGACGGCAAGCAGGCCGTCGAGCTCGCTTCGAAGCACTCCGTCGACGTCGCGTTGCTCGACATCCGCATGCCCGGCGGCGACGGGCTCAAGGCGGCCGAGCAGATCGCGGGCGGCACCAACGTCGTCATGCTCACGACGTTCGGAGAGGACTCCTACGTGGCGCAGGCCCTCAAGGTCGGCGCGACGGGGTTCCTGCTCAAGGACACCCCGCCGCAGGAGCTGATCAACGCCGTCCACAAGGCGGCGCGGGGCGAACCGATCCTCGCCCCGCAGATCACCAAGCGCCTGATCGAGAAGCACCTCACCGCGCCCGGCGACGGCTCGCAGGCGCGCCTCAAGATCGACGCGCTCACCGAGACCGAACGCAACGTGCTCAGGCTCGTCGGCGAAGGACTGTCCAACTCCGAGATCGGCGAACAGCTCTACATGGCGACCGGCACGGTGAAGGCGCACATCAGCCGGATCCTGCCCAAGCTGGAGTGCGCCAACCGCGTGCAGGCCGCCATCATCGCCCACGACGCGGGGCTCACCCGGTCGTGAAGCGGTCCAGTGCGCGGATCTTGTTCGTCGCGTCGAGTGCGGCGACCTTGTACGCCTCGGACAGCGTCGGGTAGTTGAAGACCGTGTCGACGAGGTAGTCGACCGTGCCGCCACAACCCATCACGGCCTGACCGATGTGCACGAGGTCCGTCGCACCGGTGCCGAACACGTGCACGCCGAGGATCTTCCGGTCCACAGTGGACACCAGCAGCTTCAACATGCCGTACGCGTCACCGACGATCTGGCCGCGGGCGAGCTCCCGGTACCGCGAAATGCCGACCTCGTAAGGAATTGCGGACGAGGTGAGCTCGGTCTCCGTCGCGCCGCAGTACGAGATCTCCGGAATCGTGTAGATGCCGATGGGCTGCAACGCCGTCAGGTCGTGCACCGGCTCGCCGAACGCGTGGTACGCGGCCAGCCGGCCCTGGTCCATCGACGTCGCGGCGAGCGCCGGAAACCCGATCACGTCACCGACGGCGTAGATGTGCTCGACCGGCGTGCGGTAGTGCTCGTCGACGGTCAACCGGCCGCGGCGGTCGGCTTCCAGACCGGCGGCGGCGAGGTCCAGCTTGTCGGTGCAGCCCTGGCGACCGGCCGAGTACATGACCGCGGCGGCGGGGATCCGCTTGCCCGACGCCAGGGTCGTGATCGTGCCAGAGTCCGACACCGAGACGTCCACGACCTTCTCGTCGAACCGGAAGGTGACGGCCTGGTCGCGCAGGTGGAACTTCAGCGACTCCACGATCTCCGGGTCGCAGAAGTCCAGCATCTTCTCGCGCTGCTCGACGACGGTGACGCGGCACCCGAGCGCGGCGAACATCGACGCGTACTCGATGCCGATCACGCCGGCGCCGACCACGACCAGCGACGACGGGATCTCCTGGAGCGCGAAGACCTCGTCCGAGTCGAGGATCCGCTCCTCGTCGAAGTCCACCGCGGACGGACGCGCGGGCGTCGTGCCGGTGGCGATGACGACGAACTCGCCGGTGATCCTGGTGTGGTCGCCGCGGTGAGTCCCTTCCACCGCAACGGTGTGCGGGTCGACGAACCGGCCGACGCCGTTCAGCAGGTCGATGCCGTTGCGGTGCAGCTGAGCGCGCACGACCTGGACCTCGCGGCCGATCACGTGCTGCGTGCGGGCCATCAGGTCGCTGATCGTGATGTCCTGCTTCACGCGGTAGCTCGCGCCGTACAGCTCGCGCTGGCTCATGCCCGTCAGGTACATGACGGCTTCGCGCAAGGTCTTCGACGGGATGGTGCCCGTGTTCGCGCAGACGCCGCCGACCATCTCCTGCTTGTCGATGATCGCCACGCGCTTGCCCAGTTTCGCACCCGCGATCGCCGCTTTCTGGCCGCCAGGACCAGAGCCGATGACGATCAGGTCGTAGTCGTACGACGTCATGACCAGCAGCCTACTAAGACGGATCCGATTCCACCCCCGAAAGAAATATGAACCCCTGACGCCGAACCAGCGTTCGTTGGGCCATGACCGAACTACGCACCTTCCGTCTGCCCGAGACCGTCACCGGTTCGGACGACGACGTCGAGCTCGGCCGCCAGCTGATCGCCGCCTGGCAGGCCGACGGGATTCTGCAGATCGCGACGGACGCGGTGCAGGACCGGAAGACCGAGGCGGCCATGGCCGCCAGCAGGAGGTTCTTCCACGACTTGACGCTCGAGGAGAAGTCACGGTTCGTGAGCGACCTGACCTACGCCGGTTACATCGCGTCCGGCGAGGAGGTCACCGACGGCGTCGCGGACTACTCGGAGATCTTCACGGTCTGCAAGGACGTTCCGCTCGACGACTCCCGCGTCGTCGACAGATGGCCGTGCCACGGACCCGTGCCGTGGCCGGACGCGCGCTACCGGGACGCCATGCGGGAGTTCATGGCGATGCTCGGTGAGGCCGGCGAGAAGATCCTGATGCTGGCCGCACTGGGCTTCGGGCACGACGCCGACGCGTTCACCAGGCTGACCGCGGACGGCTGGCACCACATGCGGGTGCTGCGCTTCCCCACCAGGTCCGGCGCCGTCGACCGCGGCATCGGCGCCCACACCGACTACGGCATGCTCGTCCTCGCCGCGCAGGACGACGTCGGTGGCCTCTACGTCCGCCCGCCGATCGAGGGCGAACAGCGGCCGCGCAACTGGCTGCCCGACGAGTCGGCGGCCGGGTGCTTCCAGGAGGCCGACGGCTGGACCTACGTCGAACCCGTGCCGCACGTCTTCACGGTGTTCCCCGGCGACGTCCTGCAGTTCCTCACCGGAGGAAGGCTGCTCTCCACACCCCACAAGGTGCTGCTGAACACCCGCGAACGGTTCACCATGGCGTACTTCCACGAGCCGAACTTCGAGGCCGTCGTGCGGCCGTTGGACGATCCGCACGGCGACGACGTCATCCACTACGGCACGCACTTCACCAACATGTTCATGCGCTGCTACCCCGACCGCGTCACCACGCGCCGCATCGTCGAGGAGGACCGGCTGACGGTGCTCAGCGAACTCCGGTCCGGGACTCGTCACTCCCGAACGGGATGATCAGGTCGAGCAGGCGGGCCGTGGCGCGGTACTCCGCGACGCGGTCCGCGAACGGCCGCTGCACGATCCGGTGCACGGTCTCCTCGGACAGCCGTTCGTAGGCGGGAACCGTGTCGTGGCTGAGGAAGTCCCAGCGCGCTTCCCGGTCCGCGTAGTTGAACGCGGGCAGCGGGCCGCCGAACAACGGCCGGTACTGCGCGGGGGTCTTGCCTCCCGGCACCGGCATCGGGCCGGCCACCGTGATCGCGTACGTGACCACCTCACCGGGCGGCAGCAGCCGAGCGCGCATCCGGTTGAACTGCTCGGCGATCACCAGGTTCTGCTCGCGCGACGAGAACTCCATGACGGCCTGCGCCGGATCCGCCCACGCGGCGGTGGTGTCGGCGTCGATGATCCCCGCGTCGCGCATCTCCTCCACGGCCTTGATCCCACCGTGCAGGTAGGCGGCGTGCATCGCGCCGAGGTCCATGAAGATGTGCTTCTGCATGGACATCAGCATCGACGAGAACCAGCGCAGCTCCGGCAGCGTGCCGAGGTCGAGCATGCCGGCAGCGAACGCTGGAGCGCCGATGTTGGCGAATCCCATCCACCGCAACGAGTCCGGGTTCTGGGTGTAGAGCTTCGCGTAGAAGTCGTAGACCGCGAAGATGGTCGCGCGGTTGGTCTCGGCGCTGCGCTGCGGGTCCCACTCGGACAGCCGCACGCCCGCGTCCTCGGCGGCGCGGACTATCCAGTACTGCCACAACAACGCCTTGAACCGCGTCGGCGGGACGCCTTTCGCGCGGTGCCGGTTCAGCGCGGCCTCGAGCACGGCCCTGTCGTACGGCAGATCGGGGTGAACGCCACCCCGCTCTTCCCCGTTTCCGTTGGACAGCGGCAGATCCAGGTAGTCCACCGTGTCCGCCTTGGTGGCACCCATGCTGGTGAGCACGAGCGCCGCCACAACCATGAGCACGCGCATGAATGCGAATGGTAGTCGGCGGAAGCATCGTTTCTGTTCACAATCCCGCGCGGGCAAAGTGATGATTGAGTTTCCCGGGATATTTGCGTCGGCAATGGGCCATCGATCTCAACGGTCGTACTCCTTTGAGCCGTACGACCTGGGTATACGGTGCGTTCTGTGACATTCGTGGAAGCGGTTCGGGCCGGTTTGCGGGAGCTGGCGGATCCGGCGAAGGCGCCGGAGATGCAGGCGTACATGAAGTCCGACATGCCGTTCCTGGGGGTGCAGAAACCGGGGCGGGTGGCATTGCTGAAGTCGCTGCCGGTGCCCAGTGATCGCGACGAGTGGCTCGACGCCGTGCAGACGTTGTGGCGGGAGGCGACGTACCGCGAGGAGCGGTACGTGGCGCTGGCGGTGAGCGGGGACCGCCGCTTCCAGTCGGTCGAGCTGATGCCGTGGTTCGACGAGATGATCGTCACCGGCGCGTGGTGGGACTACGTGGACGAGATCGCGTCGAAGCGGGTCGGGCCGTTGCTGCGGTCCACGCCGGCCGTCGTGCGGCCGCTGATGCTGAAGTGGTCGACCGACGCGGACAGGTGGCGGCGCCGGACGTCGATCATCTGCCAGCTCGGGTCGAAGGGGGCCACCGACGTGGAGCTGCTGTCCGCGACGATCGACGCGAACGTGGACGACCCGGACTTCTTCCTGCGCAAGGGGATCGGGTGGGCGCTGCGGGAGTTCGCGAAGACCGAGCCGGGATGGGTGCGGGCGTTCGTGGACGCTCGGCCGGGGCTGTCGCCGTTGTCACGACGGGAGGCGCTCAAGCACCTCTGAGCAGCCTGCCCAAGCCTGTCCGCCGGCTCCGGTCTTGGCGCGAAAAGCACGTTGCAGACAGGTGCCGGCGTGGATGAACGGCGCATTTGTCCACCTGAGGTGGACAAATGCGCCGTTCATCGCCAGCGATCGGGGGCCCGGGGAGTTGGTTGCAGCCAGGCCGGTGCCTCGTTGCAGCCAGGATTCACCAACAGCATCGTCTATCGGCCCAAACGTGCTTTTCGCGCCGAACCAGCCGACAGGGTTCCGGACGGGACTGGCTCGGCGTGGTGCTCAGCCGTGTTTCGCGCGACCCGAGTAGGTGAGCGGGAAGACGAGCTCGGCGCAGGCGGCCGGAACTTCCTTCGCGACCTGGACCTTCATGACGACCTCGACCGCGCCTCCGGCCGGGATCTCCACGATGTCCTTGAGCGGTACCACGGTCAGCACGCCGGACGGGCAGCCCTCGACGCGCTGCTGGGTGGCGTCGAGCGGCTGTCCCGGGACCGCGGACAGGCTCTCGACGATGATGTCGACGGGGTTCGGGTTGGACAGCCGCACCTTGCGTTCGCCCTCGGCGCCCGGCTTGAGCTCCACGGCCGCGCCGGAGATGTCGTTGATCTCGAACGGCTTCAGCTTCTGCATGCCGGACTCGCCACTGCTGACGGAGTACGCCATCGCTGGCGTCTTCGGGTCGGGCCACGTCAGGTGCATGGCCGCCACGACGGCCGCGCCGACCATGAGGATCGTCAACGACACGGCGATCTCAAGGCGCGGACCCAAACTACGCATGGCGCAACTCTCCAGAGTTGTTGCTCCAGGCGGTGGGTTCGCCTCTAGCTCCCCACCGGACCGGCGACCAGACTCGCCCGGTGGTTCATCGCTTCGCCCCTCGGCCCAGCGGGCCGCGTCGCCAATCTTGGAGAAGCTTCACGTACTGCGCAAGCGTCTGACGGGCGCCGATTTCCCCCTGTAATGAGGGACTTTTGGCACCTTGACAGCTACGCAGGGCTACCACCTGCTGATTTGATCCCAAATCCCGACTGCCGGGATTCGACCGATCGAGCGAACTTTCATGAACAATTGATCTGGTTGTAGCTGGCGGCCCACGCTGCTGGCTGAGACCTGGAACCCCTGTTGCGACAACACTGTGTACATAGTGACACCCGTCGCCGGAGGCCACGACACCGAGGTCGAGTTCGGATCGTGGAGCAGGGCACTCGCGGTGCGGCAAAGCCCGAGATTCGCGTGGAATCTCGGGCTTCACCAGGTGAGAACCGGTCAGGCGCGGAGTGCTGCGCCCAAACGTTCGCCGGCGGCGGCAACAGCGGCGTCGCGGGCCGAAGTCGCCTCCTCCACCGTCAAGGTGCGGTCCGGGGCGCGGAAGCGCAAGGAGTACGCGAGCGACTTCTTGCCCTCGCCCACCTGCTCGCCCGTGTACACGTCGAACAGGCGGATGTCCTCGAGCAGGTCGCCCGCGGACGCGCCGAGCACCTCGGACACCGACTGCACCGGCACGGAGGCGTCCACGACGAGCGCGACGTCCAGCAGCACCGGCGGGTACGCCGACACCATCGGGGCCGGGCGGTGGTCGTCCAGCGGGAGCGCGTCGAGGTCGAGCTCGAACGCCACGGTCCGCTTGGGCAGGCCCAGGGCCTCGATCACCTTCGGGTGCAGCTCACCGGCGTGGCCGGCGGGCCAGTCGCCGACGCGCAGCTCGGCGCAGCGGCCGGGGTGCCACGGCAGGAGGTCCGACGCGACGACGCGCAACGTCACCCCGTACGCCTGGCCCACGCGGCGGGCGGCCTCGACGGCGTCCGACCACTCGGCCACGCGGCCCTTGCCCCACCAGCCGGCCAGCTCGCGGTGACCCGTGAGCACACCGGCGACGTGCAGCGGCTGCTGCGGCAGCGCGGCCAGCATCGAGGCGACCTCGGCCTGGGTCGGCCTGCGGTCGACACCCAAAGAAGGCACCGGGACCTGCTGTGCGCGCGGCAAGGTCACCTGGGCGACGTTGTACAGCGCGACGTCCTTCGCCCCGCGGGCCAGGTTGCGCTGAAGGGTCTCCAGCAGGCCCGGCAGAAGCGTGGTGGCGAGGACGTTCTTGTCCGCCTCCAACGGGTTCAGCACGCCGACCGTGTTGCGGCGGACGTCGTCCTCGGCGAGCCCGAACGCGTCGAACACCGACGGGTCGATGAACGGGAACGGCTTCACCTCGACGAAGCCGTCCTCGGCCAGCGTGCGCCACACCGTGCGGCGACGGCGCTGCTGCTCGGTCAGGCCGCGGCCGGCGGGGGCGGGCGGCAGCACCGAGGGAATCGTGTCGTAGCCCTCGAGCCGCAGCACCTCCTCCACCAGGTCGGCGGGCTGCACGAGGTCGGCACGCCACGTCGGAGGCACGGCGGTGACGATCGTCTGGCCGTCGTCCGAGGTGGTGACGGAGACCTGGCAGCCGATCTGGCCGAGACGGCGGGCCGTGACGCCTCGCGCGTAGCGGACGCCCGCCACGCGGTCCGGCAGGTCGATCGGCATCGACACCGGCGCGGGCAGCGCGGGCACGCCGACGTCGGTGCGGCCGGGCTTGATCTGGCCCTCGGCGTAGTGGTTGAGCAGCTTCGCGGCCCGCTCCAGCGCCACCGGGGCGAGCGCCGGGTCGACCGTGCGCTCGAAGCGCTTGGCGGCCTCGGACGGCAGCTTGTGCCGGCGGACCGTGCGCGCGATGGACGCCGGGTCCCAGTTCGCGGCCTCCAGCAGGATGTCCGAGGAGTTGTCCTGGACCTCCGTGGAAGCGCCGCCCATGACACCGGCGAGCGAGATCACGCCGGAGTCGTCCGCGATCACGATGTCGTCGGGGTCGAGGGCGCGCACAGAGTCGTCCAGCGTCGTGAGCTTCTCGCCCGCGTGAGCCCGACGGACCGTGAGCGCGCCCGAGAGAGAAGCGGCGTCGAACGCGTGCAGCGGCTGGCCCAGTTCGAGCATCACGTAGTTCGTGACGTCGACCGGCAGCGAGATCGAGCGCATGCCCGCGAGCATCAGCCGGCGGCGCATCCACCACGGCGTGGGCGCGGTCGGGTCGACACCGGTGACCCGGCGGGCGACGAACCGCGAGCAGCCGGTGCGGTCCTCGATGTGGACCGGCCACACCTCGCCCTCGGCCTCGGGGATCTCGACGACACCGGGGTCGCCGAACGGCACGTCCAGCGCGCAGGCGATCTCACGCGCCAGGCCGCGGACCGAGAACGCGTAACCGCGGTCCGGGGTCGGCGCGACCTCGATGACGCTGTCGTTCAGGCCGAGCAGCTCGAGAGCGTCGTCACCCGGCTGCGCGGTGCCCGTGGGCAGCACGAGGATGCCGGAGTGGTCGTCGCCGATGCCGAGCTCGTCGGCGGCGCAGATCATGCCCTGCGACATGCGGCCGTACGTCTTGCGCTCGGAGATCGTGAAGTCACCCGGCAGGACGGCGCCGGGCAGCGCGACGACGACCGAGTCGCCCTCGACGAAGTTCGTGGCGCCGCAGATGATCTCGTTGACCTGCTCGGGGCCGACCTCGACCTTGCAGTGCCGGATCGGCTTCTTGAACTCGGTGAGCTCCTCGATCTCGACGACGCGACCGGCGACGATCGGGCCGGTCACGGGACCGAGCGGGCTCACCTCCTCGACCTCGATGCCGATGCGGGTGAACGCCTCGGCGAGCTCGTCGGGCGTGGGGACTTCGTCGAAACCGAGGTGTTCGACCAGCCAGCTGACCGGGATGCGCACCGGATCAGGCCTCCGTTCCGAATGGCTGGGTGAAGCGGACGTCGCCCTCGACCATGTCGCGCATGTCGGGCAGGCCGTTGCGGAACTGGAGCGTGCGCTCCAGGCCCATGCCGAACGCGAAGCCGGAGTACACGTCCGGGTCGACGCCGCAGGCGCGCAGGACGTTGGGGTTGACCATGCCGCAGCCGCCCCACTCGACCCAGCCCGCGCCGCCCTTCTTCTCCGGGAACCACACGTCGACCTCGGCCGACGGTTCGGTGAACGGGAAGAAGCTCGGGCGCAGGCGGGTCTTCGAGTCCTCGCCGAACATGGAGCGCGCGAAGGCGTCCAGCGTGCCCTTGAGGTGGCCCATCGTCAGGCCCTTGTCGACCGCGAGGCCCTCGACCTGGTGGAACACCGGGGTGTGGGTCGCGTCGAGCTCGTCGGTGCGGAACGTGCGCCCAGGGCACACGACGTACACCGGCAGCTCGCGGTCCAGCAGCGTGCGGGCCTGCACGGGCGAGGTGTGCGTGCGCAGGACGAGGCTGCTGTCCGACGGCGCGATGTAGAACGTGTCCTGCATCGAGCGGGCCGGGTGGTCCTTGCCGAAGTTCAGCGCGTCGAAGTTGAACCACTCGGTCTCGAGCTCGGGGCCTTCGGCGATCTCGTAGCCCATGGCCACGAAGACGTCACCGATGCGCTCGGCGAGCGTCGTGATCGGGTGGCGCGCGCCGCGCGGGAAGCGGTCCCACGGCAGCGTGACGTCGACGGACTCCTCGCGCAGCACCCGCTCGTCGCGTTCGATCTGGAGCACGGCGTGGCGCTCGTCGAACGCGGTCCTGATCGCGGACTGCGCCTCGTTCACCCGCTTGCCGGCCTCGGCCTTCGCCTTGGGAGGCAGTGCACCGATCTCGCGGCGGGCCAGCAGCACGGGCGACCGGTCACCGAGGTGGCCCGGCTTGACCGCCGCCAGGGCCTCCAGGTCGGCAGCTCCGGCGAACGCCTCGCGCGCCTTCTGCACGGCGGCGTCGAGGTGCTCGGCCGACAGCGCCGCGACCTGCTTCGGGTCGTACGGGTCGTTGGCTCCGGACATGGTTGGTGTACAGCTCCCGTCGCGGACATCTGGTAATCAACAGGCAGATCCTAGTGGGTGCGCTCTTGACCGCTCCCGGACGTTCCTTTAAAGAGCGGCACTGGCCCCTGGTCCGTCCCTAGGATGGACGGCATCATGTCGCACACCTTCCGCGTCGACCTGCGCGGCATCATCGACCTGCTCAGCCACCACCTGTACAGCAGTCCCCGCGTCTACGTGCGCGAACTGCTGCAGAACGCCGTCGACGCGATCACGGCACGGCGCGAGCTCGACCCGTCCTGCCCGGCCGAGGTCACGATCACCTGCGGCTCCACGCTGACGATCACCGACACCGGTGTCGGACTCACCGAGACCGAGGTGCACGAGCTGCTGTCGACGCTCGGGCGGACGTCCAAGCGCGATGAGCTGGGGTTCGCCCGCGAGGGGTTCCTCGGTCAGTTCGGCGTCGGCATGCTGTCGTGCTTCCTCGTGGCGTCTTCAGTGACTGTTGTCACTCGGTCCGCGCGCGGTGGTGCGGCGGTGCGCTGGCAGGCGGATTCTTCTGGGAACTATTCAGTGTCCGAAGTAGACACTGCGGACGGTGTGCCGGTCGGCACGACGGTGGTGCTGAGCGCGTCGCGCGGCAACGAGCACTGGCTCGAAGCGGACGTCGTGCGGCCGTTGGTGAGCGACTACGGCGATCTGCTGCCGGCCGTGGTCACGCTGGACGGCGCCGTGGTGACCCGCGGTGAACGACCCTGGGACGACGAGGAAGCCGATCTTTCGGCGTACTGCGAGCAGATCTTCGGGTTCACCCCGTTCGAGGCGATCCCGATCGAGGTCGAGGCGGCCGGGCTGACCGGTGTCGCGTTCGTGCTGCCGTCCGGAGTGCATCCCGGCACGCGCCAGACCCACCGCGTGTACCTGAAGCGGATGCTGGTCGGCGACAACGTCGAGGGTCTGCTGCCGGACTGGGCGTACTTCGTGCGGTGCGTGGTCGACGCGTCGTCGATCCGGCCGACGGCGTCGCGCGAGTCGCTGTACCAGGACGAGACGCTGCTGGCGGTGCGCGAGGAGCTGGGCGAGCAGATCCGCGACTGGCTGATCCGGCTGGACGCGATCGAGCCGCGCCGCGCCGGTGAGCTGCTGGCCGCGCACCACCTGGGGATCAAGTCGCTGGCGCGGTCGGACGACGAGATGCTGCGGCTGGTCGAGCGCTGGCTGCCGTTCGAGACCACCGACGGCCCGGTCCCGTTGCGGCAGTTCAAGCGCAAGCACGGCGCGATCCTCTACATCCCGGACGTCGACGAGTTCCACCAGCTCGCACCGGTCGCGGCCGCGCAGGGCCTCGGCCTGGTGAACGCCGGCTACGCCTACGACCTGGAGCTGCTGAACCGGCTGAGCGCGCTGGACGGCGCGTCCGTCGCGCGCAGGGTCGCTCCCACGGAGCTGCTGGCCGCGTTGGCCGACCCCGAACCGGACATCGAGACGGCGTTGCGGCTGCGGCTGTCCGACGGGGCTGCGGCCCTGGACCGGCACGACTGCGACGCGGTGATCCGCGACTTCGACCCGGTCTCGCTGCCCGCGCTGCTGATCACCAACGCGGAGCAGCAGCGCAAGCTCGACACCGAGCAGACCGCCGAGGAGACCACAGACCCGTTGTGGGCGGAACTGCTCGGGCAGCTGACCGCCGACTCCGGGTCCTCGCGGCCGGAGCAGCTGGTGCTCAACTGCCGCAACCCGCTCGTGCAGCGGCTGGCGCGGCTGAACGACCCCGCGCTGGTGGAGCTGACGCTGGAATCCTTGTACGTGCACGCCGTTCTGCAGGCTCGGCGGGCGATGCGACCGAAGGACACGGCGGCGCTGAACCGCTCGTTCCTGGAACTGCTGGACCGCGCCGTTGGGGGCAAGTGACATGGCCGACTTCACCGCGGAGGACGCGGAAAGAGCGTTCCTCGAGGCGTACAACATGCCGACCGGCATGCCGAAGCACGAGGCGCTGGAACGGGCGGCGCGCATGTCCGACGCGCTCGGGCACCTGCCGCTCGGGGTGTCGTGCCGGATCTCGCTGATCGACTCGGCGTACTACCTGGCGCGCTACGACCTCATGCTCGCGCCGTTCGCGTGGGCGCGGGCCGCGGAGGAGAAGGACCCGGAGGCGTTCAACGACTACGAGCGCCACTCGCTGAACTGGTCGCACAAGTGGATCGCGACCGGGCTGCGCCGGGACCCGCGGTTCTCGCTGGACCAGCTGCAGGCGGTGATCGGCCAGCTCGCCGACCGCTACGGGCGCCTGGGTTTCTCGGTGCAGCCGGTGCACGGCGCGCGGGCCGAGTACGCCTACCACGTCGGTGACATGACGGGTCTGGCCGAGCACCTCGGCAAGTACCTCGCGACCGAGTCCGGCCCGATGGCGGACTGCGACGCGTGCGTGGTCGAGGAGCAGGTCTGGATGCTGGCGCGGCTCGGCCGGCATCAGGAGGCCGCCGCGCACGGCTGGGAAGGCCTGTCGGGCAACACGAACTGCGCCACGCAGCCGCAGGGCATCCTGTCCGCGCTGCTGTGGCCGTTGCTGGAGATCGGCGACACCGAACGCGCCGCGCACGCGCACACGACCGCGTACCGGTTGATCAAGGACGACGAGATCACCTCGTACGTGCACGAGCACATCCGGTTCTGCGCGCTGACGGGCAACGTCTCCTGCGGCGAGGAGATCCTGCGGCGGTCGCTGCACAAGGTGACCGCGACCCAGCTGCCGGCCGACGAGATGTCGTTCGCCGAGTGCGCTTCCGTTCTGCTGCAGCGGATTTCTCCCGACGCGGTCTTCGAGGTGCCGTCGGTCGGCACGCTCACCGCCGCGGCGTTGCTCGACCGGCTGTCGACGCGCGCGGTGGAGCTCGCGAAGGCGTTCGACGCGCGCAACGGCACGCCGGCGTGGACCGAGCGGATCACGAGGTCGCTGGAGCAGGCCGACTACCCGCACGTCGAGCTGGCGGTCCCGTCGGCGCCGGTGGCCGCTCCCGCGGAGGAGCCGGTCGTGTTCGGCGACCCGGTGGAGATCGCCGAGGCGATGGTGACGCTGTACGAGCAGGGCGACTTCGTGAAGGCGCGGCGCATGCTCGACTCGCTGCCCGCGGACATGGACTCGTTGCTGCCGCCCGATCTCGCCGCGCACGCGGGCATCCGGCGGATGACGACGGGCCTGGTCCCGTTCGACCCGGCCGCGTTCGAGGAGCTGCTGACGGCGTTGCCCGCTGATCTGGCTCTGCGCTACCAGGCACGGCTCGCGTCAGGGCTCGAAGGCGGCCTGGAGCTCGCCGAACGGTGCCTGGCCGAGGCGACGTCGGACTACACGCGGACGGTGGCGGCACTGACGCTGGCCGAGCTGCTGGACGACGCCGGCGCGCCCGAACGGGCGTCCGCGATGATCACACTCGCGTCCTCTTTGGACGTTCCGGAGCTGCGCGGACGGGTCGCCGTCGAGGCGGCGGAACACCGGGCGCGCCAGCAGGACCTCGACGGCGCGTACGCGGACGTCCTGGCGGCCATGGCCGGTGAGCTGCCGTTGAACGCCCGGTTCGAGGGCTACCGGCTGCGGTTGCGGCTGGAGACGCTGCTGGGCCGCGTTCCTGAGGCCGTGGCGACGTCGCGGGAGTTCGTGGCGGCGTTCCCGCTGCCGGAAGCCGCGGAGGCGCGCTGGTACCAGGTCGCGTCGATCCAGGAGCTCGACCAGGAGGGCGCCTGCCTGGGCGACCTGCGCGAGGCCGTCGCGGTCTCGCGCGTGCACCTCTCCCCCGGCCACACCGCGCACTTCTGCTTCGCGCTGAGCGGCGGGTACGTGCAGACGGACCGTTTCGTCGAGGCGGCCGAGGTGCTCGAGGAGTCGTTGCGGCTCCTGCAGGACGGCCAGGAGGACCTGCGGCTGCAGGTCGTGTTCCGGCTCGGTCAGGTGTGCCGCAAGCTGGGCGAACTGCCCGCCGCCGAGCGTTACCTGCGCGAGGCGTCGGAACTGCTGCCGCCCGAGGAGGTGGGACGCAGGGCGTTCCTGCTCGACGCGCTCGCGTCCGTGCAGGGCCGCCTGGACAAGCACGACGAGGCGACGGCGTCGTGGCGCGCGGCCGCCGCGTTGTGGCAGCAGGAGGGCAACCTCACGGAGGCGATCGGCTCGTTGGTCGAACTGGCCTCGAACCTGCCCGACGACGAGGTGGTGGAAACCCGCGCCGCCGTCGACGAGGCCGAGGCACTCCTGCCGTTGCTGGACGACCCGCGCGAGGTCACGAGGCGCCAGGCGGAGATCGCCGCGATCCGCGCGTGGGTGCACGGCCAGGCAGGCGAGTTCGCGCTGGCGATGAAGCACTACCGCGACGCCGAGGCGCTGGTGGTGTCGCTGGGCGACGAGAACTGGCGGGTGTTCGTGGTGCTGCGCGCGGCACAGGTGCTGCTGGGCGCCGACGACGCCGAGGGCGCGGAGGCCGAGGCGCGCAGGGCGGCATCGCTGCTGCCCGACGACGCCCAGGTCGGGAACGTGCTGTCGGTGCTGTCGGAGGCGTTGCGGCGCCAGAACAAGCCGTCCGGCACGGATCCGCTGGTGCGCGAACTGACAGCGCGCCTGGCCTAGCGGTAAAGGTGTCTGCAAGTACCACCAACTGCGAGTTGGTGGTACTTGCAGACGCCATCAAGCAATCAGGGCTTCGGCGGCCGCTTCCGCGATCAGCCGCCGTGGGCCCTCGTCGCCGAGCGTCAGCACGTGTTCGAGCGCCTTCTTGTAGGCGACGTCGAACGCCTCGTCCGCGGGCACCGCGATGTGCGGGACCACGCCGACTCCCTCCCAGTTGGTGCCCGAGATCGGGTTGATCGCGCGGCCGTTGGGGATCGACGACTTCAGGTGCGGGCCGACGCGGTAGCGGTCGCCGGGATGAGCGCCGCCCCTGGTGGTCTCGCCGATCAGGGTGGCGCGCTCGTTCTGCTGCAGGTTGTAGCTCAGCTCCTCGGCGCCGGAGAACGTGCGGCCGCTGGTGAGCACGTAGATCGGCTTCTTGCCGCCGAACTTCGGGCCCTGGACGTGCGAGAGGGTCCAGTACTGCTCGGTCGTGTCGTCCGGGCGGCTGTAGATGTCGTTGAGGTGCACGCGCTCGTCGAACAGGTAGCTGCAGATCAGCGCCACGGTATTGGGGTCGCCGCCGCCGTTGTTGCGCAGGTCGATGATCAACGCGTCGGTGTGCGCGATGAGGTTCATGGCCGCGACGAACGCCGGCGTGGCGATCCCGGCGTCGTGCAGCAGGCGCAGGTCGAGCAGGCCGACGTTGCCCTTGAGGCGTTCGACCTTGGTGATGCCGAACGCGGCCAGCTCGGCTTCCTTCT
The DNA here is from genome assembly GCF_042649515.1 of Lentzea rhizosphaerae. Lineage (NCBI taxonomy): Bacteria > Bacillati > Actinomycetota > Actinomycetes > Pseudonocardiales > Pseudonocardiaceae > Lentzea > Lentzea rhizosphaerae. Next base: position 206,345 of record NZ_JBHRZI010000019.1, on the reverse strand, counting down.
GGTACGCGACCGGGTCCCAGGCCGTTTCCTGGCCGGTCTCGGCAACCTCGTCGTGGCTGTACAGCAGGCGCAGGTGCTTGTCCCCGTTGACCGACTGCAGGTCAGCGGTGACGCGGGCGGCGAAATCCTGATCGTCCACATCGGAATAAGCGCCCTCGTCCAGACGAGCGCGCAGGACTTTCGCGATCTCGTTGGCCGTGTCCGGGAACACGTAGTAGGAGGCGAGCTGGGAGCACAGGAGTTCGATCTCTGGTTCGCGCACCGGCACACGATACGAGACGCCCGGCGAACCGACAGCGCGTTTTCGGCGTGGGTAAAGACATGGAGCCCAACTGGCAGTTCGACCACATCGACCCGTTGCTGGCCAATCCGTTGAACGACGTCTTAGCCGGCTTGCGCGCGCAGTGTCCCGTCGTGCACTCCACCAAACACGACGGGTTCACGGCCGTGCTCACCTACGACGCGATCAGACAGGTTCTCGGCGACTACGGCACGTACAGCTCGACGGACGGCATCGCCATCCCCAAGGTCACCATGACCGGCAAACCGCCGATCGACTTCGACCCTCCGCTGCACACCTCGTACCGCAAGATCCTCCAGCGGCACTTCACACGCGCGGCGGTGGCGCAGTACGACGACGTGTTGCGCACGCTTGTACGGCAACGGATCGCCGAGTTGCTCGCACGAGGTGAAGCGGACCTGGTGCCGGAGCTCGCGCACTACCTGCCGCCGGCCGCGATCGCGTTGATCCTCGGCATGCCACCGGAGGACGGCGACAAGTTCCTCGGGTGGCTCGACCGGCTGTTCCTCGCCGCCCGCACCGGTGCGCGGGAGGACGGCGCCACAGCGTTGCGCGAGTTCCAGGACTACGTCGCCGGCCAGCTCGACCGGCAGCGAGCGGCCGGAGCGGACACGGTGGCGCTCGCGATCGCGGGTGGAACCGTCGACGGGCGGCCGCTCACCGTCGACGAGCAGATCGGCATGTTCGTCTTCCTGATCGTCGCCGGGCACGAGACGACCGTGCACGGCCTGAGCACGCTGCTCTACTTTCTCGCGACCGTCGACGGTCTGCGCTCGCGGCTGCGCGACGAACCCTCGTTGCTGCCGAAGGTGATCGACGAGTGCCTGCGCATCGAGTCGCCCGTCGTCGGGGTGGCGCGGACGGCTCGCGGCTCGGCGCTGGTGCCGGACGGGCGGGTCCTGGCGGTGATCAGCGCGGCCAACCACGACCCGGCGGTCTTCGAGCGGCCGACCGAGTTCGACTGCGAACGCGAGCGGAACCCGCACCTGGCGTTCGGCTACGGGGTGCACCGGTGCGCGGGCGAGCACCTGGCTTTCCTGGAGATGCGCATCGTCGCCGAGGAGGTGCTCAGCCTGATGCCGGACTACGAGTTCGCGCCCGGCTTCCGTCCACAGTGGAGCGGAGGGAAGCTGACCCGCGGCATCGAGTCACTTCCCGTTCAGCTGCGCTGATCCCGCGCCGAGGCGTAGAGGCACACCGCGGCGGCCGTCGCGAGGTTCAGGCTCTCCGCAGCGCCGTACAGCGGCACCTTCAGCGTGGTGTCCAGCTTCGCCACGACGTCGTCGGGCAGCCCGTGGGCCTCGCTGCCGAACACCCACGCCGTGGGCTGCTTCAGCTCGCCCCTGGCAGAGGCCTCGACGAGGTCGTCCTTCGCGTAGCCGTCGGCGGCGACGAGCTTCAACCCTGCCTGGCGGCACGCGGCGAAGACCTCGTCCGCGTCACGCGACCGCGCGATCGGCAGGTGGAACAGCGAACCCGTGGAGGCGCGCACGCACTTGCCGTTGTGCGGGTCGACGGTGTCGCCGGCGAAGATCACCGCGTCCGCACCGGCCGCGTCCGCCACGCGCGTGACGGTGCCCGCGTTGCCGGGATCGGAGACGCCGTGGAGCACGGCGACGAGACGCGGCGTGCCTCGCAGCGCCTCGCCGAGAGGCTGTGGCACGGCGTCGCAGACCGCGATGAGGCCCTGGGGCGTCACGGTTTCCGACAACGACGCGGCGGCCTTGTCGGTGACCTCGCTGATCCTGATGCCCGCGGCGGACGCGGTCTGGAGCAGCTCGGCGTTGCGTTCCGCGGCCGTGTCCGTCACGAAGAGCTCGTGGACCTGGCCGCCACGCCACGCCAGTGCCTCGCGCACGGCCTGCGCTCCCTCGACGAGGAAACGGCCTGCCTTGTCACGGCCCTGGCGGCGGGTCAGGTGGCGAGCAGCAACGACCCGAGGCGTCCGTTCGGTGAACGGAGCTGCCTCGGGTCGTTGCGCGCGTGACTGCTGGCTCAGGCCTTGTCCCCGGCCGGAGCGTTCACGTCGGTCGGGAGCGCGTTGCGCGCGATCTCGACGAGGGCCGTGAAGGCGGTGGCGTCGGTGACGGCGAGGTCCGCGAGGATCTTGCGGTCGACCTCGACGCCGCCGAGGCGCAGGCCCTGGATGAGGCGGTTGTAGGTCATGCCGTTCGCGCGGGCAGCGGCGTTGATCCGCTGGATCCACAGCTTGCGGAAGTCGCCCTTGCGCGCACGGCGGTCGCGGTACGCGTAGTTGAGCGAGTGGAGCACCTGCTCCTTGGCCTTGCGGTACAGCCTCGAGCGCTGGCCGCGGTAACCGCTGGCGAGCTCAAGGGTGGTACGGCGCTTCTTCTGGGCGTTCACAGCCCGCTTGACGCGTGCCACGGGTCCATCCTGTCGATCTCAAGGGGGCGGAGTCGGGGTCCGCCCCGAAGTTAGCTAGGGGGTCGAACGGTCAGAGACCGAGCAGCTTCTTCAAGCGCGGCGCGTCGGCGGGCGACACGACGGTCGTGCCGGCCATGCGACGCGTCTCACGGCTGGACTTGACCTCCAGGCGGTGGCGCTTGCCCGTCTTCTCACGGACGATCTTCCCGCTGCCGGTCACCCGAACTCGCTTCGAGGTGCCCTTGTGCGTCTTGTTCTTCGGCATTTCCGTCCTCGTCTCGTGCTACCCACCGGGTCGGGGGCGGGCGTGCGTCCTACTCGGCGGCGTCGTCGGTTTCGACGACGTCGTCCTGGTCCTGCTTGACCGGACGCGCCTTGATGTTCTTGTGCGGCGCCAACACCATGATCATGTTGCGGCCGTCCTGCTTCGGGTTGGACTCGACGAAGCCCAGCTCCGCGACGTCCTCCGCCAGCTTCTGCAGCAACCGGTAACCGAGCTCCGGGCGCGACTGCTCGCGGCCGCGGAACATGATGGTCACCTTGACCTTGTTCCCGTGCGACAGGAAGCGGGCCACGTGGCCCTTCTTCGTCTGGTAGTCGTGCGGGTCGATCTTCGGCCGGAGCTTCTGCTCCTTGATCACGGTCAGCTGCTGGTTACGGCGAGACTCACGAGCCTTCTGGGCGGTCTCGTACTTGAACTTGCCGTAGTCCATGAGCTTGCATACCGGAGGTCGAGCCTGCGCGGCGACCTCGACGAGGTCCAGATCCGCTTCCTGCGCGAGTCGGAGTGCGTCCTCGATGCGAACGATCCCGACCTGCTCACCGTTCGGCCCGACCAGACGGACCTCAGGCACGCGGATGCGGTCGTTGATGCGCGGCTCGGTGCTCACGGGAGCACCTCGGTTCGAGGGACTTGTCATTCACGTCCTTTAAGACTCGTTTGCGCCAAAGACAAGAGCCCCGTCGTCGATGTCGACGACAGGGCCCGCTTCCGACCGATCTCGAACCCGGCTTTCGGACACCTGCGTGTCCTGTGCCGAGGAGACCGGACCCGGCCACCTCTTGAGGCGGTGAACGCGGGTGGGAGCGGGGCTCCACTTGCCGCTCTCGCACTAACGAGAGCTGGTCGCGTCGGAAATAGTAGCAGACGGCCTCGTCAACCCCCGAATCGCGGGCCTGTGACGTCGGCTTGCTTGAATGTCAGGCGTGACCGATCCGCTTGAAGACAGTATCCGTGACCTGGGCGATGTCCCCAGCATCGAGGTGATCAGCCGGGCCGCCGTGATGCTGCTGTCCGCCTCCGCGGAACGGCTGGGCCTCGCCGACCCCGACCCCGACAACTCCCCGCGCCGCGACCTCGACGAGGCGCGCCGCCTGATCACCGGCCTGGCCGGCCTGGTCACGGCCACGTCGGAGTACCTCGGCCCGCACGCCGCCCCGCTCAAGGACGGCCTGCAGTCGGTGCAGCGCGCGTTCCGCGAGGCCTCCGCCGTGCCGGACGAGCCGGGCCAGGGTCCTGGCGAGAAGTACACCGGCCCGGTCTACTAGGGCCTGTGTCGACGTCCGGTTCGATGAGAGCCGCGCTTGAGGCCCGGCTATCGCGGATCGGACGTCGACACAGGCCCTAGTCCGCTCTGACGACGACGGGCTCCCACGGCTCCGCCCTGATCTGGAACACCGCCGAGGCGCGTTGCCCGGTGGCCGCCCGGAACGTGATGGCGGAGCCGTTGTAGAGCGGGCCCACGTCCAGGTGCTCGGCAGGGGGCTCGTCGCGCTGCGACAGCCCGAGCACCCTGCTGCCCGGCACCACGGACACCGTGAGCTGCTCGATGACGGCCGGTCCCCCGAAGTAGCTCAGCCGGAACTCGTCGGGCGCGCCGGGCGTGATCGCGAACGTCGGCATGCCCCTGCGGCTGCGTTCGGCGGCGAGGACCTCCGTGAGCTCGTTGACCTGAGCCGTCGCCTGCGCGGCGGTGAGCTGCGCCTCGTCGGCCAGCATCCGTGACGCCGTCGCCGCTTCCTCCGCCTGCGCCGCCGCCTTCCGCGCTTCCTCTGCCCCCTTCCGCGCTTCCTCCGCCGCCGTCTTGGACTGCAGCGCGCTGGAGGTGGCCTGCTCGACGGCCCTGCGCGCGGCGCCCGCCTCCTCCTGGGCCCTGGCGGCCGCCTCGTGGGCCGCGCGAGCCGCTTCCTGCGCGTTCTTCGCCTCGCGCGCCTGCCACAACGACACGGCCACCGCGCACATCGCCACCACCGCGGCGATGACTGCCAACGCGATCATGCCTTCACCCCCAACGCTGCCAGCTGCCTGCGGGCCAGTTCGTCGATGACGTCGGTGTCCCCGGTCCGCCACCCGACCGCCGGGTCGTTCGGGAACTTGGCCAGTGCCCTCGGCGAGAGGCTGGTAAGCGCTCGCAGCGCGAGCAGGTCGGGCTTGTCCCTGAGCTTCGCGGTGTTGCCGGCCTTGCGCGCGTACCGCAGGCGCAGCGGCAACCAGGTGATGAGGAGGAACAGGACCGGAACGATGATCAGAGCGGCCGCGAGCCAGAACGCGGACTCCTCCACGACGCCGATCTGCGCGTGGCCCGCGTCGGTGAGGGTCTCGCCTGCCTTGGTGCCGTTGCCGAGCGCTCCCGCGAGGTCGTTGCCGACGAGAGGAAGCCCTCGGGCCTTGTTGGCGGCGTTGGTGAAGACGTCGCGGATGTTGCCGCCCGCGTTGACCAGGCCGTCTCCCGGGGCTCTCAGCTGGAGCACCCAGTCGTGGACGGTGGTGGCCACCCAGATCCAGAGGGCCACCCAGCCGACGGCGAGGAGGTCTGCGATCAGTTGACGCGTGAGCCTGACAGGTCTGTCCGCGTACCACTTCATACGAGGATGTTGCCATGCGAAGCATTCGGCGCCGAGCGACCGGGTCAGTGCGCGGTGGTCATGAGTCTGGCCCAGTGCTCACCCGACTGCCGCCCGATCCAGCCGCCGTACAGCAGGGAGTAGCGCCGGCTCGCGACCGCCCAGAACGCGTTGACCTTCGCGACCGCCTCGTCGCGCGACAGTCCGAGGCCCTCCAGCGCGGCCGCGGTGTCGGCCATGACGCGCAAGTGGTTGTCGTCACAGGGATACAGGAACTCGGCGGGCTCGTTGCTCAGCGCCAGCAACGGTCGTTCGTCGTTCTCGAACCCGGACGCGACGGGCGTCCCGAAGGTCACGGTCGTGGTCACCGGGACGACTGCGTCGTGCGGCTCCGAGATGGAGAACAACGCCGTGGCAGGAAGATCGGACGCCGATAGACATGCTCGCGCGTACACGATCGACAGGCCCAGCAGTTCGGCCAGGTCGTCTCCGCGGAGGTCGCGGTCGGGTGCTTCGTGGACGACCGCGGCGAGCTCCTGCGGCAGTTCCGGTTCGCCCGGCCTGATCGCGTGCAGCGCGGCCCGCATCCGGAAGTTGGCCTTCTCCGATATCAACGGTGTCCTCCAACTGCCGAGGGCGCACCCCCGAGTGGAGGCACGCCCTCAGCAAAGCAGTTGGTGCCGTCACCGGCACGACCAGGTCAGTCGACGACGGCCAGCGCGTCGATCTCCACCAGCAGACCGGCCGGGAGTCCCACGTAGACGGTCGTGCGCGCGGGCGCCGGGTCCGTGACGAACTCGCCGTAGACCTCGTTGAGCTCCGCGAAGTGCGCGGTGTCGGTGAGGTAGACGCGGATCATCACCACGTCGTCGATGGACGCGCCACCGGCGGCGAGCACGGCGTTGAGGTTCGCGAACGTCTGGCGCGTCTGCTCGGCCACGGTGGTGCCGACGATCTCACCGGAGGAGGGATCGAACGCGACCTGGCCGGCCACCTGCAGGATGTTGCCCTTGCGCACACCCTGCGAGAAGCGGGCCACCGGCTGCGGAGCGTCGGCAGTCTTGATCTCAACCTTGGACAACGTGTTTCCCCTTATCTTGGAACATAACCGCATTCCACCGAAGCGGCTTCGGCGGTGGCGAGCAGGTCTGGCAGGTGGGACAGCAGGCCGTCGTAGTCGAGCAGCACCTTCGGCACGGACATCGACACGGCCGCGAGCACCTCGCCCCGCGAACCCTTGATCGGGGCGGCGATGCAGTGGATGAAGTCCTCGTGCTCGGCGTTGTCGACGGCGTACCCGTTGGCGCGCACGCGTTCCAGCTCGGCCAGGTACGCCGTCGGGCCGATGATGGTGTTCGCCGTCAGGCGCGGGAACTCCATGCCCGCCAGCACCTTCTGCAACGCCGGCGCCGGCAGGTCGGCCAGCAGGACCTTCGCCACCGCCGTGCAGTGCAACGGCGCGCGGCGGCCGATCCGCGAGTACATGCGCATCTGGTGCCTGGACTCGTACTTGTCGATGTAGATCACCTCACCGTCCTCGTAGGACGCGAGGTGGACGGTGTGCCCCAGGCGGGAGTTGAGCTCGCGCAACGCGGGCTCGGCCGCACGGCGGACGTCGCGTTCCTCCAGGGCGCGGTTGGCGAGGTCGAACAGCGCCGTGCCGAGGCGGTAGTGGTGCACGCCGTCGCGTTGCACGAACCGGTGCGACTCGAGCGTGCGCAGCAGCCGCAGCGTCGTCGACTTGTGCACGCCGATCACGCCGGACAGCTCGTCCAGCGTCTTCGGGCCCGTCGCGAGCTCGCTCACCAGCGTGAGCGCGCGGTCGAGGCTCTGGCTCATCTACACCTCCAGGCGGGCGGACGCCCAGGTCTGCGGGTCGGCGTGCAGCAGCGGATCTGTCACGTCGTCCGGCAAAGGATCTCCGACGTCCTCCGCGGTCAGCAAAGCGGACGCCGCCTGCAGGTGCCCGGCGCGCAGCCGCACCGACGGCGACTGGTCCGCCAGGGTGGCCGCGAGGAACCCCGCGGCGAACGCGTCGCCGGCGCCGACCGGTTCCACGACCTCGACCTTCAGCGCCGGTTCGAAGTGCGACGAACCCCCTTCGAGCAGGGTCGCGCCGTCTGCGCCGTGCTTGACCACCAGCGACGCCGGACCCGGCAGCAGCTGCCGCAGCCTGGCCGGATCGCCGGTGCCCCACACCAGTTCCGCCTCGTCGGAACCCGCGAGCACGACGTCGGCCATGTCCGCGAGCTCCCGCAGCACGCGCGGGTCGCGGTCGGCCCACAGCGCGGGCCGCCAGTTCAGGTCGAACGAGATCCGGAAACCTTGCCGCGGCCGGCGCAGCAGCTCGCGCATCAGCGCGAGGCACGAGTCGGACAGGGCGGCCGTGATCCCGCTGAGGTGCACCAGCTTCACCTCGCCGAGGCCCAGCCTGTCGATCATCTCGAGCCCCATCCCGGACGCCGCGGACCCGCGCCGGTAGTAGCGCACCGGGCTGCCGTGCGGTGAGGCCTCCTTGACGTAGAGGCCGGTCGGGCGGGTCGCGTCGACGCGCACCCGCGACACGTCCACGCCGAAGCTCCCGACGGTGTCGAGCACCGCCAGCCCGAACGAGTCGTCGCCGACCGCGCTGACCCACGCCGCGCCGACGCCGAGGCGCGTGAGGTGGCAGGCGACGTTGGACTCGGCGCCACCGATGGCGCGGTGCCAGGTTCGCACGAGGTGCACGGGACCGGGCTCAGCCGGAACCATCATGACCATGGTCTCGCCGAGACAAACGACACCGCCGACGTGTTCGAACCGCATGCGTGCTCCAGAGGTGTTCGTTGACGGCGGCGCACCCGAATGCTACACACTCCAGCATCACATCGCGCAATGGGAGTTGCAAAATATGCAACAACTGATGGAGATGGACCTCTCGGCCGTCGCGGACATCAGGTCGGAACGGATCAGCTGGCGGTTCAAGGGCCTGCCCTCGAGCACGTTCGGCTCGACCATCGGCGAGGTCGCCGACCGGCGGCTGGACCTCTTCGCCGACGAGTTCGTCGGCCCGCTCGTCGTGCTGGACGCGGACGCGTTGACGCACAACCTGACGACGATGGCCAAGTGGTGTGACAACCACGGCGTCAAGCTCGCGCCGCACGGCAAGACGACGATGGCGCCGCAGCTGTTCCAACGGCAGATCGAGCACGGCGTCTGGGGCATCACCGCGGCCAACGCCTCGCAGCTGCGGGTGTACCGGGCGTTCGGCGTGTCCCGGATCCTGCTGGCGAACCAGCTGCTCGACCCGGCCGCGCTGCGCTGGCTGGTGAGCGAGCTGGACCACGACTCGCGGTTCGAGTTCAGCTGCTGGGCCGACTCCGAGGCAGGCGTCGCACTGATGAGCGAGACGCTGCAGGAGCTCCAGCCGTCACGGCAGGTCGACGTGCTGGTCGAGCTCGGCGCTCCCGGCGGGCGGACCGGTGCGCGCGACCTGGAGACCGCGCTGGCCGTGGCGCGGGCGGTCGACCAGAGCCCGGTGCTGCGGCTGGCGGGTGTGGGCGGCTACGAGGGAGCGCTGGCGCACGACGCCTCCGAGTCGTCGCAGTCCGTCGTGGACCGGTATCTGACCGACCTGCGCACGTTGGTGCTGCGGCTGGCCGACGCCGGACTGCTCGACGAGCTCGACTCGGTGATCGTCACGGCGGGCGGCAGCGCGTACTTCGACCAGGTGGCGGCGACGCTGGCACAGCCCTGGCCGGTGCCGGTGACGCCGGTGTTGCGCAGCGGTGCGTACATCACGCACGACGACGGCTTCTACCGCGGCATCTCACCGTTCGCGCGGATCGGCGGCGTGGAGCCGTTCCGGTCGGCGCTGCGGGCGTGGGCCCAGGTGACGTCACGCCCGCAGCGCGACCTCGCGTTGCTGACGATCGGCAAGCGCGACGCGTCGTTCGACGAGGGCCTGCCGGAACCGCAGCTCCTCCGCCGCCGCGACGGTGCCATCGCACCGCTCACGCAGGCGAAGGTCACCGCGCTGAACGACCAGCACGCGTTCCTCTCACTCGGCGCGGAGGCCACGGTCCGCGTCGGCGACTGGGTCGGGCTCGGCCTCTCCCACCCCTGCACGGTGTTCGACAAGTGGCAGCTCATCCCGGTCGTGCAGGGCACGACCGTGGTCGACCTCATTCGCACCTACTTCTAAGGGGAGTGCACCGATGGACGACGTCGTCCTGCGCGGACCGCTGATCGCCGACGGCACGGGCAGACCCGCGTACCGCGCGGACGTGGCGATCAAGGACGGCGTCATCTCGTCCATTGGTCAGGGGGCCACGGGAACGCGAACGATCGACGCGGACGGGCTCGTGCTCGCGCCGGGGTTCATCGACATGCACTCGCACTCGGACCTGCGGATCCTGGCCGAGCCGGACCACCTGGCGAAGGTCTCGCAGGGCGTCACGACCGAGGTGCTCGGCCAGGACGGCCTGTCGTACGCGCCGGTCAACGACGAGGTGCTCGCGACGTTGCGCGGCCAGCTCGCCGGGTGGAACGACGACCCGCCGGGCTTCGACTGGAACTGGCGCTCGGTCGGTCAGTACCTCGACCGGCTCGACCAGGGCATCGCGGTCAACGCCGCGTACCTGGTGCCACAGGGGACGTTGCGGATGCTGGCCGTCGGCTGGGAGGACCGGCCCGCGACCGACGCCGAGATGCTCGTCATGAAGAACAAGCTCGCGAAGTCGTTGGTGGAAGGCGCTTTCGGCATGTCGTCCGGGCTGACCTACACGCCGGGCATGTACGCGGACACGTCCGAGCTGGTGCAGCTCTGCGAGGTCGTGGGGAACTACGGAGGGTTCTACAGCCCGCACCACCGCAGCTACGGCGCGGGCGCGTTGGAGGCGTACGCCGAGATGGTGGACGTCTCGCGGAGGTCCGGCTGCCCGTTGCACCTCGCGCACGCCACGATGAACTTCCCGGTCAACGAGGGCAGGGCGCCGGAGCTGCTGGCGTTGCTGGACGACGCGATCGCTGACGGCGCGGACATCTCGCTGGACACCTACCCGTACCTGCCGGGCGCGACCTACCTCTCGGCGCTGCTGCCGTCGTGGGCGACGGAAGGCGGGCCGGACAGCGCGCTGGCGAGGTTGTCCGATGTGGACACCCGCGAACGGATCCGCGAGGAGATCGAGGAGATCGGCTCGGACGGGTGCCACGGCGTGCCCGTCGACTGGGACTCCATCGAGATCAACGGTGTCCGCAACGAGCACAACGCGCACCTGGTCGGCACGAGCGTTCTCCAGTCAGCCGCACGGCTCGGGCGCAACCCGGCCGACCTGTACTTCGACGTGCTGGTCGACGAACGCCTGGGCACGTCGTGCCTCATGCACGTGGGCCACGAGGAGAACGTGCAGGCGATCATGAAGCATCCGGCGCACACGGGCGGCAGCGACGGGCTGCTCGTCGGCGACCGGCCGCACCCGCGCGCGTGGGGCACGTTCCCCCGCTACTTCGCGCGCTACGTCCGCGAGCTGGGAGTGCTGAGCCTGGAGGAGTGCGTCGAGCACCTCACCGGCCGTGCTGCCAAGCGTTTGCGGCTCACCGACCGAGGTCTGGTCCGCGAGGGTTTCGCGGCCGACCTGGTGCTGTTCGACGCCTCGACGATCGCCGACACGGCGACGTTCGACCAGCCTCGGCAGCAGGCCGCCGGCATCCCGTACGTGTTCTGCAACGGGGTGACGGTGATCGACGACGGAACCGCCACCGGCGCATTGCCAGGCCATTCACTCAGGAGCCGCGCGTGATCAACTGGTTGCAACACACGACACCGGGTCTGCTGACCCTAGCGGTGGTCAGCATCGCGGTGTTGCTGCTCCTCATCATCAGGTTCAAGGTCGAACCGTTCATCGCGCTGCTCGTCGTCGCGCTCGGTGTGGCCCTGGCCGCCGGCGTGCCGACGGAGACGCTGGTCGGTTCGGCCCAGAAGGCCTCGGACTCGTTGCTGGAGAAGGGCTTCGGCGGCATCCTCGGGCACATCACCGCGATCATCGGTCTCGGCACGCTGCTCGGCGCGATCCTCGAGGCGTCCGGCGGCGCGCAGGTGCTGATGGACAAGCTGATGAGCGCGTTCGGCGAGAAGCGCGCGCCCGTCGCGATCGGCCTCGCAGGTCTGATCTTCGGTGTGCCGGTCTTCTTCGACATCGGCATCTTCGTGCTGGCGCCGCTCGTCTACGTGGCGGCCAAGCGCAGCGGCAAGTCGATCGTGCTGTTCAGCATGCCGCTGCTCGCGGGCCTGTCGGTCATGCACGCGTTCATGCCGCCGCACCCCGGTCCGGTCGCCGCGGCGGGTCTGCTGAAGGTCGGCCTCGGCTGGATCATCATCATGGGCCTCGCGGTGGCGATCCCGTCGTGGTTCGTCGGCGGCGTCCTGTACTCGTACTGGATCGGCAAGCGCATCAACGTGCCGGTGCCGGACGAGATGCTGGTCGCGGCCGAGCAGGCCAAGACGGAGAACGGCGACCGGGAACCGCCGTCGCTCGGGCTGGTGCTCTCGATCATCGGCCTGCCGCTGGTGCTGATCCTGGCCGGCACGTTCGGCTCGATCCTGCTGCAGAAGGGGTCGCGGCCGTACTCGATCGCCACGTTCTTCGGCACTCCCGCCGTGGCACTGACGATCGCCGTGCTGCTCGCGTTCTGGCTGCTGGGCTTCCGGCGCGGCATGACGCGGGACAAGGTCGCGGAGATGGCGGGCGCGTCCCTGCGGCCCGTCGCGATGATCCTGCTCGTGGTCGGCGCCGGTGGCTTCTTCGGCGCCGTGCTGGCCGCGACCGGCATCGGCAAGACCCTGGCCGGCGAGCTCTCGGACCTCGGCCTGCCGGTGATCGCGCTGTCGTACGTGATCAGCTGCGTCATCCGGATCGCGCAGGGCTCGGCGACGGTCGCGATCGTGACGACCGCGGGCATCGTGGCACCGGTGCTGGCGGACCTGAACTACTCGCAGCCGCAGCTCGCCCTGATCGTGATGGCGATCGCGTCCGGTTCGATCATCGCGTCGCACGTGAACGACGGCGGGTTCTGGATCGTCTCCCGCTACTTCGGCCTTTCGGTGAAGGAAACGCTGCAGTCGTGGACGGTGCTGGAAACCATCCTCTCGGTGGTCGGTTTCGTGGTCGCGGCACTGCTCAGCCTGGTCGTATAACCGGACACAACCAAACAAGTTCGCACGCTTGACAACGTGAGCCCCGCATCACAGGATCGGCGCAATGTTCATTTGTGTTTGATGTGGACGGGACCCGCATGAACAACACGGAGGTCGTGCACCTGCACGACCGCACCTCCAGCGTGGTGATCGACGTCCGGGGCGCCGGCCTGCCGGTCATCACGCACTGGGGACGCACGCTCGGCGACGTCGGCCAGGACGCTCTGCGCGTTCTGGCCGGCGCGGTGTCGGGAGTCGTCCCGAACAGCTCACCCGACCACGCGGTCGAGGTCGCGCTGCTGCCGGACGCGGGTGCCGGGCACTCCGGTCGTCCCGGCCTGCGCGGGCACCGCGGCGGTGAGCACTTCGCGCCCGCGCTGGCGGTGACGTCGTTCTCGGTGGAGGACTCGATCTTCCGCTACGTGGCCGAGGACCCGGCGGCCGAGCTGGTCGTGACCGGCGTGGTGGAACTGGCGGCGTCCGGGATGCTCCGGCTGCGGCACACCGTGCGCAACGACGGCTCCACGCCGTACGCGCTGGAGGGCCTGGAGACCGCGCTGCCGACGCCCTCTCACGCCACCGAGCTGCTCGACTTCACCGGCCGGTGGGCTCGCGAGCGTTCGCCGCAGCGGCACCCGTTCAACTACGGCTCGTGGGTCCGCGAGAACCGCCGCGGCCGCACCGGGCCCGACGCGACCATCGGGTTGCTCGCCGGGACGCCGGGGTTCTCGTTCCGCTCCGGTGAGGTGTGGGCGCTGCACGTGGCGTGGAGCGGCAACCACGTGACGTACGCGGAGAGCTTCCCCGACTCGACGCCCGTCCTGGGCGGCGGCGAACTGCTGCTGCCGGGCGAGATCGTCCTGCAGCCGGGCGAGGAGTACGAGTCGCCGTGGCTCTACGCGGCCTACTCCAGCGAGGGCATCGACGGCATCAGCGCGGCTTTCCACCGCCAGCTGCGCGAGCGTTCCCTGCGTCCGCGTCCCGTCGTGCTCAACACGTGGGAGGCCGTCTACTTCGACCACGACCTCGCGCGGCTGACGGCGCTGGCCGACACCGCCGCCGAACTGGGCGTCGAGCGGTTCGTGCTCGACGACGGCTGGTTCCGCCACCGCCGCGACGACACCGCTGGTCTCGGCGACTGGTACGTGGACGAGACCGTGTGGCCCGACGGCCTCACCCCGTTGATCAAGCACGTCCGCTCGCTGGGCATGGAGTTCGGGCTGTGGTTCGAGCCCGAGATGATCAACACGGACTCGGATCTGTACCGCGCCCACCCGGACTGGGTGCTCGGCCCGCGTCCCGGCGTGCTGCCGCCGTCGTGGCGCAACCAGCAGGTGCTGAACATCGCGCACCCCGAGGCCTACGCGCACATCCTCGACCGCGTGTCCTCCGTGTTGTCCGACAACGACATCGCGTTCGTGAAGTGGGACCACAACCGCGATCTGATCGGCGCGCGGGTGCACGACCAGACCGAGGCGTTCTACCGGCTGCTGGACGAGCTGCGGCTGCGGCATCCGCACGTCGAGATCGAGAGCTGCTCGTCCGGCGGGTCCCGGATCGACCTCGGCGTGCTCTCGCGCACCGACCGCGTGTGGACCTCGGACTGCAACGACGCCCTGGAACGCCAGCTGATCCAGCGGTGGACCGGCGTGTTCCTGCCGCCGGAACTGATGGGCGCGCACGTCGGCCCGACGCACTCGCACACCACCGGCCGCACGCACGACCTGTCGTTCCGGGTCGCGACGGCGATGTTCGGACACTTCGGCATCGAGTGGGACATCAACTCGGCGACCGACTCCGAACGCGCGGGCCTGCAGGCGGCGATCGAGTACTACAAGGACGTGCGTTCCTTGGTGCACAGCGGGGTTTCGGTGCACTCCGACCACCCGGACCCGGCAGCGTGGGTGCACGGCGTGGTGGCTCAGGACCAGTCGGAGGCGCTGTTCTGCTACGCGCAGCTCACGACTTCGGTGCAGCACAAGCCGGTGCGGGTGCGCTTCCCCGGGCTCGACCCCGCGCGGACGTACCGGCTGACGTTCGACGCGCCCGCCGGTCTGCCGAGGCTGATCGGGCGGGGAGGGAACTGGGAACCGATCTCGCTGCCCGGCTCGATCCTCGCCGACGTAGGAATCCAGCTCCCGGTTCTTGAACCAGAACAGGCCGTTCTGCTGCGGCTGCGCTAGATCGCGATGAACGGCGCATTCGTCCACCTGACGTGAACAAATGCGCCGTTCATCCTCCCTCTTACCGGCCGGCGCGACTTCCGTCGGCCTTCGTCGCCCACCACTTGCCGCCAACGCCCTGCCCGTTGGCATCGCCGCAGACCTTGTCACCTGAGAAGAGGTACTGCGGCCATCCGGCGATGGTGAGCTGTTTCTTCCCGTCCCGCTCGATCGTCCCGACGAGGGCGGAATCCACGCCCTGCACCTGGAAACCCTCGCTGACGTAAGCGGGCGGCCATTGCACCGCGCAGTCGCCGGAGCAGTTGCTCTTCGACGGGTCCGCGGTGTCGTTGTCGAACCGGTAGAGCGTCATGCCTGCGGAGTCCGTGGCGATGACGCCCAGGTCCCCGACGGTCGCACTGGTGAGCGCGATCGCCTTGTTCTGCTGGGCCTTCTTGCCGTCGGTGGCGGTGGCGAACCACTTCGGCACCGTGACGCCCTTGGCCTCACCGGGCTTGGTGTCGTTCTTGAACGTGTACTGCGGCCAGTTCGCGACCGTGAGCTGCTTGCGGCCGTCCTTGCGGGTGATGGTGCCGAGCAGCTTCGGGTCGACGCCCTTCACGCGCGGCTGCTCGCCCTCCACGACGACCGGCGGCCAGCTCTCGGCGCACCCACCGTCGCAAAAGGACTCACCGGGCTTGTCGCCGTCGAACCGGTAGAGCGTCAGGCCTGCGTCGTTGGTCAGCACCGCGCCGAGTCCCGCGATGACCCCGGTGCGGGCGGCGAGCCGGGTGCGTTCGCCGTTCTTGCCGGTGACGAACCACTTGCCCTGCAGGCCCTGCCCCTTGGTCTGGCCGGGCTCGGCGTCCTTGGCGAACCGGTACTGCGGCATGCCGTCGACGGTGAGTTGCCGGCTGCCGTCCTTGCGGACGATGCTGCCGACCGCACCCACGCCCTCCGCCGTGAAGTTCTCGTCGGCGACGGTCGCGGGCGGCCACGCGGCGGCGCACTCACCGTCGCAAGTGGACTCGTTCGGCTTGTCGCCGTCGAACCGGTAGAGGGTGAAGCCCTTGGCGTCGGTGACAACCGGACCGAGGTCGTCGATCTCGGCGACCTTCAGCGCCACAACGCTTTCCTGCTTCTGCGCGACCGGCCTGCTCTGCGGGACAGCGGTGCAGGCGGTCAGCGGGACCAACCCCAGCGCGACGACCGCAACACCTTTGCGGATCATCATGAACCTCCTGGCTCTTGCCCTCCGACGCCAGACACACGCAGAGAACCCCAGAACGGTTCAATCTTTTTTCTCAGTCGCCCTGACCTGCGAACATGGCGCGTTTGAGGGCGGGAACGGCGCTCGCGGTCCGCAGCACGGTCTTGAAGATCGTCCGTGCGACCGGACTGCCGTCGGCGAACTGGCGGGCCGCCTTCAGCGAGGCGCGGACCGCGGTGAACCCGTAGTCGTACATCTCCTTCTCGTACCTGGCGATCGAGTCACCGCCCTCGACGATGCACCGCGCGAGCAGCTGGGCGTCCCGCAACGCGACGTTCGCCCCGATGCCCATCATCGGCGTCATCGCGTGGATCGCGTCACCGAGCAACGTGACGTTCGTGGGCTGCCAGCGCTCGATCTGCTTCGCCGACCGGATGCGCCACTCGCTGACCGTCTCGACCGGCGAGGAGGACACGACCCGTTGCAGCTCAGGGCTCCACCGCGAGATCCGGCCGAGGACCTCGCGCTGCAGGTCCACGCCGTCGTGGATCTTCATGCCCGCGGCGGCGTACGCCCACATCAGGTACGGCCGCACGTTGTCGAACAGCAGGCCGTCCGAGTCGGTCACGCCCAGTCCGTCGTGCGCGGCGAGGAACATCCCCGCCCGGCCCGTCGGGATGACCGAGTTGGCCCTGACGACCAGCTCCGACGGCAGCCAGGGGTTCTCGTCGAGGAACAGCTTCCCCGCGATCGCCGTGACGCCGACGTCCTCGGTGCCCGCGTGCGGCAGGTACTGCTTGCGCACGCGCGACCGGATCCCGTCCGCACCGACCAGCACGTCGCACTCCGCCGTGGTGCCGTCCTCGAAGTGCAGCGTGATCACGCCGTTGTCCTGCTCGTAGCGCTCGAACCGCTTGCCGAACTCGACGTCGAGCCCGTCGAGCAGCACCTGCCTGAGCGTGATGCGGCTGGCCGAGTAGTGCTGCTCCGCCTCCGGATCCAGCACCAGCAACGGCTTGAGCTGGTCCGTCACGAAGCCGAACCCGTTGCCGCCGTGCCCGGCGCTCTGCTCGAACCGCGCCCAGTTCGCCGCGGGCAGGCACTCCCGCAGCGCAGCGGCACCGTGCGGGTTGATGTGCACCCGGTACCCCTGCAGGCGGTCCGTCCGCGACAGCTCGCGCTCGTACACCGCCACGTCCACGCCGGCCTTGCGCAACCCGTGCGCCAGGCACAGCCCGCCGATTCCCCCACCGACCACTGCGATTCTCATGCCGTCAAGTTTCAACCGCGTGGTTGATTAAGTCAACCCGTTGGTTGAAACCGACCGGTCGGCTACCGTGTGGCGGTGGATCAACGCCGCTCTCCCAGCGCCTCCGAACGCAAGCGCGACCCGGAACGCACGCGGGCCCGCATCCTGGAGGCGGCCGCGGCGGAGTTCGGCGCGAAGGGCTACGCGGCCACGCGCACTTCCGACATCGCGGCGCGCGCGGGCGTTAACAAGCAGCTGATCTCGTACTACTTCGGCGGCAAAGAGGGGCTGTACAAGGAGATCGCCACGAGCTGGCACAACGACGCGGCCGAGATGGCGAGCCAGGAGCAGCCGCTGGACCAGGTGCTGGCGAACTTCGTGGCGACCACGCTGACCGACCAGGGCCGGCTGTGGGCGTGGTCGAACCTCGCCGGTGACAGCCCACCCACCGATGAAGCGTTCCTGCGCAACCAGGTCGAGCAGATGCGGGACCGACAGAAGGCGGGCGAGCTTCCCGCGGACCTGGATCCCGGCTTTCTGCTGCTGGTGCTGATGGCCGCGGCGTCCGCACCGTTGACCCTGCGGCACACCGCGAGCCAGATCACCGGAGAGGACCCGGCGACACCGGAGTTCGCGTCGAAGTACGCGGAACAGCTGGCACTGCTGGTGCGCCACCTGTCCGGCCGGAGCTGATTTCTTTCCCGGCGGAACCTGACGGAACCACTCGCCGTCTACACGCAGAACATGACGCGCAGGGTCCAGGGGGAACGCGGTGAAACGCTGGCTGGCGGCGGCAGGTGCCGTCGTTGTGGTGCTGGGACTGGTGATCGGCGGGTTGTGGGTGTACCTGACTCCTGATCACCGCACGACTTTCCTGGTCGACGCGTCCGAGTCGTCAGACTTCCGCGAGGTGGCGGACGCCGTCGGCACTGCCGCCTCGACCATGCCGGGCGACGATTCGTTGGCACTGCGCCGATTCGGTGGCTCGTGCGACGGCTCGAACACCGCCGAACTCGTCACGCCGGGTACCGGGCAAGCGGGCGAGATCGGTGACGCGGCCCGCGCGATCACGCCTGAGGGCAAGGCGACGTTGCTCAGCGGGATCCTCGCCACGATCGACGATTTCGCGCGCACGTATCCGTTCCGCGGCTCTGTCTCGAATCGCGTCGTCGTGGTCGCGCGCGGTGACGCCGACACGTGCGGCAAGAACCCCGACGAGATCCGTTCGCTCATCAAGCAACACACCGACAAAGCCGGCGCGAAGATCGACTTCCGGTTCGTCGGCCACCGGCTCACCCCGGAGCAGGCCAAGAACCTCAACGCGGTCGCGGCCGCCGTCGACGCGCAGAAGCCGCGGCTCACCAAGACTTCGGACGAGCTGGTCACGACGCTGAAGGAGATCTCGGTGCCCGCGAACCTCGCGGCCAAGGAGGTCAAGACCGCTCCGTGCGACATGGTCTCCCCCGAGTCGCTCGCGGCGAAGTACCTGCCGGAGCCCGGCCTGACGTACTTCGACGTGAAGTGCGCGCAGGACCGCTACGTGCTCGCGACGCTGAACACGCCGAAGCGCGAGGCACAGGACATGCCGGTCGTGTTCGAGTTCGAGAACGACACGTGGCAGAAGACCATGGCGCAGACCGACATGCCGTGCGGCCAGGTGCCGAAGGAGGTCTGGAAGGCGTGGAACTTCGACTGTCTCCAGGAACCGGCCGTCTGTCGTGAGGGCCAGCGGAAGGTCACCGTCCTGAGCGGCTGGATCGACTGCCCGGCCGCGGTCGACGTCGCGGACCGCTACAAGGCCGCGATCGACGCCGGTCAGGTGGCGGGCCAGCTCCTGCTCTGGGAGTCCGGCGACTGGGCCTGTTCCTGGCCGTACGAAGACGGGCTCGCACACGCGCAGGTGCCGCTGAAGTGCGCCCGGTCGAGCGACAAGGCCGTCGTCCAGATCGGTGACTACCAGCGGTGAGAAGGATCCGGATGAAGCGCTGGCTGGCGGCAGCGAGTGCCGTGGTTCTGGTGGTGGGGCTGGTGATCGGCGGGTTGTGGGTGCACCTGACTCCTGATCACCGCACGACTTTCCTGGTCGACGCGTCCGAGTCGTCCGACTTCCGCGAGGTGGCGGACGCCGTCGGAACCGCCGCCTCGACCATGCCGGGCGAGGATTCGTTGGCACTGCGCCGGTTCGGCGGCTCGTGCGACGGCTCGAACACCACTGAGCTCGTCACGCCGGGTACCGGGCAAGCGGGCGAGATCGGTGACGCGGCCCGCGCGATCACGCCTGAGGGCAAGGCGACGTTGCTCAGCGGGATCCTCGCCACGATCGACGACTTCGCGCGCACGTATCCGTTCCGCGGCTCTGTCTCGAATCGCGTCGTCGTGGTCGCGCGCGGCGGCGCCGACACGTGCGGCAAGAACCCCGACGAGATCCGTTCGCTCATCAAGCAGCACACCGACGAAGCCGGTGTGAAGATCGACTTCCGGTTCGTCGGCCACCGGCTCACCCCGGACCAGGTCAAGGTCCTCAACGCGATCGCCGCCGCCACCGACGCGCAAACTCCGCGGCTCACCAAGACCTCCGACGAGCTCGTGACGACGATGAAGGCGATCTCGGTGCCTGCCACCCTGGCGGCACAGGAGACACCCAAGCCCTGCGCGTCGGTGACCCTGGCGGTGCTCCAGGCGCTGCACCCGGTGAAGGACCAGCAGAAGCAGCCTGCGCGCCTCACCGAGCTCAACTGCCAGCAGGACCGGTTCGTGCTCGCCCAGGCGGACCTCGACCCCGGCACCGGCGTGTCGTTCCCTGTCCTGTTCGAGTTCAAGGACGAGGCGTGGCACTACGTGGACGCCAGCTACGAGATGTTCTGCGGCGACGTGCCCGCGGAGGTGTGGGCGAAGTGGGGTGTGGGCTGCGTGCGCTGATGCCGGGCTTTCGCCGCTACTGAGCCTCGCGGCGGCTCGCGGCGTTGGCCTCGAGCTGTTGCTTCAGTCCTTTGAGGCCACCGCGCATCATGAGGTCGTGGTTGCCGCGGAAGAACGGCCTGGCGATCAGCACCAGCCGTCGTAGCAAAGCCTTGTTGACCACGACCTCCTGGTCGAACAGGAGGTCCGTGCCGCCGTCCTTGCCGATGATCTCCCAGCTGGCGAAGCCTTCGAGATCACCGGTCAACGTCGCGCGCAGGAGACCGGCCTGCTGGTTCCTGATGCTGTGCTTGACCTGCACGACGAGGTCGAACGGCAGGAACGAACGGCACCGGAGCTCACCGCTCTCGTCGTCGATCTTCGTGGCCGCGCGCACCTCAGGCCACCACACCGGGTAGTTCGCGATGTCGGACAGCACCTCGTACACGGCGCACGGAGGCGCGTCGACGTGCCACACGCTGCGGAAGCGGTAGCGGTTGAGTGACACGGCCGCCATCATCCCGGATAGCTCGTTCGAGTGACAGTTTCTCGACGAAACTCACAGCGAACCGGGAAATTCCTCACGGCGTGGCATCCGGCTCAAGCGGGGTTCGAGCGTCCCACCAGGCCGTTCGTGTTCACTTGCCGGCGAGGCGGGGAAACCGTTCCAGGGTCCGCACCCAGCCGACAGCCGCGGCTCGGCGGAGTGCCTGCTCCGACGAGTCGAGCGCCTCAACGAGGCTGAAGGGTCGCGCCGTGGGCTCACCGCGCGACGCCTGAAGGATGCGCTCGCGGTGGGCCAGCGCATCGAGTGGAATCATCACCCTGCCGCCGACACCTCCTCGTTCTCGAGCACCTGCAGCAGGAACTGCCCCGTGTAGCTCTTCTCGACCGCGGCGACCTGCTCGGGTGTGCCCTCTGCCACGACCATACCGCCGCCGGAGCCACCTTCGGGACCCATGTCGACGATCCAGTCGGACGTCTTGATGACGTCGAGGTTGTGCTCGATGACGATGACGGTGTTGCCCTTGTCCACCAGGCCGTTGATGACGCCCAGCAGCTTGCGGATGTCCTCGAAGTGCAGACCCGTCGTCGGCTCGTCGAGGATGTAGACCGTCTTGCCCGTCGACCGCTTCTGCAGCTCCGACGCGAGCTTCACGCGCTGCGCCTCACCACCGGACAGCGTCGGCGCCGGCTGGCCCAGCCGCACGTAACCCAGACCGACCTCGACCAGCGTCTTCAGGTGGCGGTAGATGGCGTTGATCGGCTCGAAGAACGTGGCCGCCTCCTCGATCGGCATGTCGAGGATCTCGGAGATCGTCTTGCCCTTGTAGTGCACTTCCAGCGTCTCGCGGTTGTACCGCGCGCCCTTGCACACCTCGCAGGGGACGTAGACGTCCGGGAGGAAGTTCATCTCGATCTTGATCGTGCCGTCGCCCGCGCACGCCTCGCAGCGGCCGCCCTTGACGTTGAACGAGAACCGGCCCGGCTGGTAGCCGCGGACCTTCGCCTCGGTGGTCGCCGCGAACAGCTTGCGGACGTGGTCGAAGACGCCGGTGTAGGTGGCCGGGTTCGACCGCGGCGTGCGGCCGATCGGCGACTGGTCGACCCGCACGAGCTTGTCGACCTCGTTCAGGCCGTTGATGCGGGTGTGCCGGCCGGGGACCTGACGCGCACCGTTCAGCTTGTTCGCGAGCACCGTGGCGAGGATGTCGTTGACCAGCGTCGACTTGCCGGAGCCGGACACACCCGTCACCGACGTGAGCGTGCCGAGCGGGAACGACACGTCGATGCCGCGCAGGTTGTGCTCGCGCGCGCCGACGACCGTGAGCTGGCGCTTCTTGTCGATCTTACGGCGCTTGACGGGCATCGGGATCTGCTTGCGGCCCGACAGGTACGCGCCGGTGATCGAGTCCTTGTTCGTCAGCAGCTTCTTGTACGGGCCGCTGTGCACGACCTTGCCGCCGTGCTCACCGGCGCCGGGGCCGATGTCGACCACCCAGTCCGAGGTGCGGATGGTGTCCTCGTCGTGCTCGACGACGATCAGCGTGTTGCCGAGGTCGCGCAGCCTGGTCAGCGTCTCGATCAGCCGGTGGTTGTCGCGCTGGTGCAGGCCGATCGACGGCTCGTCCAGCACGTACAGCACGCCGACCAGGCCGGAGCCGATCTGCGTGGCGAGGCGGATGCGCTGCGCCTCACCGCCGGACAGGGTGCCGGACGCGCGGTCCAGCGACAGGTAGTCGAGGCCCACGTCGAGCAGGAAGTGCAGGCGGGCCTGGATCTCCTTGAGCACCGCGCCCGCGATCATCGACTCGCGCTTGCCGAGCTTCAGCCCGTCGAGGAAGTCCGAGCACTCCGCGACGCTCATCGCGCAGACCTCGGCGATGGACCTGTCGCCCTTCTTGCCGTGGTGCAGCGTGACCGCGAGGATCTCCGGCTTGAGCCGCGTGCCGGCACACGCGGGGCACGGGACCTCGCGCATGTAGCCCTCGTACTTCTCCCGCATGTACTCGGACTCGGTCTGCTCCTGGCGCCGTTCGAGGAACGGGATCACGCCCTCGTAGTTGGCGTAGTAGGAGCGCTCACGGCCGTAGCGGTTCTTGTAGCGGACGTGCACCTGCTCGTCGATGCCGTGCAGGATCGCCTTCTGCGCCTTGGCGGGCAGCAGCCGCCACTGCTGGTCCATGCGGAAGCCGATGGTCTCGCCGAGCGACTGGAGCAGGCGGGTGAAGTACTCGGCGGTCTGCCCGCCGGCCCACGGCGCGATGGCGCCCTCTTCGAGGGTCAGCTCGTCGTCCGGGACCACGAGCTCGGGGTCGACCTCCTTCCGCACGCCGATGCCCGTACAGACGGTGCAGGCGCCGTACGGCGAGTTGAAGGAGAACGACCGCGGCTCCAGGTCCTCGATTGCGAGCGGATGGCCGTTGGGACATGCCAGGTTTTCGGAGAAGCCCCTGATCCGCTTCGGGTCCGTCTCCGGAAGATCCACGAACTCGAGCTCGACCAGGCCGTCCGCCAGTCGCAGCGCCGTCTCGACCGAGTCGGTGAGGCGCTGCTTGGACGACGCCTTGACGGACAGCCGGTCGATGACGACCGCGATGTGGTGCTTCTCCTGCTTCTTGAGCTTGGGCACGTCGGCGAGCGCGTAGACGACGCCGTCGACCTTCGCGCGCGAGTAGCCCTGCCCCTGCAGGTTCTGGAAGAGGTCGAGGTACTCGCCCTTGCGGCCGCGGATGACCGGCGCGAGCACCTGGAACTTGGTGCCCTGCTCCATCGCGAGCACCTGGTCGACGATCTCCTGCGGCGTCTGCTTGCCGATCGCCTCACCGCACTGCGGGCAGTGCGGCTTGCCGGCGCGCGCGTAGAGCAGGCGCAGGTAGTCGTAGACCTCGGTGATGGTGCCGACGGTCGAGCGCGGGTTGCGGCTCGTGGACTTCTGGTCGATCGAGACCGCGGGCGAGAGGCCCTCGATGAAGTCGACGTCGGGCTTGTCCATCTGCCCGAGGAACTGACGCGCGTACGCCGACAGCGACTCGACGTAGCGGCGCTGGCCTTCGGCGAAGATCGTGTCGAACGCGAGGCTCGACTTGCCGGAGCCGGACAGCCCCGTGAAGACGATGAGGCTGTCCCGCGGCAGGTCGAGATCCACGCTGCGCAGGTTGTGCTCGCGGGCGCCGCGAACGACAAGACGGTCTGCCACTGGGGTCCCTTCGGCTGCGATCGGCGGGTCACTCACGCCACACTCTTCCGAACAAGCGTTCGAAGCGTACTAGCATCGTTTCGGAGGCTGCGACCGACCCGCCGACCATGCTAGGGGCGACCCCTGACAAAAACGGTTCCGGGCGCTGCCGCATTCCCCTGAGCTGGGTTTACTCCTAGGCTGGTCACTTCGATCAGAAGCCTCAACGTCGGGGAGAGGCAACACATGACCTACACGCCGTCCACGCAGCAGACGTCCGTACCTGCCCCGCGAGGTGTGCCGGACCGGCACATCAACGCGGTGCGCCAGGCTACGGACGTGCTGTACGAGGTCGTCGAGGAACTGGACGAGGCCGCGATGCGCGGCCAGAGCCTGCTCCCCGGCTGGACCCGCGGACACGTCATCACCCACCTCGCGCGCAACGCCGACGCGCTGGTGAACCTGCTCACCTGGGCGCGGACCGGGGTCGAGCACCAGGCCTACGCGTCGCGGGCGGACCGCGACGCGGACATCGAGGAGGGCTCGCGCCGGATCCTGCAGGTGATCAAGGCGGACCTGGACTCCGCCTGCCTGCGGTTCGAGGCCGCGTGCCGCGAGATGCCCGCGCACGCGTGGCGTTCCGAGGTCACCGCACCCAAGGGCCAGGCGATCCCGGCGTCCACCGTGCCGTTGTTCCGGCTGCGGGAGATCTGGATCCACCTGATCGACCTGAACGCCGGGGTCGGGTTCGACGACCTGCCCGCCGACTTCGTGGAGGAGTTCCTCGACGACGCCGTGAAGCAGTTCGAGGGCAGGGTCGAGCCGCTCAGCATCGAGGTGACCCTGCCCGACGGTGCTCAGCGCATCTGGACGGTCAACGGCCCGGCGAGCCGCAGCTCGGTGAGCGGGTCGGCGAGCGCCGTCCTCGGGTGGCTGACCGGCAGGACCGACGGCGCCGACCTGCGCGGTGAACTGCCGGAGCTGCCCGACTGGATCTGAGTCAGCAGCTTGTAGGCGGGTCGTTCGACGAACCTGGTCATCGCCCAGCCGAGCACCAGCGCCGAGGTGAAGAACCCGGCGATGAGCCACCAGGACCGCAGCCCAACGGCGTGCATGCGGTCCATCACCACGGTGCCGATCTGCTCGTGCACGAGGTAGACACCGTACGAGATGCCGGCGAGCCAGGTGATCGGCTTGGCGATGGGCTCGAAGAACACCCAATCGGGTCCAGCGGCCGCTGCGCACACCATGAGTAGCAGCACGGCGAAGCCGAGGGTCGATCCGTACTCGGTCGTGTGAATCGCCTGGGCCATCAGGGTGGCGACGAGCAGCGCCGCGAGGTGCGGGGTCTTCAGGCGGTGCTTCGACCACAGCCAGATGGCGATCCCCGCGGCGAACAACTGCGCCCTGTGCAGCGCGAAACCGTTGTAGACGATGAAGAGCGTGTGCGAGTGGTTGAGCAACGGGCGCAGCAGCAGCGGCGTGATGATGAGCGCCCACAGGAAGACACGGAGCTTCGTGCCTCTTAGGAACTTCACGAGCACCGCACCGGCGATGAACGCCGCGATCTGCACCGGCACGGTCCAGTAGGCGAAGTCGACGATGTTGACGTCCGGGAACCACTGGTTGATCAGCAGCAGGTTGTAGACGACGTCTCTGCCGTCGAGCTGGCTCCACCCCTGCGGCGCGACCCACCGCTGCACCGAGTACGTGAGCAACACCGCCGCCATGTACGCCGGCAGCAGGCGCGCGAGTCTTCTCCACAGGAACTGCGCCGGCTTCCCGCTGTTGAGCGACGCACACGCGAAGAAGGCCGAGATGACCATCAACGTGCTGGCGCCCATCGACATCGGGAACGTGAACGGCAGCGGGCCGAGATCGGGATGGCTGCTGACGCTGACGAGCGTCGCGTGGTGGAGCAACACGCACCCGATGGCGACGACGCGAAGGACGTCCCAGCTGACCCTGCGGGCCGTCCTGGGCTTTGCTCGTTGCGCTGGAATCACGAGAGGCGGGGACCTGTTCGTTGGTTCTTTCGGCGTACTCGGGGGTCGGAGCTTGATCCTTACTTACCCTACGAGTGAGACCTGTATGCAACCTGAAGGTGTGCGTCTCGCCGCATCGAGCGACTACGGTCTGCCACCGTGGACGTACTCGAGAACTACACCGGTCACGTCGATCCAGAGGGCCCCGCCGCCCGTCGCACGCTGGACGCGCTGACCATCACGAAGATCTCCGTCGGACCGATGGACAACAACGCCTACCTGCTGGTTTGCCGGTCCACGAACGAGGCGTTGCTCATCGACGCGGCCAACGACTACGAGCGCCTGTCCGACCTGCTCGGCCACATCCCCTCACGCCCGCGCCTGCGCACGATCGTGACGACGCACCAGCACGCCGATCACTGGCAGGCGTTGGGAGCACTGGCCGGCGCCCACGGTTCGAACACGGTCGCCCACGAACTGGACGCCGCCGTCCTGCCCGTCCCACCGGACGTCCAGGTGGAGCACGGCGACACCATCAACGTGGGCGAAGTCCCGTTGTCGATCATCCACCTGCGCGGCCACACCCCGGGCTCGATCGCGGTGCTCTACGACGACCCGAACGGCCACCCCCACCTCTTCACCGGAGATTCACTCTTTCCGGGGGGTGTGGGAAAGACCACGTCCGCGGACAACTTCGCGTCCCTGATCAACGACGTGGAGGACCGCCTGTTCGCCGTCCTGCCCGACGACACCTGGTTCTATCCGGGCCACGGCGACGACTCGACGCTGGGCAAGGAACGCCCCTCGTTGGCGGAGTGGCGCGCCCGCGGCTGGTGAGCTGAACAAGTCCGCGCACGCCCGCGAGCCAACGGCCAATCCTGGGACTGACCGAGAGATGCCGGGCGCTTGCACTACGGGAAGGTTCCGCCGAGCAAGCGTCCACCTCACCATCATCATGTCGACCAGATGACCACGCAGATATCGTCCAGATGACCACGTGAGCAGCGTCCAGATGACCACTGATCTTGCTTGTAGGGCACGCTGGGTCCATGTCCGCCACGCCCGACCTGGCCCCCCGCCGCGCCGAATCGTTGGTTCATGAGGCGCTTGAGGACACACGTGTTGTCCTGGTCAACGGTGCTCGGCAGGTGGGCAAGAGCACGCTGACCAGGCTCGCCACCGATCATCAGCCCACAGTGCTGCGCCTTCTCGACGACCCGGCGACGCTACGTGCCGCCAAGGACAATCCGACCGGGCTCGTCGAACACGACAATCTCATGGTCATCGACGAGATCCAGCTGGTTCCGGAGCTTCTCCAGCCGATCAAGGTGTCGGTGGATCTGAATCCCACTCCAGGCCGCTATCTCCTGACAGACTCATCACGGATCTTGGCCAGGCGAACTCTCCCGGACGCTTTGCCTGGGCGTATGGAAGTAATCGAGCTATGGCCGTTCTCGCAGGGAGAGATGCATGGATCTCCCGACCGATTTGTGGACGCTGCGTTTCGGCATGGCCCTCGGATCGACCACTCATCCGAACTGCGGCGCCGCGACTACCTGGAACGCCTCGTCGTCGGCGGCTTCCCGGAAGCCACGCGTCGCACTCCACGCCGCCGCACAGCCTTCTTCGACTCCTACCTGTCGACCTTGATCGAACGTGACGTCCTGGAACTGGCGAACATCGAGCGTCGAGGCGACTTGCTCAAGCTGATCGCCCTGCTCGCCGGGCGCGCCGGTGGCCTGCTGGAACCGACCGTTCTTGCCTCTCAGTCCGGTATCCCGCGGACCACCCTGGTTCGCTATCTGGAGTTGTTGGCGTCGGTCTTTCTCATCAAGAGCATCCCCGCGTGGTCATCCGGCCAGACACGCCGTGCCGTAGGCACGCCCAAACTTGCCTTTGTGGACACCGGAATCGCGTGTCACCTCATCGGTCAAGATCCTGTGCGGCTCGGTGAGCCAGGCGGAGCCGCAGGACCGATGATGGAGAACTTCGTCGTCATGGAACTCGCTCGCCAGCTGACCTGGTCCGAGGAACGTGGACGGCTGTACCACTACCGCACCAAGGACAAGCAGGAGGTTGATGCTGTCATCGAGACACCAGACGGCCGAGTGATCGGGGTAGAGGTCAAAGCAGGGGCGACAGTACGTACTGAAGACCTCGCCGGCTTGCGAAATCTGGCCAACCATCTGGGTGATCGATTCGTCGCCGGGTACGTGCTCTACGCCGGTCAGCAGACGTTGCCGTTCGGCGAGAAGATCAAGGCCCTGCCGCTTGACGCACTCTGGCGACTGGCCCCGTAGGAGCAGGTGCGGTGGTGCCGATGTTCACCGCCAGTGTGATTTGCTCTTTCCGGGGGGTGTGGGAAAGACCACGTCCGCGGACAACTTCGCATCCCTGATCAACGACGTGGAGGACCGCCTGTTCGCCGTCCTGCCCGACGACACCTGGTTCTATCCGGGCCACGGCGACGACTCGACGCTGGGCAAGGAACGCCCCTCACTCGCGGAGTGGCGCGCCCGCGGCTGGTGAGCCGACGCGGTGACCTGCACATGGGGCCCGGACGTGCGTCAGGCTTGCCGAACCGCAAGCTGCAGTTGCCGCACGAAGTCGCCCGGCAACGCTTCCGGCGGCGAGATGTTGAGCTTCGCCTCAACGGCCAAGGCGTTCCCCGTCAGCACGACATCGGCGTAACACGTGATCCCGGCCTCCTGCAGCGGACGCACGATCGACGACAGCTTGGCCGATGTTTGTTTCGTCAACTCGCCGATTTCCCGGCCATCGACGTAGACCACAACAACTTCGCTCTTCGATCGCGGGCCGGAACGCTCAAGAACTCGGAGACTGGCGACGACCAGAGCCTTGCCCTGCGCCTGGGCACGACTCATGAGCGGTCCCAGCACGTCCAAATGCTCACTTTCGCGAGTCAGTTGATAAGAGCGTCCCGACGGAATGAACATGTGGCGCGACCGGCTATCAACATCGTTGATCGGGAACAGGACTGATGGTTCAGCAAGATCGAGCGATACGCTGGCGATGAAGTCTCCGGGACCACGACGCCACCAGACCCGTGCACGACACTGGGCAATCTTGCCGGATTGTTCCACCGCCTGCAGAGGAGTCACGTATTCGACGGCTGATTCGCGCGGCAGGTAACCGACCAGCCGCCCCTCGATCAACACCTGGACCGCGTTGCGATCGTGGCGATTCGACGGTTCACGGCGCAACTGAGCAGTCATTTCCCGCTCACCGGTCGACGTTGCGCCGGCCAGGCCGCGCAACGCCTGGAAGTAGTGCGACTCGCCAACCACCTCTTGGCCGAACCAGCCAGAACCCCGCAGCAGGAGGGACTTTCCTGTCGAACGTTCAGCTGATGCGGGGCGAGGCTGCTGCTTCGACTCCCGCGAGGAGACTTCGGGGATGGTTGCGTCTCCCGCGCAGAATGAACGCAGCCCACGATACAGCTGCTCGAAATCCGCCTGTTGCCTACGGGTGAAGTGCAGCTGACAAGGACGTTCGTCTCGAACGACGAGATCCAGACGGCCATTCCGGAACAGGCCGGCCCTTGTCATCGAGACTGACACCAGGTCCGCGCTGGTCACCACGAGCCTGCTCCGGCCCAGCGCCACCTTCGTCAGTGCGTTCTTGGGCTGGACGACGAGCTGTTGACCATCGAAGTCGACAGAAATTCCGTACCCGTCCACCGAATACTCCTATCGGCTCACGGCGCGCTCAGTGGCACCAACTCACCCGCTAGTCGTTCTGGCAGCAGGCGGCCGTTACACATCGTCGCGGGGACCGCTGGGCAACCCACGACCGGTTCCGTCGCGCGAGATCCGTCCGGCACGGTTCGAGCCCGTGAGACCGATGACAGCGGACTCGGCGCACGGTGCGAAGATCAGCAATCTGTCGGTTCTAATGCTTGTAGAATGTCGGTCCACCTGATCGTGGTCTGTCGGCTTGAGATGCCGTGAGATGTACACTCACACGCCAGTCGCCCGTCGTTCTCACTGCTGAGAGGTCTTGTGACCGAGTCAGACCTGGTTCGCGCGTGCTCCGGCGTCGCGGAGGAGTACCTGTCGACCTTCCGTGTCGTGATACTCAACGGACCACGCCAGGCCGGCAAGACGACACTGCTCAGGCACCTGCAGCACCGCCACGGCGGAACGTTGCTCAACCTCGACGACGAACAACTCTTGCAGGCGGCGATCAGCGACCCACTGGCGTTCGCAGATACCGGCAGCGAACCGAGGCTCATCGACGAGATCCAACGAGCCGGCGACCCACTGGTGAGGGCGATCAAGGCAGAGGTGGACGCCATTCCACGACCTGGTCGCTATGTGCTCGCCGGGTCCACCCGGTTCCTGACAACCCCGAGCTTGTCCGAGTCGCTGGCGGGTCGCGGCGCTGTCGTGGACGTCTGGCCGTTCTCACAAGGCGAGTTCGAGGGAAAGTTCGAGTCGTTCATCGATATCGCGTTCGACGAAACTCGCTCGCTGAGCCACATCGCGCCCTCTCAGGTGGATCGCGCCGACTACTTCGCGCGCGTCTGCCGGGGCGGCTTCCCCGAGCCGGCACTCATGACGAGCACACGAGCACGCAGGGCTTGGTTCCGAAGCTATGTGCAAGCAATCGCCGAACGAGACATCCGCGAGATGGCCAAAATCAACGAGCCGAGCGCGATCACCGCGCTGCTGTCCTATCTCGCGTCGATCACCGCGCAGGAGCACAACAGCGTCAACACCTCCACCAAGACAGGACTTCATCGCACCACGGTGAATCGATACCTCGAACTCCTCGAAGCAGTTTTCTTGATCCACCGGCTTCCGGCCTGGTCGCGCAACCTGACTGCGCGAGTCGTAAAACACTCGAAGCTGCACCTCACCGATACGGGACTTGCCGCTTCGCTGCTGGGTGTTTCACCGGAGTCATTGGCCAAGCCGGTCGCTCCGGCCCGCGGCCCGCTGGTCGAGACATTCATCGTCAACGAGCTCGCGAAGCAAGCCACCTGGAGCGAGACGTCGGTTCGGTTGCATCACTGGCGAGTCAGCGGCGGAGCAGAAGTCGACGTGGTTTTGGAGCGAGACGACGGCCAGGTCATCGGTATCGAGTCCAAAGCAAGAGATACCGTGACCGGAGAAGACTTCCGAGGACTCGCGACGTTGCGCGACCTCCTCGGCGACCAGTTCTCCCAGGGGATCGTTCTACACACCGGCCGACAGGGGGCAATCGGCTTTGGTGACCGACTCGTGTCGCTTCCCATCGCATCACTGTGGCAGCTCAGTCACCGATGATCGCGATGTGTTGACCACTGGTGTGATCCACTCTTTCCAAGGGTGTGGGAAGACCACGTCCGCGGACAACTTCGCGTCCCTGATCAACGACGTGGAGGACCGCCTGTTCGCCGTCCTGCCCGACGACACGTGGTTCTACCCCGGCCACGGCGACGACTCGACGCTGGGCAAGGAACGCCCCTCACCCGAAGTCCCCGTTGACCCGGGATTTCACCCGTCCGGTGGGCCACGCCCCGATTCGCAGCCACGCATGATCGAAGCTGACGCTGCGGAGGGGGCTGCGCCATGTCCTTCAAGCCTTTGATCGCGATGAAGAGCAAGATGGGCGAGTTCGAATCCCTGCTCAACCTGACCGGCCGGAACAGTCCCAGGGTCGTCGTCGAAGTGCTCGACTCCGTTGCGCCCGAAGGCCGCGGGCGACTCATGAAAGCACTGGTCGACGCCTCGGTTCTCATGGCGCAACGCCTGCAACCCGTGTGGATCGACCTGCACCTGCTCAGCCCGGCGGCGGCGCTCTCCCACTGCCCCGGCGGCCCGTTCGAGCACCTCGACAACCGCATCGAGCAGGCGCTCCTGGACAGGTGGGGCATGCTCGCCCCCGACGTCCCGGCCTTGATCCCCGTCGTCTCCGATCTGGCGACGGACGACGAGCTGCGCAGGGTCGCGATGCTCCAGGAGCACCGGCCGCGACCGGTCGTGATCCGTTTTCGGCACCTCGACCTCTCCGCGGACCAGCTCGACGACCAACTCCGGCGGATCGGCCGCGGTGCGCGGATCCACGACAACCCCGTGCACGCGATCATCGACCTGGGCCACGTGGAGGCCGTTCAGCCACGACAGGCGGAGGCGGCGCTGTCGCTCGCCAGATCGCTCACCGCGCGCCTCGGCCCGTCCTCGACGACGCTGCTCGCCGGGTCGATCCCGGCCGACCGGCACGGGTTCGTGACGGCGGTCCGAGATCGGCCGGAAGTCCTGTTGTGGCGGGAGATCGCGAGCCGCATGAACGGCGCAGAACTCCACTACGGCGACTACGGCGTGGTGCACGCCCGACCTCCCGCACAGGGCAAGCCTGGACCGCGCACGATCAACCCGTACCTCTACTACACGGTGCCGAACTGCGTGATAGCGATGCGCCGGCAACTCGCCAGAGACGCCGGCAAGGTTGCGCCGGGCGCGGCCGGCGAGGCCTTCACCGACCTGGCCGACGAGCTCGTCTCCCGGCCGGAGTTCGCCGGCCGGGACTACTCCTGGGGCGACGGCGAACTGGTTGGGTGCAGCAGAACAGGCGGGAGGACAGCGAGCACGGTGTCACGATGGGTCGCGATCGCGATGTCGCACCACCTCGAGCACCTCGTCCGGCGCGCGCCGTCCGAACTGTGACCTGCGCGTCGAAACCGCTACTTCGCGTCCAGCAGGTCGAGGTACCCGCTGGTCGTGCGCCACAGCGCGTCCGAGTGCGGCGTGAGCTTGCCCGGAGCCCAGCGGCGGTCGGTGTAGTCCTGGTTCGCCCTGCGCAGGGCGGCCAGGCTCACCGCCAGCTCGTCGTCGACGCGCCGGCGGAGCTCCTCCGTCGTCGGCGCGGCCTGCCTGACCAGCTCAGCCGTGCCGTCGCCGACCGCGACCAGAGCTTCCTCGTCGATGCCGTCCGCGGCGCTCCAGATCAGCGCGGGCCGCTCGATGCGGTGGTTCCACACGGGCGCGTCCTTCGACCGCCACCGCGCCGTGAACGGGTTGCGCGAGAGCCGCGTCGAGTTGGCCCAGTGCTCGGCCCCGACCGGTTCGGTCATCCACGGCACCTCGTCGACCGGCAGGTCCGTGACCAGCGCGACCTCGATGATGTCAAGATCTTTCGGCACGTCCAGCAGATCGCCGAAGACCCACAGCTCGACCACCTGGAACCGGAAGAACGAGGCCGGCAGCTCGCCGCACTTCTCAGCGAGTTCGGCCAGGTGGTGCACAGCACGAGTCCATTTCACGGGGTGGATCATGCCTGACCTGGTTCGCGAGGCTCTGGCCCGGCTGGAGCGCGTCGAACAGGTGCTGTGCGCGTTCCACGAGGTTTTCAGCTCGTTCACGCCGGTGGACCCGTCGCTGCCGCTCGCCGGCACGCCTATCGCGGTGAAGCACGGTGAGCGCCGCAGCCATCGTGAGGCACTCATGGCGCTCGGCTGCGTTCCCATCGGTCTGACCACCACGCCCGATGGCACGACTCCCTGGCAGACGTGGGGCCGCAACTCTCGTGGCGTCACACGGAACCCATGGAACCTCGACCGCACACCGGGCGGTTCGTCGGCGGGTTCGGCGGTCGCCGTGGCCTCGGGGGTCGTGCCGCTGGCCACGGGTGTCGACGGCGCGGGGTCGATCCGCATCCCGGCCGCGTGGTGCGGCGTGTTCGGCCTGAAGACGACCTCGTCGGAAAGGGCGGCGGTCGGCGTGTTCACCCGTGACCCCACCCTGCTGGCGACCTATCTGGGCACGTCGGAGGTCAGCTCGCCCACCGCCGTCTGGTCGCCTGACCTGGGCTTCGCGGCCGTGGACGACGAACAGGCCGAGATCGCGTTCAAAGCGGCGGCACCGTTGCGGCCCCGGTCCGTCGCGCTGACGCTGCCGGACCCCGCCGCGGACTGGTTCGCGAACCGCTGCGGCCCGAACCCGGCACTGGACGAGCTGTTCGAGCACGCGGACCTGCTGCTCACGCCGACCACGCCCGGCCCGCCGCACGGCCACGACGGTCCGGGCGCGCGGATCAACACCGCGCTGACCTGGACGTTCAACCTCAGCGGTCACCCGGCGATCAGCATCCCGGCCGGCTTCGACTCCTGCGGCCTGCCGGTGGGGCTGCAGGCCGTGGCGAGGCACGGCCGGGAAGCCGACCTGGTCGCCGCCGCACGCTTGACCTCCACCGCGGTGGAGGTTGCACCCTGGCCGCCATGAACCTCGTGGTGCGCGCGGAAGAGCAGTCCCTCTGGCTGTGCTTCGAACCCTGGGCCAGCGAGTACACGCTGCTGCCCGGCGCGGCGGTCGTGATCCGGTTCAGCGACGAGATCGCTCCGGAGATCACGCACCACCGCGACGGCATGACGTTCTTCAGCGTGGGCGCGCATCCCGACCTCTACGCGGAGGACGGGACGGCGATCGAGATCTACAGCGAGTGGCTCCCGCCGTGGCCCGCCGAGCTGACGGTGGAGATGACCAGGGCGGTCATCCAGATCATGCCGGCGATCCGCAGCGAGCCGGACAACCTGAACTGAGCCGATCGGTGCAGGTGGGGGGCTGGCTGCCGCGCTAGGCCGCCACCGCCCGCACCAACCTCAACGCCACCAGTTCGTCGAGCATCGCGTCGAGCTCCTCCTGCTGCTGCAAGCTCCGCACAGGCCGCGGACGACCAGATCGCGCTCATCGAGCGGCAATTCCACAAGATCACCGACCTGGAGCAGGACCTCGTCGCGTTCGGCCGCCGACGCGATCGAGGCGTGGCAGGAGACGGGACCGCGCAAGGTGAGGCAGGTCATGGCGGCGGAGCTCGAGAAGCTCGGGTTCAAGGACCCGACGCGCGCGGCGGTTCACCTGATGATGATGTCGAGAAACGGCGAACGGCGGCGACATAGGGCTATGAACACCGACACGCGCGTTGACGACTACATCGCCGGGCTGCCCGAGTGGCAGCAGGACGTCTGCCGCGAGGTCCGCAGGCTCGTCCACGAGGCCGACCCGGACGTCGAGGAGACGATCAAGTTCACGAACCGGCCGTACTTCGTGCTGAACGGCAACATCTGCGCGTTGCTCGGCACCAAGGACCACGTGAACGTGATGCTCTACGACAAGGCGGCCGTGCCGGACCCGGAGAACATCATCACGAGCGGCCACGGGAACAAGACGGCGCGCATGACCTCCGTGTACCGCGACCAGCCGATCAACGCGCCGGCGCTGGTCGAGATGTTCCGCCACATCATCGCGAACAACCGCCGGAGGAAGAGTGTCGGACCCCGTCGGTAGCCTCATGTCGCATGGAGGTCGAGATCTACACCGACGGTGCGTGCAGCCCCAATCCCGGTCCGGGCGGCTGGGGTGCCGTGCTGCGCTACGGCGAGCACGAGAAGGACATGTACGGCGGTGACATCGGCCCCACCACGAACAACCGCATGGAACTGATGGCGCCCATCGCGGCGTTGGAGAGCCTCACGCGACCGTCCACCGTGAAGCTCTACACGGACAGCACGTACGTCCGGAACGGAATCACCTCGTGGGTGCACGGGTGGAAGACGAACGGCTGGCTCACGAAGGCCCGTGAGCCGGTCAAGAACGCCGACCTGTGGCGCCGCCTGGAAGAAGCCGCCAACAGGCACGAGGTGGAGTGGCACTGGGTGAAGGGCCACGCGGGCCACCCGGAGAACGAGCGCGCCGACCGGCTGGCCGTGCGCGGAGTGGAGGAGGTGACGGGGCGGGAAGTCACGCAGCCCCAGGCAAAACCGAAGAAGGCGGCCAAGCCGAGACAACCGCGCGAGCTGAGCGGCGAACCGTGCGGCGCGCCCACCAAGAAGGGCACGCCCTGCCCGATCACGGCCGGCGCGAACGGGCTGTGCCACGTGCACGACCCGGCGTTGCAGTGCGGTGCCCTCACGAAGAAGGGCACGCCCTGCACCATCGCGACCGGTGGCGGGCGCTGCGAGTACCACCAGGACGCGCTCGAACTGTTCACGTGACAGCGGGACGTCCCGACGACCACGCCCCGGTCAGGTGACGGCCAGCGAAGCCAGCAGTCGCAAGGCCTCCTCCGACGGACTACCAGGTGCCGCCACGTAGGTCACCAGCATCTGCCCCGCGTCCGAGGTCAACGGCTCCGCGGCCAGTTCCAGCGGCCCGAGCTGCGGGTGGTTCATGCGCTTG
Source organism: Lentzea rhizosphaerae (assembly GCF_042649515.1). NCBI lineage: Bacteria > Bacillati > Actinomycetota > Actinomycetes > Pseudonocardiales > Pseudonocardiaceae > Lentzea > Lentzea rhizosphaerae. Next base: position 170,280 of record NZ_JBHRZI010000019.1, on the reverse strand, counting down.
AACATCGGCCCGCGCTCGCGCACCGGGTGCTCGGCCCACAGCGTGCGGAACAACGGTGACACCTCGGAGATCTCCTCGACCAGTGCGAGCAGCGCCGGGTCGTCGGGGTGCACGCCGTAGTCCGCACGCAGGTAGCCGACGTTCTCGCGCGCGCAGTCCATCCAGCCGACGAACAGTTCCTGCGCGGCCGGGTCGGTGAACATGTACCGCACCATGTTCCGCTGCTCGCGGAAGTCCGTCACCAGCGCCGCGGCGAGCGGGTTCCACGCCAGCACGTCGAGGCGCCTGCCGAGGACCATCGCGGGCACGCCGTGGATCGCGTCGAGCAGCCACCGCAACGCCGGCCGCACCTCCTCCGACGGCGCCGCGACCCGCGTGGGCCGCGCGAGCCGGTACAGGTGCGTGCGCTCGGCACCGTCCAGGCCGAGCGCCTGCGCCAACGCGTCCAGGATCGAGTCGGACGCGTTCGAGGCGCGCCCTTGCTCCATGCGTGTGTAGTAGTCGACGCTGATCCCGGCCAGCTGCGCCAGTTCCTCCCGGCGCAGCCCCGGAACGCGGCGCCGGGACGCCCGTTCCGGCGGATCCAGTGCCGCGCGACGGGCGCGCAGGAACTCCCCCAGCTCGTTCACGGATCCCATCATGCCGGTATCGCCCCGACCAGACCGCCGTCGACGATGAAGTCCTGCCCCGTCACGTAGGCCGCGCGGTCGGACAGCAGGAACGAGACCACGTGCGCCACGTCCTCCGGCTCGCCCAGCCTCCCCATCGGCACCTGCCGGCGGAACGGTTCGGCGTCGTCGGTGTTGTCGCGGAACATGTCCGTCGCGATGTAGCCGGGGCTCACCGTGTTCACGCGAACGTGTGGCATCTCCGCACCGAGTGTGCGCGCCAGGCTGTGCACCGCCGCCTTGCTGGCCGTGTAGAGGGACGCACCCGCGAACCCGCGATGGACCGTCCACGACGCGTTGATCACCACCGACGCGCCGGGCTTGAGACGCGCCTGTTGCACCGTGAAGTACACGCCCTTGAAGTTCGTGGCCAGCACCCGATCGACGTCCTCTTCGGTGATCTTCACAAACTCCGCGAACACCCCGATCCCGGCGTTCGCGAACACCCCGTCGACCTCACCGACCTGCTCCGTCAACGCCTCGACGTCGGCGAGCTTCGACACGTCGGCCACCACGGTCTCGACGCCGAGTTCCTTGCGCGCCAACGCCAACCGTTCCTCCGAACGCCCGGCCAGCACGACCCGAGCGCCCTCCTCCACCAGCACCCGTGCCGTCGCCAGGCCGATGCCGCTACCGCCACCCGTGATCAGAAACGTCTTCATGGCGACCACGATCGGCCCGTCCGCGAGGCCGAACCAGACCCGCTGTTTCCTGGGTCTGCCAAGACCAGGCTGAACCACGCGAACCAGCGTAGCGTCGCCGTCATGCTTCCCGAATCCGCCAGGGCGGTGCTGGAGTCCAAGGCACTCGGCCACCTCGTCACACTCGGCCCGGACGGCTCCCCGCAGGTCACGATCGTCTGGGTGGGCCTGGACGGCGACGAGATCGTCTCCGGCCACCTCGCCGCGCACCAGAAGGTCCGCAACATCCGCAACGACGGCCGCGTGGTCCTGTCCGTCGAGACGCCCGAGATCAACGAAATGGGCCTGCAGGAGTACCTGGTCGTCTACGGCACCGCACGCATCACCGAGGGCGGGGCGCCAGAGCTGCTCCAGCGCCTCGCACACACCTACCTCGGCCCGGACGTGAAGTTCCCGCCGATGGACAACCCGCCGCCCGGCTTCGTCACGCGCATCGCGGTCGACCGCGTGGCCGGCGTCGGCCCCTGGGTTCAGCAGGGCTCGTAACGGGAGTGGACGGCGGGCTGGCCGGTGTAGTTCGGGCCGGCCGCGTCGTCCGCACCCAGGTAGACGAACGGGAGCGTCGGCTGCCCGTCGCCGGTCCAGCCGATGCGACGCCTGCGGTTTTCGTACGTGAACCCGCCTCCCGCAACGCCTTGGTCAACACGCGGCCGAACGGCGTCCCGTCCGCGCGACGCACACCGGGTCCGGCTCCCACCGCGCACCGGGCCGCAACGAGAGGTCAGCCCCCAGCTCGCGCCGGTAGCTCGCGAGGCCTCGTTCGCGGTTCATCGCGCAGTTCGCGACGACCGACGACCTCCACAACGTCTCATCGTCGAGCAGGCTCACCTCTGCACCTTCGCCAGCCGCGCCATGCCTTCCACGATCTCGGCCGGTGTGTTGGTGGTGAACGACATCCGGAACGTCGCGTGATCCGGCGTGGTCGCGAAGAACGGCGCGCCGGGCACGAAAGCCACGTCGTGGCGCAGCGCCTCCTTGAGCAGCACCGCGCTGTCCGCTTCGCCGGGCAGCCGCAGCCACACGAACATGCCGCCGTCCGGGTCGCTCCACGTTGTGCCTTCGGGGACCGTTCCAGGCAATGCGGAGATCATCGCGTCCCGGCGTGCGCCGTACTCGACGCACAAGCGGGCGACGTGTGCGTCGAGATCGTTGTGCTCCAGGTACACCGCGGCGGCCGCCTGGTCCACAGTGGACGTGTGCAGGTCGGCGGCCTGCTTCACGATCACCAGCGTGCGGAGCAGGTCCGCGGGTGCACGCAGCCAGCCCAGGCGCATGCCGGGAGCGCCGATCTTCGAGAAGCTGCCGAGATAAACGGTTCTGTCGCTGATGGAAGCGAGCGGGGCGACCGCCGAGCCCCGGTAGCGGAGCTCGCCGTAAGGGTCGTCCTCGACGACCCACAGGTCGTGTTCCGCGGCGATCTCGGCGATCTCCACGCGGCGTTCGGCTGAAAGAGTTCGCCCGGTCGGGTTTGCGAACGTCGGCACCAGGTAGAGCAGGCTGGGCTTCTCCGAGGCCACGACGGACCGCAGCGAGGACGGATCCAGGCCGTCGGCGTCGCTGGCGACGGGCACGATGCGCGCGCCGGCCATCTGGAAGCACTGCAGCGCGGCCAGGTACGTAGGTTCCTCCACCGCCACCACGGCACCCGGTGCCAGCAGCGCGGTGGCCACCAGGGTCAGGGCCTGCTGCGAGCCGGTGGTGACCAGGACGTCCGATGTGGGCAGTCCACGACCCGTCAGACGGTCGGAGACCAGCGCCCGAAGGGCCGGGTTTCCTTCTGTGGGCGCGTATTGCAGCACTGACCGGTCCCGCAACGCGAGGTCGTAGGCGGCGCGCACACCGTCCAGGTCGAACAGTTCGGGGGCGGGAAGCCCGCCGGCGAAGGAGATCACCTCGGGACGCGAAGTCAGCGCGAGCAGGTCGCGCACCGGGGAGCTGGCCACGGAGAGGGTGCGGTGCATGGGTTTCACGTTAATCGGGAGCGCCTCCAGTCAGACGCGGATTTTCTGTCGGTGCCCGTGGCTACCGTGACGACATGGACATCGAGACACGCGCAGCCCACCCCTACGCCGCAGTCAGGGCCACGGTGACGACGGAGACGTTCGCCAAGATCGCCGACCGCCTGCCCGAGGTCGTGCAGTGGCTGGCCGATCGCGAGTTACCCGTTCTCGGCGCGCCGTTCCTGCGGTACTTACGCGTGACCGGCGAGGAGTTCGAGGTCGAGGCGGGCATCCCCACCATCGCGGAGGTGCCCGCCGACGGCGACGTGTTCACCTCAACGCTGCCCGCCGGCCAGTACGCGATAGCGCTGCACGAGGGCAGTCCGGACGGCCTGGCCGCCGTCACCGACCGGATGCTCGCCGGCACTGCGCGGTTCGACCGGGACGGAGACAGGTGGGGCGCGCGCCTCGAGACGTACTTCACCGACCCGGCGGTGCAGCCGGACCCGAGCAAGTGGACCACGGAGGTGGCAATCCGCCTGGCCGACTCGTAGAGCACGCGAGGTGAGGTGGCGCGAGGGGTACGCGACCATCGCAGCCCGGTGCCGGTGCCGCTAAGCAGCGCCGTGCCGGCCAGCAGCGTCATAGGCGGGCAGGGCCTGGCCAATGCTCGCCTCCACGACCTTGCCCACCCGGCGCGACCTTGCCCACCGGCGTGACCTTGCCCACCGACGCGGCATTGTTTCCTGGCGCGGCATTGCTTCCTGGCGCGGCATTGCTTCCTGGCGCGGCATTGCTTCCTGGCGCGGCATTGCCTACCGGTGCGGCATTGCCTACCGGTGCGGCGCGGTCCGCTGGCATGGCACGGTCCGCTGACATGGCGCCGCCCTCCGCGTAGCGCCCCGCAGCCGATCACCCACCACCCACCACCAAGGCAGCAGCACTCGACACCTATATGCCTATCGAGCTATATTACCCACATGGCATCTACGTTCGCCGTCCTGGCGGATCCGAGCCGCCGGGAGATCCTCGAACTCCTGCGTGACCGCGAGCGCCCGGTCGGCTACCTGGTCGATCGGATGACGCTCACCCAGCCGACCGTCTCGAAGCACCTCAAGGTGCTGAGGGAAGCCGGTCTGGTCGAGGTGCGCACCGACGCCCAGCGGCGCTGGTACCGGCTCTCGCCCGGGCCGCTCGCGGAGATCGACGCCTGGCTCGCGCCCTACCGGCGGATGTGGGAGAGGAGCCTGGACGCGCTCGAACGACGACTCGACGAGATCGAAGGGGACTGACCCGTGGACGTCGAACTGCGGATGATCGAGGGCAAGCCCGTCCTGCGCTTCGAGCGCAGGCTGCGGCACTCGCCGGAGAAGGTCTGGCGGGTCGTCACCGATCCGGCCGAGATGAAGCACTGGTTCCCGGCCGAGGTCGAGATCGACGGCCGGAAGATGCGCTTCACGTTCCCCGAGGCGGCGCCAGTCGACTCCGACGGCGGCGAGGGCGAGCTGCTCGAGTCCGATCCGCCGAAGGTGTTCGCGTTCCGGTGGATCAACGACGTGCTGCGCTTCGAGATCCTGCCCGACGAGGGCGGCTGCCTGCTGGTCCTCACGGCGGTGGTCACGAACAGGCTGTCGGCCGGCCGCGACGCACCTGGCTGGATCACTTGCCTGGACGCGCTGGTCGCTCACGCGGACGGCACGAGGTTCGAGCCGCCGGCGGAGTGGCTTCCGCGCATCGAGCACTACGTCAGGGAGTTCGGCCTCGACGAGGGCGTCGACACCCCCGCGGGCGTGAAGTTCGTGCGCGAGCTCGTCTGGAAGCCGCTCGACGACGTGTGGCAGGTCCTCACCGAAGGCACCGAAGGCGAAGTCCCGCAACGGGCGGTCCACCCCGGTCTCACGCCGGGCGCGCTCATCAGGTCCGAGCCGCCGCGCCTGTTGGAGTACGAGTGGCTCCAGGACGGCGAGCCGAAGGGCGTGGTGCGCTGGGAGTTCGAGCACGTCCCGTTGCAGGGCACCACGGTCACGCTGGTCCAGGAGAACGCCCACGGCCCCGAAGCCCTGGCCGCGTGGCACGTGCACCTGGAGCTGTTCTTCGCCGCCACGCAGGGCGAGATCCGCTGCCCCTGGCCCGCCGACCGGGAGGAGGAACTCGCCAAGCGCTACGCCGAGAAGTGACTCACGCGTACCGCACGCGCTCGACCAGGAAGCGCCAGTCCGGAGGACATCGGCGCCCGAAACGCCGTGCGCTCGCCCGTTCGTACTCCAGCACGGCTCTGCGCAGGGTCCGGGGGTCCGCGGTCAGGTCCTCGAGCTCGTCGATGTCGGCGGCGGTGAGCCTGACCTCGGTGACCCTCGCCGGGTCGAGCCGGGCGATCGACCACCAGCAGGTGGCCGCGGCGTAGTCGTAGCCCAGACCGCGGAACTTCTCCTCTGCCACCAGGAGGTCGCGGACGGCGCTCGCCCTGTCGCGGCTGCCGAGCGAGAGTTCCGCACGGACCTGGTGCGACCTCGCCACCGCTTCCGGATACGCGTCGGCCTCGATGACGCCGGTGACGAACTCCTTGCCCTCGTTGTACTTGCGCGCGGCGTGACACAGGCGTGCGCGCAACACCATCAGCCACGAGTACCGCTCACCACCGGGTGTCAGCAGGACTTCGGCGGTCATCGCCTTCTTCACCGCGACGGTGAGGTTCGCCCGGTCACCCGTCAGCTGGAAACGCGCCAGCCACCACTCCGCGCTCAGGGAGGCGCACATCCCCGCCTCCTCGCTCGCGCGGCCGGAGATCGTGCAGAACCGCTCGATCGCCTGCAGCAGAAGCAGTTCGCTCTTGCGCAGGTAGAAGTCACGATCGAACGCCACGCCCTCAGCCGCCATGCGCAGGAACACCGTTGCGTGGCAGAGGATTCCGCGCGCCGCCGTGTACAGGTCGCGGTACTTCTCCGCGATCTTCGTGCCGTCCTCCGCGGCTGCGGCGGCCCGCACCAACCGGTGCTCGCGCAACAGGTACCACGCCTGCCCCTCGATGAGGATCTTCGCCTCCAGCGCCCCCTCACCGCGCAGGCGCTCGGTCGCGGACAGCGTGCGCAGGCACATCTCGGACGTGCGCCGCACCAGGTCCACGTCGCCGTGTGCCTTGGCAGCACCCACCACCGAGTCGAACGACCTCGCGAGCTCGATGTCCCCCTCGCCGATCTCGACCAGCCGCAACGCCAGCGCGTGTGCCGCCGGCTCGGCTGGATCGAGATCTTCCAGGTCCCGCAACAGTTCCCGCACGCTCGGCGACGCCGTGGTCGATTCCACGCTCATCGTCACACCACCTTCCCCACCCCCCGCGCCCGAGAGCGCCTTCACCAGCACCTCGAGCCCGGCTCCGGTGACCGGGTCGAAGGTGTGAATCACCAGCGACTGCAACACCGCGGGCAACTGGTTCTTGTCGAACCGCGGCGGCACCACCGGCACGACACCGCACCGGTAGGCCTCGTCGTGGTGGTAGAGCTTGTGCCGCAACAACCTCGCCTCGTACCTGATGCCCTTGCGCTCGACGAAACCGTTGGACTCCAAGGCCCTCAGGTAGTCCGGCGAGACGACCACGAGCACGGTGCGGTCGCGGAACCCCTCTTCCATCCACGACGTGATGGCCAACGGCTGGACGGCGGGCAGATCACCGTCCCACCACACGTCGAACCCCCGTGACCGCAAGCCGGCCACCAGCGCGGAGGCGGCAGAACCGCCGTCGCTGTTGCTGTAACTAATGAAGAGGCCGTTCATCGCCACTCCCCCGCGTCGCGGCGATCCAGCGGGGGGACGAGGTGGGTCGTCTGGTGCTCATGCGGGCCTCCTGGTGGGCGGGGGGTGACCTGCGGCCACCGATCACTCTGGATCGATGAGGCGAGGCCATCGCGCCGGAAGGGCCCTGATGGCGGAAGTCAGAACCGGTCGAACGTCATACGCTGACGACGGCGTTGTCCACTCGCCTCACTTTGCGCTGTGGTGCGGGATAGCGGCGTTGCCACCGGACGGGTGTCTGTTGGCGCAGGCACCCGTCCGACTTCGAGCTGGTCAGCCTCCTAGGTGTTTGAGCCGCTCATCGATGACGCGCGGCGTTTCGCTGGCGGGCAGTGCGAACTTCTCGAGCTGGAAGAAGTACGTGAGGTACTCCCGCACGACTTCCGAGTCGACCTGGAGCAGCGACGGGCGGTACAGCTCTTCCAGGAACAACGAGTAGTCCTCCTCGTCCTCGCTGATCTCGAGGATGGAGAAGGACCCCTTCATGGCGGGGTGCGTACCCGCGGAGAACGGGACGACCTGAACGGACATCTGGTCGGTCGCGGCCAGCTCCTTGATGTGGAGGAGCTGTTCGCGCATCACCTCGTCACCACCGATCACCCGGTGGAACGCCGACTCGTCGACGATGAAGAACATGTCCGGCCCCTCGGGGCCGATCAGGTTCTGCCGGTGCATTCGGATGTCGACACCCCGTTGCACGGCATCAGGATCTTCGCCACCCGCTTTGACGATCGCGGTCGCGTAGCCGCGCGTTTGCAACATGCCCGGGATGATCGAGGTCTGGACGTACCTGCAACGGATCGCTACCGACTCGAGTTCGATGAACTGGGCGAACCCCTTGGGCAGGCCCCGGTACCTCGCCATCCAGGCAGGTCGCTTGGTCGCACGAGCGAGGTCGACCAGCTCATCGACACGCGTCGGCTCGGTGATCCCGTAGTGGTGCAACAGCGCCCTCAGATCGGTGACCGAGATGCCGCTCTTGCCTTGTTCAATCCGGATGACCTTCGAAGTGGACCAGTCGAGCGCTTCCGCGACGGAGTCCTGGGTGAGCTTCCGGGCCTCTCGGGCCTGCTTCAACTCACTCAGCAGTTTCCGCTGCTGTGCAGCGGGGTTTCCCTTACCGGTCACGGCGTAGCGCTCCCTCTCCGGCACACGCGGCGTTCGTGCCTGCCACCATTTTGCCACCTGGCAAGTTGAGTGCAAGTAGTCTGACTGCAATCAAAGTGAACGTCCTTAAATTGACATGTTTTACACCGCCAGGCGTCAAGACACCACATGCAGAGTCGAACATGGTCAAGACAGACTTGAGCGAGTTCGCTCGATCGAGCGAACTCGCTGATGGCACACGCTCAAGACGAAGAGACCGTCACCACGAAGGCGGACCATGCGAGTGCAGAGAAGCCGAGCTGAGGGCCGGACCGATCCTTGCTGTCACGAACCAGAACGGTCTTCTGCAGGTCAACGGCGAACTCGACGCACGCCTCGCCGCCGCCACCGCTGTAGGAGCTTCGGATCCACCTGAGCTCTGCCGCCATCGCCGTCCTCCTCGCAGGTCCCCGACAGCCGACGAGGCCACCTCTGAGGTTAGGTACAACAAGTTGATCGACACACCGCCAGAGGTGCCCAGCGCAGTAGACAGAAAGGTGTCATTTCAAGGACACGCCACGCGCGGAACCTGTTGGCATCACATGGAATCAGAGCGTGGCGAAGCGGTCAACGCCCACACCGCTGATCAACAACCGCTCCTTGCGGTTGCCCGTCAGCCGCTGCGTCCAGTCGACGAACCCGCCGTCGCCGATTTCCACGCCGTCGCGGAAAACCTTGAAGCACAAGCCCTTGTAGTACCCGGTGCGACGAGAAGCATCGGACGGCAGGTCACCGCGCACCACCTCGAACCGAGGATCCAGCACGGTCACACGGACCTCGACGTCCCCGCACGCCTCTCGCAAGAACGCGATGTGCTCAGCAAAGTGCTGGCGCTCAAAGGCCAGCGACCCCCGGTCACGCCCCGCGGACACCAGCGCGAACAACGTGAAGTGGGCGAACCTCCCGGCACCGCTGAACAACTGCGCCCGCACCACGCGTTGCACCGCCGCCAGCCGCACGTCGTCCGGGCCAGCCTGCCTGCGCACCGCGGCTTCCAGCGCCAGCGCGTTCGTCGGGTCGGCGGCCACCTCCGTGCCGCGGATCGTCGACAGCACGTTGTTCTGGTCCATCTCCGCCACCGCCGAGCAGGTTCCCAGCGGTGCCACAGGAGCGAGGCCCAGCACGGAGAACGACGGTGGCAACGCGGCCAGCAGCCGGTCCTCCGCGGCCCGCAGCACTCCGAACGGCACCTCGGAGGGTGCCACGAAACGGTCGGATCGGTACTGCCGCAACACGTCCGGCCCGGACAACGCGTCCGCGCGCCGTCGCATCAACGCGAGCAGCACGCTGGTGAGGTCGCTGCCCGGCAGACTCGCGAGCCGGTCCAGCGCCTCTTCTCCGCCCAACGCGCGCAGCACTCGCTCCAAGACACCCATGTCCACCATGGTCCGCATCCGGGCGAGCGGATTTCTGGCTAGGGTCGGATCATGACTGACGCCACGCCAGAGGGCGAACTCTGGGGCCGGCGGGCCGCGCAGCGAGCCGCGCTCGGCGCGAAGATGTCCATGCCCGCGTGGAAGACCGCCGTCGAACGCACGAACATCGGGGAAGGCACCGAAGTCCTCGACCTGGCGTGCGGCAGCGGCGAGTTCTGCGCTCTGGCAACGGAAGCGGGGGCGCACGCCACCGGGATCGACGCGTCGCACGAGATGATCAGGCTGGCCCGACTCGCCGCGCCCGCGGCGGAGTTCCACGTGCGTGCTCTGGGGCGGTTGCCTTGGGAGGACGGCACGTTCGACGTCGTGACCGGGTTCAACGCGCTGTTCTTCGCACCTGACCCCGAAGCCGCGTTCGCGGAGGCCGTAAGGGTCAGCAAGGACTACGTGGTCGTGTGCGACTGGCACCCCGAGCACACGAGCGCCATCCTCGCCGTCGGGTGGGCGATCAGGGGCCCCAGCGGTCGCCGTCGCCCCGAGATGCCGGAACCGCACGAGAACCTGACGATCGACATTCCTCAGCACTATCCGGATGAGGACACGATGCTGCGAGGCTTCCTGAGCACAGGCGGCTACCAGCGCATGATCGAGAGCGAGGGTGAAGAAAGCGTCGCGGAGAAGATCAAGGCCGCGACAGAACAGTACCGAACCCCAGACGGCGGCTATCAGCTCGAGAACAAGTACCTGATGTCAATCTTCCGCAAGAACGAGATCCCCGGGAATTGAGAATCAGGCGGCGTCGAGCAACGCGTGGCCGGCGCTGGTCAGCGCGGCGGGGCCGGGACGGGTGCTGATCAGGCCCGCAGAGGTCAGGCGCAGGCCGACGAACTGGTCGGCGCAGCACAGGCCGTCGACGAGGAGGGAGCTTCCGGCGATCTCGCACCTGCCGTCGGCAACTGCTCTGAGAACTGCGCGGTCGCGGTGTGTGAGCGATGAGGCGGTCATCTTCTTCTCCTAGCGGTAAAGCGTGTACTTACTAGTACGTCGAAGAAGAAGCACTCGGTTCGACAGGATCCTCAGAGAATTCCGCGCGTACCCCCAAAAGACGTACCGCGCGGCCGTGCTCGAAGCGGTCGAGCACCTCCAGGGCGGCCGCTGCCAGCTCCGAAGCCGAGGACGTCGGCGCAGGCAGCTTCATCGCACGCACCTTGGTGAAGAACGGCACGAAGCGCACCTTCACGCCGACGCGCACCGCAGGGCGCCCCTCGGCGACCACGTCCGCGGCGACCTGGTGGGCCAGTGCGACGACCTCGCGCCGGATGTCCTCCAACGACGCGAGGTCCTTCTGGAACGTCTTCTCGTGGCTACGCGACTTCACGACCCACGGCGTCGCGCTCACCACCGTGTCACCGGCCCCCAGGGCCACGCTGCGGAAGTACGGGCCCATCCGCGGCCCGAACCGCTCGGCCAGCGCGTCGACGGACGCCGACGCCAGGTCGGTGACGGTCGAGATGCCCAGCTCGGAGAGCTTGCGCTCGGTCCTGCTGCCGATCCCCCACAGCGCCGACGTCGGCCGGTGCCCCATCACCTCGACCCAGTTCTCGCGGGTGAGCTGGAAGACGCCGGCGGGCTTGCCGAACTCGGTCGCGATCTTGGCGCGCAGCTTGTTGTCGCCGATGCCCACCGAGCAGTGCAACCCGGTCGCGTCCAGCACCGCCGCCTGCAGCGACCGGGCCAGCTCGAAAGGATCATCACAGGACGCACCGACGAACGCCTCGTCCCAGCCCATCACCTCGACGACCACCGGGAACGACCGCAGCACGGCCATCACGTCGGCGGAAGCCGCCTCGTACAACGCGTGGTCGGCGGGCAGGAACACGGCGTCCGGCAGCTTCTTGAACGCCGTCCGCAGCGGCATCCCGGACCGCACGCCGAACTCGCGCGCCTCGTAGGACGCCGTGGCCACGACGGCGCGTTCGGTCGGGTCGCCGTTGCCACCCACCACCACGGGCTTGCCGCGCAACGACGGATCGCGCAGGACCTCGACCGCCGCGATGAACTGGTCGAGGTCCACGTGCAGGACCCAGTCCGCCATGCTGGACAGTATGAAACGGTCCGCCGGAATCCTGCTCTTCAGACGAACCGAACAGCTGGAGGTACTTCTCGGACACATGGGCGGCCCGTTCTGGGCCCGCAAGGACGCCGGCGCGTGGTCGGTGCCGAAGGGCGAGTACACCGACGAGGAGGTGCCGGAGGCGGCCGCGCGCCGCGAGTTCGAGGAGGAGCTCGGGCTGCCGGTGCCGGAAGGCGAGCTGATCCCGCTCGGCGAGGCCAAGGGTTCCGGCAAGGTCATCACGGTGTGGGCGCTCGAAGGCGACCTCGACCCGGAGACGGTCACGCCCGGCACGTTCGAGCTGGAGTGGCCGCCGAAGTCGGGGCAGCGCAAGACGTTCCCCGAGGTCGACCGGGTGGAGTGGTTCAGCGTGGAAGAGGCGAGCGCGAAGATCGTCTCCGCGCAACGCCCCTTCCTCGAACGGCTCACGGCCAGATAGCGGCGACCCACTCCGGGTGGTCGATGAACGGGTTGCGGTTGCCCTGGTAGCTGTCGTGGATCACCTGGTTGCGCCGCTTCTCGAACGCGTCCGGCGGGTCCGCCTGGCTCCACTGCTTCAGGACCGAGAGCTTGCCGTGGTACGGCGCGGTCCCGTTGTTGACGGAGTTGTTGAGCTCCAGGTTCGGGAAGCCGTCGGTGCCCTCGTAGCGCACGGCCATGTAGAAGATCATGCGCGCGACGTCACCCTTCACGGCGCTGCGCGGCTCGAACGAGTCGCCGTCGTACTTGCTCTCCGAAGCTTCCGGAACCGCCGAGCCGCCCAGGTCGAAGTCCAGGTTGCCGCGGGTCGCGTTCACGTTCACGTCCTCCGGCCGCAGGTGGTGGAGGTCGGTGCCGGGACCGGTGGCGGTGCCGAAGTCACCGTGCGACTTGGCCCAGACGTGCTCGCGGTTCCAGTTGTCGTTGCCGCCGCCGTTCAACGACTTCGACCGCGAGATGCCGCTGTACAGCAGGATCACGTTGTTCGAGTTCGCCGGGTCCTGGTCGGTGACCTTCAGCGCGTTCCAGACCTGGTCGTAGCTGAGCTTGGTCTGCTTGCTGATGATGGTGTTCAACGCGGTCTTCAACGCCGCACCGCTCTTGCCGCAGGCCCCCGTGTAGTAGGTCTCGCAGGTCGCGGGTGTCGACGACGTCGGCGGCGGTGTTGTCGAGCCGGCGAACGCGAACGCCGTGGACGAGGTCAGACCGGGGTGCGAGAAGTACGCGCTCAGGGTGCCCGTCACGTCGATCTGCTTGCCCAGCAACGACGGGTTCGACTTCATGCCCCAGGACGCGCGGAACGCCGACGGGATCTGCACGTAGATCATGCTCGGCGGGTTCGTCGCGCCGGCCGCGTCGGACAACGCGAGCGCGTAGTCGTTCGGGTAGTTCGACGTGACGACCGTGTTCGTGGCGGTGGGCTGGCCGACGACGTACCCCCTGACCGTCTTGACCGTCCCGTCCTGCTGGCCGATCGCCTGGGCCACGGTCAGCGGCCCTTCTGCGGAAGCGGCGGTCGCCCCGTACAGGCCGACCGCCGCCAACAAACCGATGACTAACGCCAGTGGGTTCCACCGGACCATGAGCACTCCCCGATCGTGTGAATGTTGTGCACACGATCGGTGGACATGGTCAACGCGCGGTTAACGCTTGATCACGGCACCAGGACGACCTTGCCCGTGGTCCTCCTCGACTCGACGAGCTCGTGCGCCTTCGCGGCGTCCGCGAGCGGCACGACGTGGTCGAGCTGCACCCTGAGCTGCGGCAACGCGGCGAGATCGGCACCGGAAGCGGAGACGCTGCCGAAGAGTTCGAACCGGATGCCGAGGTCCGCAGCTCGGTCAACGTCAAAACCCGGATTGCCGGGAATGATCGACACGAGCACGCCACCGGGCTTGAGCACCGCGGCGGAACGCTCCGCGTACTCCCCGCCGATCGTGTCGAACACGACGTCGACGGGGTCGATCTCGGTGAAGTCCTCGTGCCGGTAGTCGACGAGCTCGTCCGCGCCGAGCGAGCGCAGGAAGTCGTGCTTGGCCGCCGACGCCGTGCCGACCACGTACGCGCCACGCGCCTTCGCGATCTGCACCGCCACGTGCCCGACACCTCCGGCAGCGGCGTGGATCAGCACGCGCTGGCCCGCGGACAGCCCGCCCCTGCCGACGAGCGCCTGCCACGCCGTCAGCGCCACCAGCGGCACCGCGCCCGCCTCCTCGACGGTCAGGTGAGCGGGCCGGAGCACCAGGTCGGCGGCGTTCGCCACGACGTACTCGGCGTAACCGCCACCCGCGCCGGGGAACGGGAGCAGTCCGTACACCTCGTCACCGGCCGCGAACTGCACGCCCTCGCCGGCCTGCTCGACGGTGCCCGCGACGTCCCAGCCCAGCGTGAACGGCGGCTCCCCGAGCGCGGGGAACGCACCGGCGCGGATGTGCGTGTCGACCGGGTTCACCCCGGCCGCCCCCACCTTGACCAGCACCTGGCCGGCGCCGGGCACCGGCTTCGCCACCTCCGCGACCTCCAGCACGGACGCGTCGCCAACGGTCTTCTGCGTGATGACTCGCATGATGATCCCCTTCGAAATGATCTCGATGGACACCATCTTGAAGTTAGCGCCAACTTTTAGAAAGTAGACACTTTGAAGTGACTAACTCTCCCTCAGGTACAGGTCGCGCAACAGCGCGATCTCCGCGGCGTGGTGGATGACCTCCCGGTTGATGTGCAGCACCAGGGTCGCCATCGGCTCCTCCGCGAACGGTCCTTCCGCCGGGCCCACCGGAAGCGAGAGGTCCGCCTTGCGCGCGCCTTCCGTCCACGCCTCGTAGGCGTCGTCGAGCTGCTTCAACGCCTCGTCCGCGGTCATCGCGTACCGCCACGTCGCGTGGTCGGCCGGCGGTCCGCCGAAATGCGATGCCGTGCGCATGTTGAACACGCCCACGATGAGGTGCGCCATCCGCCACGCGATCGTGGTGACGGGCGCGGGCTCGGGTGCCGGGTACTGCCAGTCGATCGAGTTGTCCCGGTGCACGGTCCACACGTCCGGCACGGGTTCCCAGAAGTACTCGTCGTCGGTCAGCCCTTCCAGCCGCGGCCTGGCCTGCATCCGCCAGTGGAAGTCGAGCTGGTCCGTCAGCTGCTTGTTCCAGTCCATGCGGACGACGGTAAAACCGTTTGCGGACAACTACCGCCCTGGAAACACTCGGCCGGGTGGACATTCGCACCTCGCGCCCGGAAGACCTGCCCCAGATCGAGAAGCTCGTCGTCTCACGGATGGACCCCAGCGACGGCGTGGACGCCCGCCTGCTGATGACCGACCCGGACGCGGGCTGCGACTGGGTCGGGGTGGCCGCCGACGGAGACCGGATCGTCTCCACCCTCACGCTGATGGACGAGGTCGTGACGCTCGACGGTGTCGACCTTCCCGCCGGCCAGATCGAACAGGTCGCCACCGACACCGAGTACGAGGGCAGAGGCCTGGTGCGGCAGCTGATGGGCTGGGCGCACGACAGGTCCGCCGAACGCGGTCACCTGCTCCAGTTCGTGATGGGCGTCCCGTACTTCTACCGCCAGTTCGGCTACACCTACTCGATCCCGATCAAGCAGACCCGCCCGCTCGTCGAGAAACCCGAAGCCGTTGCGGGACACACGATCCGGCGCGCGACCGAGGCCGACATCCCTGTGCTCCAACGACTCCAGGACGACGCCCAGCGGAGCGCGGACCTGCGCGTCGGCCACAGCACGCCGTGCTGGCGGTGGCTGATCAACCGCACCGGATCGGTCACCTGGATCGTCGACCGCGACGGCACCCCGGTCGCCACGGGCCGCAGCACACCGGAAGAAGAAGGCGACGTCGTGCTCGGCGAGATCGCCGGCGTCGACGACGACGCCGTGAAGGCGTTGCTGGCACTGACGAATCCGGCCGAGGTCGTGGAACGGCACCCGGCACTGGAAGGCCACCTGGAGGCCAGGCGACCGGGGCTCGAGCAGTACCTGGTGCGCATCCCCGACGTCCCGGCGCTGTTCGAGCACCTGCGCCCGGTCTTCACACGGCGCTTGCGCGGCCACGAACCCGACGACGTCCTGCTCGGCTTCTACCGCACGCACGTCCGCTTCCGCTGGGACGGTGAGGAGATCGGCCCGTTCGAGTGGGGCGGGGTGTTGCAGGGCCCCGGCGTGGAGGGCGGGGCGGGGATCGCGCCCGATTTGCTCGCGCCACTGCTGTTCGGCCCGCACGGCATCGACGGGCTGCGCCGGATCTTCCCCGACGTCTACCCCGGCCCGAAGTTCAAGCTGATGAACAGGCTGTTCCCGCCGGTCACGAGCGATCTGCTCACCTTCTACCTGCCATAACGACAATAAACCGAGCGCTCGGTCTAGTATTGGCCGCATGACGACGGTGCAGGAGACCGCGGCGGTCCGGTACGGCATCTGGGTGCTCTGCCCTGCCGTGGGAGCGGCGGCGGTGTGGGGGCTCAAGCTGGCGGCCGCGTGGATCACGACGCTGAGGTGGTTCCCGTTCCAGGGCGTGTTCGCGCTGGTCACGGACATCCCGGAGCCGTGGGTCACGATCGCGGCACTCGGCATCGGCGCGGTCGCCGGTGCTGTGCTCGCGTTGCTGTGGGCCGCGGAGATGATGTCGGTCGACGTCGCGCCCGACCGGGTCGTGCTGCGCAAGGACGACCTGGTCTTCGACTTCGGCCGCGCGCAGGTCGAGTCGGCGTTCGTCGACGGCAAGCAGCTCGTGCTGCTCTCCCCCGGCGGCACCGAACTCGCCCGCGAGACCAGCGATCTCAGCAGGACCAGACTCGAGCAGGCCTTCACCGGCCAGGGCTACCGGTGGCGGGACGCGGACCCGTTCGCGAGCGAGTTCAGGATGTGGGTCGAGCACGCGCCCGAGCTGCCGGCGGAGGTGAACGCGCTGTTCACCGCCCGCAGGAAGGCCATCTCGTCCTACGAGCACGAGGAGGCCGCAGAATTGGCGCGGGAGATCCGCAAACGCGGCGTCTCCGTGCGGGACGAGAAGAAGAGGCAGTACTACAGGTGCGAACGGTAGACCCGGTCAAGCACGCCGAGAAGAAGCGGCACATCACCGACACCGCCGCGGGGTTGTTCGCGCAGAAGGGCTTCGACCGCACGACCGTCGCGGACATCTGCAAGGCCGCCGACATCAGCACGGGCAGCCTCTTCCACTACTTCCCCACCAAGCGGGCCATCTTCCTGGAGATCTTCGAGCAGGACGGCAGGGACAACGCGGCGATGTTCGCGAAGGCCCGCGAGCTCAGCCCGTGGGACGGCGTGCTGATGGTGGTCGACCACCTGTGCGTGCCCGCGCTGGACCGGACCGTGGCCGGGCTGGTGCTGGAGGTCGTCGCGCAGGCGAGCCGCGACCGGGAGCTGTGGGACCTCGTGGCCCGCAACGAACAGGTGGTGCGCGACGAGCTGGCCACACTGCTCCAGCAGGCGCACGAGACCGGCCAGATCGCACTCCCGGTGAGCGCGGTGACGGCGGCGACCTGGACGCAGGGCCTGGTCGACGGACTCTTCGGCAGGCTGGTCGACCCGGACTTCGACGCAACCGTTCAGGTGAGCACCCTCCGGTTGATCCTTTCCCGATTCGTGGGTGCTCAAGCACCATGAGGGCATGGCTTACGACGTCGCGGCCGTTCGCGCCCACTTCCCGGCGTTGCGCGAGGGTGCCGCGCACTTCGACGGACCCGGCGGCGCGCAGGTGCCCGACGTCGTCGGCGAGGCCGTCAGGGCGACGCTGACCTCGGCGATCGCCAACCGGGGCTCCGTCACGGCCGCCGAACGCAAGGCGGAGGAGGTCGTGCGGACCGCGCGCCGCACGTTGGCCGAGTTCCTCAACGCGGGCAGCATCGTGTTCGGGCGCAGCATGACCCAGCTGACCTACGACTTCTCCCGCACGCTCTCGAAGAACTGGCGGCCGGGCGACGAGATCGTCGTGACCAGGCTCGACCACGACGCCAACGTGCGGCCGTGGGTGCAGGCGGCCGAGGCGGCACGGGCGACGGTCCGGTGGGCGTCGTTCGACCGCACGACCGGCGAGCTGCCCGTCGAGTCGGTGACGAAGCTGCTGTCCGACCGCACCCGTGTCGTGGCGATCACCGCCGCGTCGAACCTGCTCGGCACCCGTCCGGACGTGGCCGAGATCTCGAGGGCCGCGCACGAGATGGCGGCGTTCGTCTACGTCGACGGCGTGCACTACACGCCGCACGTGCCGGTGGACGTCGAGGCGATGGACGCGGACTTCTTCGTGTGCTCGCCGTACAAGTTCCTCGGCCCGCACCTCGGCGTGCTGGCGGCGGCCCCGGAGCTGCTGGAGACGTTGCGGCCGGACAAGCTGCTGCCGTCGACGAACGCCGTGCCGGAGCGGTTCGAGCTGGGCACGCTGCCGTACGAGCTGCTGGCGGGAACGACCGCCGCCGTGGAGTTCATGCGAGGGCTCGACGGGCTGGAGGAGCACGAGCTCGCGTTGCGCCACCAGCTGGAGAACGGCCTGCAGGAGCTCGGCGTCCGCATCTACAGCAAGGCCTCCTCGCGCACGCCGACGGTGTTGTTCTCGGTCGACGGGCTGGAGCCCGCCGAGGTCTACCGCAGGCTCGGCGCCGAGGGCGTGAACGCGCCGGCGGGCCACTTCTACGCCATCGAGGCCTCGCGCTGGCTCGGTCTGGGCGACAAGGGTGCCGTGCGTGCGGGCATCGCTCCGTACACCGATGAGTCCGATGTGGACCGTCTGCTCAAGGCCGTCGCACGCCTCAGATGAGCACCCACAGCACCGCGTAGGCGAAACCGACAAGGACGCTGATGTTGAGCTTGCGGGTCACCCGCTCTCCGGGGTGGTCGGCGATCAACGACCGGGCGCGCGCCCACATCAGCTTCTCACCGGCCTGCTCGTCCGGCAGGTGCGGTGTCGTGAGCACGTCGCCGTGCGGGCCGAACGCGAGCATGAGCTGGGGCCCGCTCCGGCGCACCCCGTGCAACTGCGCCCATGGCACGCGGTAGGTCCAGATGCTGGTGTAGAGAACGACCGAGTTGTGATCCAGTCGCAGCATCGGCTGGAACCTCGTGACCGCCGACAGCACGCACTGCACGCCGACGAACCCGAGCACGATGAGGTCCGGGTAGTACTTCAGGGCGATCAGCGCACCGGCGGCGCCGAGCAGCAGGAGCACGCCCTCGGTTCGCCTGCGGTCGCCCGGCCACACCGCGGACGGAAGCTCGACCGGCGTGCCCGCGGTGACCGGTTCGCCCGGCAGGTGTGCACTGTGGACGGTGTGGCGCGGGCGGACCCTGCTCAGCGTGCTGGTCGCGACCACCTCGCCCTCGATCACGAGCGCGACCTGGCCGCCGTGGTGCCACTCGCCCGCGACGAGGATCTCCACGGGGTCGAGCTGCACCGGCGGGTCCTCCTCACCGCGCCAGACCCGTCCGAACTGGTCGGTGTCGTGGTAGAGCGGCTCCGCCAGGCCGAGGTCGGCGAGCGTGGCGACCGTCGCGATGGCGACCTTGTTGTGCCGCAACATGATCCGGCGCGAGCCCACCGGGTGCGCCTGCACCCTGATCGCCTTCACCGGTCCCGTCCACAACGCGCGGCGGCGGCGTTCCCGCGCGGCGAACACGATCGCGAGGAACACGGCGGCGCCGCCCAGCGTCAGCCACCACGTGACGTCCTCCGGCTCGTTCACCATCCGCACCCACGTGCCGTCCGCGAGCACCGGCACCGCGTCGCCGACCTGGTAGGTCTCCGGCGCGAGCGGCTCGAAGCTCGCCCGCTGGCGGTCCGGCAGCTCCACCCACACCTCGTAGGTGTTCTTGACCTCGACGACCTCGGCCTCGACCCTGCTGGCCTTCGCGACGTGCTGCTCGATCTCGCCGTTGATGATGTTGTACTGCACGAACGTCAGGAACCCGAAGACGACCAGCAGAACCGCGATGATCCGGAGAACTCCGCGTTGTGGCGGCATGTCCGGCAACGTGACGAGCGTCGCGCCCGCGGCCTCGTGCTGGTCCGCGCGCGACCTGATGGTCCACGCCGCCACCACGGCACACGCACCGGCGTGCAGGCCGAACGCGACGTTTGCCGCCGCACTGCCGTCGAGCACGATGTCCAACGCACCGAACAGCACGCCCATCGCACAGCCGGTGAGCACACGCCCGAACAACAACAGCAACGGCGTTGCCAGCAACGGCACCACAGCGAGAGAGAACAACGGATCCGGCACGCACGGTTGTGCGGCCGTGCACGGTGCATCGTTCGCGCTCGCGGCGAAGTAGAACGCGACGATCCACCCGCCGACGAGCCCGACCTTGGTCACCCACCACGGAACCGCGGCCGCTTGCCAGCGCTGGACGTCCACAGAGGGATCATGGCACGTCCGTTGCTCCAAACGGCGCGGTTCGCCACTAACGAAACGGGTATCCGCAGGTCAACTATCCATCACGGAGGTGGACACAATGCTGGCCATCATCGCCGCGATCTCGTTCGGCCTCGCGCTCATCCTGGATCTCGCGAAGGTCGCACTCGGTGACGTGATCACCGTCAACACGCTCGTCGTGCTCGGGTTGCTGCTGCTCGCCCTGCACCTGGCCGGTGTGGGTTCCAGCACTCGTTCGTGGAGCTGGCGCCGTGCCCGCAGGTAACACCCTCGAGAGCCCCGCCAAGTTGCCGAAGGGCGCTTGGTGGGGCGTTCTCAAACGGACGGTCAAAGAGTTCAACGACGACAACCTGACGGACTGGGCCGGCGCACTCACCTACTACGCGGTGCTGTCGTTGTTCCCGGGCATCATCGTGCTGACGTCCGTGCTCGCGCTGCTCGGCGACACGACGACGCAGGAGCTGATGAAGTACGTCGACCAGGTGGCTCCCGGCCAGGCCGGTGAGCTGGTGAAGTCGTCGATCGAGGAACTGCAGAAGAGCCAGAACGCCGCCGGACTGCTCGGCATCATCGGTCTGCTGACCGCGTTCTGGACCGCGTCGGGCTACCTCGGCGCGTTCATGCGCGCGTGCAACGCCGTCTACGACGTGGAGGAAGGCCGCCCGTTCTGGAAGACGGTGCCGCTGCGGCTCGCGCTGACGCTGGGTTCGGTCGTACTGGTGTCGCTCACACTCGGCGCGCTCGTGCTGACCGGCGGTGTCGCCGACGCGGTCGGCAACGCCATCGGGCTCGGTGACACGGTCGTCACCGTGTGGGACTTCGTGAAGTGGCCGGTCATCCTGCTGCTCGTGGCGCTGGCGTTCGCGGTGCTCTACTGGGCGGCGCCGAACGTGCGGCAGCCGGGCTTCCGCTGGGTCACGCCGGGCAGTCTGCTCGCGATCGTGCTGTGGGCGCTGGCGACCGTCGGCTTCGCGATCTACGTGGCGAACTTCGCGTCCTACAACAAGACCTACGGTTCGCTCGGCGGCGTGATCGTCTTCCTGGTGTGGCTGTGGATCTCCAACATCGCCGTGCTGCTCGGCGCGGAGTTCGACGCGGAACTGGAGCGCGGCAGGCAGCTGGCGCAGGGCGAGAAGGACCCCTCACCCGAGCCGCGTGATCTCCCGGGGTAGCTCGGCCCTGGTCGCCGTCCAGACACCGTCCGGCCCCGGCTCGATGCGCTCGGTCGCGTCACCGGGCACGAGCACCCACAGCTGGTCCTGCTCGGACAACCACACCACGCCGATGCCGTCGGCCCGCGAGCTCGCGGCGTACTCGTACGACTTGCGGAAGACGTCGCCGCCGTCGCGGTCGGTCACCCGCACCTCGCTCGCGCTCTCGGCGTGCGCCACGAACTTCCCGCTCGGCGACGACTTGGGCGCGCCGGGCCGGGCGAACCTGTCCTCGCGATCGCTGCCGCAGCCGGTGAGGACGAGGAGAAGAGCGGCCAGCGCCGCCAGGGTCCTCATGACAGGCCGATGCGGGAATTGCCGTGCGTCATGCCGCCAAAGGTAGCCAGGGCCTGCGTCGCCTCACCAGTCGCCGGGTGGTTCTTCGCCGCGCGGCGCGGGAACGCGGAACAAGCAGCCAACGCACGGCATGCCGGACGGCTGGGCGAGCAGCTCCGCCTCACCGCGGTGGATCAGCTCACCGCAGTACGCGGTCAGAGCAACGGGCGTGCTGTCGTCGTCGGGCACGGGTACGAGGTGACACGTGCGTTGTGTCTCTCCGACGACACCCGCACGCTTGCGGACCAGCAAGACAGGCATGCGCGCTTCCGTTCGTTGAGTGCTCATGCCTTCACCTCAGCGTCGTCCACCACACACACGACGGCGTGCGGGGTGGCGTAGAACTTGAGCCGGTACGGGCCCGAGTTCCGCTCTGCCACTGCCGCGCAGAACCTCTCGGCGGTGACCTCATCCGATCGCGGCGTTCGTTCGGCCAGGTCGATCACACCTAGATCGTGCGGGCCGGGACGGGAAATGGGGAGGGTCTCATACGATTTCCGGGTCCCGTATGCGGAATTCGCATATGGCGGCTCAGCGCAGGTGAGTGACCTCGGCCGCGAGCTCGGCGATCGCCGGCGTTCGCGTCCACGGGTCGAGCTTGTCCAGCTCGTTCACGATCAGCTGGGAGCCGGTCGCACGCGCCAGCTCCAGCGCCGCGAAGCCCCAGTCGACGGCCTGGTCGACGTCACCGCTGGCAGCGTGCGCATAGGCGAGTTTTGCCGTGTGCACTCCCTGCTCCCACTGGCAGACGGCGCCCCACCGCGGTATGAGGTCGTTGTAGGCATCGATGGCACGACGGTGGTCGGCGAGGTCGACCATGCTCGCGGCGCGCTGCATCTGCACGTGCAGCTCGGTGAAGCAGTACCCGATGGAGTACTCGTCGGACTGCGGCCGTTCCACGCCCTGCACCAGCGACTGCGCCAGGTCGAACCGCGGCATGCACGCGTCCAGACCTGCGCGCGCGAGACCACGTGCTTCCTGACGCAACGCCATCGCGCGCACGATCGCGCTCACGCCGGTCTCGCGCTGGGCGGCGCGCGCCAGGCCGATTACGCGGTCGTCGTCGCCGTCGACCTCCGCGAGCTGGCTCATCCGCACGTAGCAGTACGCGACGACGTCCCTGTCGTCTGCGGCCTGGCCCTGCTCCAGCGCCCGCGACGTCCACACGCCGGCGTTGCGCAGGTCGCCGATCTCCTCGTACAACCAACCGTAGAACTCCGCATACATCGCACCCGTGCCGAGCAACCGCCGACGAACGTCGCCACGCGCGTTGCGGCGCAACGCGTCGATGAAGTCGTACATGTTGCGAACGGCGGGCAGCAGCGCACCGGTGCCACGCCAGTTGTGCGCGTCGTTCACGATGCGCCGCAGCACGAGCAGCTGGCTCACGGCGTTGTCGGTCAGCTCGCCGGTGCCGTTCGCCGTGCCGAAGACGGCGGAGGCGCACAACGCCATCAGCGCCTTGCCCTCCATGCCCAGGACCAGGTCTTTCGGCATGTTCTCGAGCCCGTGCACCGGCACCGTCCGGTCGCTGAGCCCGAGCAGGTGCGCGGGGATGCCGAGCAGCCGCTGCAGCGTCCGGAGCACGCGCATGTCGTAGGCGATGTTGCTGCCCGATTCCAGGCGGGAGATCGCCGACTGGGAGAAGCCCGCCAGCGTGCCGAGCTCGTCCTGGCGCAGGCCGTGCGCCTTGCGCGCGAGGGCGACCACGGCACCGGGTGACTCCGCGGCGACCGCGTCCCGCACCTCCTTCGACTCCCAGATGGCGGGCGGCAGCACCGGCAGCGGCCCGTCCGGGACGACGACGGCGTTCTTAGCTGGGTTGTTCAACCTCAACGCCTCCCGCACTCCAGGCTCGCATCATGCCCGTCCCGGCGAAAATGCGCTCCCCCTCATCTCAACTGGGTATCCTGCGCGCGTGATCAAGGACTTCGGTGCCGGTGTCTCGCTCCTGCTGCGCGGGTTCAAGCTGGTCTTCAGCGTGCCCAAGCGCGTGCTCGTCGGGGCGTTGCCCGCGGTCATCACCGCCGTGCTCATGATCACCGGCTGGACGTTGCTGTTCCTGCACATCGACTCGATCGCCGACTGGCTCACCGGTTTCGCGGACTCGTGGAACGACACCACGGAGCGCGTCGTCGAGGTCGCCGTCGGAATTTCGGTGATCGCGATCGTCCTCGGCCTGAGCGTGCTGCTGTTCACCGCGATCACGATCATGATCGGCGGCCCGTTCTACGAGTACATCGCCGAGGAGGTCGAGGACGAGCTCGGCGGCGTGCCCGAGGCGGAGCAGGTCGGCTGGTGGCGCGCGTTCCTGGTGGGGCTGCGCAGCACGATCCTGCTGGTCGGGACGTCGATCCTGTTCGCGATCCCCCTGTTCCTCTGCGGGTTCATCCCGGTCGTCGGGCAGACCGTCGTGCCGGTGCTCGCGGTGTGCATCAACGGGTACTTGCTCGGCATCGAGCTGACCGGCATCCCGTTCACCCGCCGCGGCAGGACGTTCAAGCAGCGCAGGCAGATCCTCGCGACGCGGCGGGCGATGGTACTCGGGTTCGCGGTGCCCGCCTACCTGCTGTGCCTGATCCCGCTGGCCGCGATGGTCGTCATTCCGGCGGCGATGGCAGGCGGAACGGTGCTCTCGAACCGCCTGCTCACCGGTGACCGCGCCGCCTAGAACGGGCTGCCAAGAGTCCGTCCGCTACTGCTCCTGTTTGGCGCGAAAAGCACGTTCGGGCCATCTATCGGCCCCAATGTCACGTTCGCGCCAAACGGGCCTGGGGAGCGAACGTGACGTTCGGGCGATCTAGCGGCCCGAACGTGCTTTTCGCGCCAAAACCGGGGCAGCGACGGTGCGGACAGGAGTTTTGGCCAGGGGCTCAGAACGGCAGCCAGGCCTGCTGCGCCAGGCCGTTGCGGGCGTTGATCTGCACCCCCGCGTTGGAGACGGACCACAGCTGGTCGCCGATCACGACGGTGCGCCTGGCGCCGCCGTACTGGTTCTGGCTCTGCGGTTCGACGATCTTGCCGGCCTCGCGGAGCTGGTTGCCCTCGACGCGCAGCACCAGCGAGGAGACCTCGTGGTTCGTCTTGTAGGTCGACACCGGGATCACCAGCGTGCCGTCCTGCGGCCAGTAGAGGAACGCGTGCGGGTCGAACTGGGCCTCCGAGCTCGAGTTCGGCAGGTGGTACTGCGCGAGCCGTTGCGGTGACGCGGGATTGCTCACGTCGAACAACGACACCTGCGTGCCCGTGGTGCGGCCCTGCTCCGTCGCCTCCTGGCCGACACCGATCAGCTTTCCGTCGCCCGCGGGGTGCAGGTAGGCGGAGTATCCGGTGATCTTCAGCTCGCCCGTCACCCTGGGCTGCTTGGGATCGCTGAGGTCCAGCGTGTACAGCGGGTCGGTCTGGCGGAACGTGACGACGTAGCCCGTCTTGCCGATGAAGCGGACGCTGTAGATCCGCTCGCCCTTGCCGAGGCCACCGACCTCGCCGGCCTTCGCCAGCTTGTTGCCGTCCCTGCGCAACGTCGTGACGAAGCTTTCCGACGGCGGCTGTTGTTGCTGCTGCGGAACGATGTCCGTTGGCATGCGCCAGCAGCAGCGCGTCTCGGTGCCCGTGGTCGTGGCGACGCGGAGGACACCCTCGTGCTCGGACAACGAGTACTGGTTCAGCAGAGTGCCGTTGACGTCACCGGACGCGACGTGCTTGGGCGGTCCCGCCTGGCTGATGTCGAACTGGTGGATCGCCGTGGTGATCGGGCGCTGAACCGGTGGCCTGCCGGGAAGTTCGGGCAGGAGGCGGTGGTCGTCGGCGATGTAGAGGTTCGTACCGGTGCCGTAGACGGTGTCGCCGTCGGCCACGATCGAGACCGGCTGGCCGGTGCCGAGCTGACCGGAGAGCTGGAACGTCAGGACGGTCAGCATCGACGTCGCGGACGGCGCGGAGGGGCGGCTGACGTTGGCGCAGTCGACCAGGGTCCCGCTCGACTTCGCGCCGTTCTCGTTGAGCTCGTAGCGCGGCAGCCAGGACGAGATGGGCTCGTTCTGGAGGATCTCCTTGTTGCGGCGCAACGCTCCCGCTTCGTTGGTCGTCTGGTCCGGGTACACCCACGAGATGCGCGGCTGCGAGCGGACGACGACGCGGGCGGTGCCGCCGACCTGGCGGGCGTCGAGGTAGAAGCCGTCGGTCTTGAGGCTGCTGATCTCCTTCTGCGCCTTGAGGTCCACGAGAACCAGCTCGGTGCCGGCCTCCGGCGCGAACGACGGCCGGTCAGGAGGCAGCATCTTCTCCATGATCGGCACGGGGTTCTCGGTGACGACCAGTGCGCGGTCGCCGGAGACCAGCAGCTGACTCGCCCGGCGCTCGCCGAGGTCGACGACGCCGGTGATCGCCTTGCTCGCGACGTCGATGACGCGCAGCTTCCCGTCGGCGATCGAGAAGACGCGTTTTCCGTCCGTCTTCACGATGTCCGGCTCGTCGACGCCCTGTTCGTGGACGTTCGTCGTCGAGTGGTCCTGCTGCTGCGACGGCTGCGCGGGCGGCGTGGCGTTGTTCGCCTGAGGCATGCTCTTCGCGACGCCCCCGGTGTCGGTCGCCATGCCTTCGGCGTAGAGGACGTTGCTTCCTCCGAGGCCGTACGCGCTGACGTACGGGGCCAGGGCGCGGCGCAGTTCGGTGACCGCGTTGTCGCACGAGTCGAACGCGACGAGACGCACCGGACCGTAGTCGACGATCGGTGCTGGTGCGGGGATTTCGTCCCGCACCGCGGAGCTGACACTCACTCCGGCTACGGCCAGCACGGCGGCGCCGGCCAACAGCTTTCTGCCGTTCATGCCACCAGGACGGAAGCAGGGCCAGAAAGGGTTGCCCCGCCGTTGCGACAACCCTTCCCGGATTTTTCGGCCTTACGAGTTGATCTGCTGCTGGATCTGCGTCGCGTACGTGGAGACGCGGGCGTAGACACCGGGGTAGCCGGCGGCCGCGCAGCCCTCGCCCCACGACGTGATGCCGATCAGCTTGCCGCCCGCCACGAGCGGGCCACCGGAGTCGCCCTGGCAGGTGTCGGTGCCGCCCTGGGTGTAGCCGGCGCACACCATGGCCGTGGCGTTGAAGTCGCTGCCGTACGCGCTCGAGCAGGTTGCGCTGCTGGTCAGCGGCACGGTGGCCTTGAGCAGGTAGCGCGAGGCCGAACCGCCGGAGCTCGTCGTTCCCCAGCCGAGGATCGTCGAGCTGGTGCCCGCCGCGTACAGTGCGCTGTCCGCGCTGGTCGCGAACTTGATCGGGGTCTGCGACAGGTTGCGGTCGAGCGTGAGCACCGAGACGTCGTAGCCGCGGGTCACGTCGGTGTAGCTCGGGTGGATCCAGATCTTCGTGACGCGGGCGACGGTGCCCGCGGTGGAGCTCTTGTCGTCGCGGCCGGCCACGACGCGGACCGCGGACGCCGCGTCGCCCACGGTGCAGTGCGCCGCGGTGACGACCTTGTTGGGGGCGACGAGCGTGCCGCCGCAGTACTGGGAGCCGCTGCTCGTGGCCAGGTAGACGACCCAGGGGTAGGTGGACGTGCTCGCGCGCGTGCCGCCGACGATCTGGGCTCCGAACTCGCCGTCAGGGGTCGGCGCCGGAGCTGCTTCGGCCACGCTGACGCACGCCATCGACAGCGTCGCTGCCGCCAATGCCGCGCCGAGCCATGACCGGAGGCGGTGCAGGGTTGCCGCCATGATCATCTCCTTCTTCTGTTGTGGTCCCCCGGATGCAGGGCCGGGGTCCATATAGATCAACACGGTATTTCGAGACGGGGTAGGGCTGGTCTTCGTAGGCCATTCGGCCGCCCTCGCGCGCGCGTGATTGGATCGAGCGCGAACAATCCCGTTCCGAGAGGAAGTTGTCATGGCCCCCACGAAGCCCGAGGTCGACCCGCACGACGGCCCGGCGCCCGCCGACCTGCTGATCGAGGACATCACCGTCGGCGACGGTCCGGAGGCCACGGCCGGCCAGTTCGTGTCCGTGCACTACGTCGGTGTCTCGCACTCGACCGGTGAGCAGTTCGACGCGTCCTGGGACCGGGGCGAGGCGTTCCAGTTCCCGCTCGGTGGCGGCCGCGTCATCGCCGGCTGGGACCAGGGTGTGCAGGGCATGAAGGTCGGCGGCCGCCGCAAGCTGGTCATCCCGCCGCACCTGGGCTACGGCGCGCGCGGCGCCGGTGGCGTGATCAAGCCGAACGAGACGCTGATCTTCGTCGTCGACCTGCTGGGCGTGAACTGAAACACTGACCGTGCGGCGTTCCACTGATCCGATCGGTGGAACGCCGTTGGTCTGTGCGGCCGATTTGATCCTGGGGTGGAACGGGATCGGATGCGGCTGCGTCATCCTTTGAGTCCGCCGTCGTTCAGGGAGGGAAACACCGGTGCCCGAGGACATCGCCGGTTCCGAGCAGATGCTCGCGAACTGGAACCAGAACATCCAGGAACGTGCCGCCCGCTACCAGGAGATGGCGACGCGCGTCCAGGGGATGACGATCTCCGAGCGGTCATCGGACGGTTCCGTCGAGCTCACGATCTCCTCCAACGGGATCCTGCAGAACCTCGTGATCAACGAGTCGGCCGCGGGCAGGCGCATGGCCGAGATCAGCGGCGAGATCATGAAGCTGCTGCAGCGCGCGCAGTCCCGGATTCCCGAGCTGCTGCAGGAAGCCATGGCCGAGACCATCGGCACGCAGGACGAGACGGCCAACGTGTTGTTCAACGAGGCCAAGAAGAACTTCCCGGCGCCACCTCCCGAGGAGCCGGCCCGCACGCCGTACGACCGCAACGAGATCAACTTCCGCGTGGAGGACGACGCGCCGCCTGCCAGGCCGGCGTCACCGCCTCCGCCGCGTCGCCGTCGGCCGTCGGACGATGACGACGACTTCGGCGGGGAATCCGTCCTCAGCTGATCTTCTTCTGTCCGCTGCTCGAACTTGAGGGGGTTCGATGACTTCCGGTGGTTTCCACGTCACTTCGGACGTGCTGGAAGCGCACGCCAAGGCCTTGGAGGGCCTGCACGGGCGGTTGCAGGGCGCAGTGGACGCGGCGAACACCGTGTCGATGCCGACCGACGCGTACGGGATCATCTGCCAGCCGTTCCGCATGCTGCTCGACCCCGTTGAGCAGTGGGGCATGAACGCGCTGAAGGGCGTCGCCGAGGCGATGGACTCCACCGCGAAGAAGATCAGTGAGACGGCGAAGGACTACCAGGCGGTCGAGGACCAGATCACCAAGACGATGAAGGGCTTCTGATGTCCTCCCCGAACCCGTTGGTGGCGAAGGCCCCCGCAGAGCCGTCCGGTTTCTTCAACGCAGGCACCGGTGACAACGGCTGGGCGACGGGTTTCTCGATCGCCGACTCCGCGGTGGACGCCTACAAGGGCATCTCCGAGGGCAGCTGGATCGAGGGCGGCCTCGGCGTGGTCGGCCTGGTGGCCGACGCGGCCTCGATGGCGATCGACCCGTTCGGCACGCTGCTGTCGTCCGCGGCGTCGTTCCTGATGGAGCACATGCAGCCGTTGAAGGAGGCGCTGGACTGGCTGGCGGGCGACCCGCCGGTGATCCAGTCGTACTCCACGACGTGGAACAACGTCTCGCAGGAGCTCGGGAAGATCGCGGGCGACTACAAGGCCGCCGTCGACGGCACGGCCGAGTGGACGGGCGCGGCGGGCGACGCCTACCGCAAGGCCGCGGGCGAGCAGCTGGACGCCTTGTCCGGCGCGGCGTCCACCGCGGGTTCGGTCGGCACGGTCGTCGGCGTGATGGGCATGGTCGTCGGGTTCGTGCGCGAGATGGTGCGCGACCTGATCGCGGACCTGGTCGCGAAGCTGATCACATGGGTGCTGGAGGCCGTGTTCACGCTGGGCTTCGGCACGCCGGTGATCGTGGCGCAGGCCGTGACGGCGATCTCGAAGTGGGCCACGCGCATCGGTGAGCTGATCCAGAAGCTCATCAAGACCATCAAGAAGGTCTCGCCGCTGCTGGGCCGTCTGGTCGAGATCTTCACGAAGATCATGAAGGTCGTCGGCAAGCTGGTCGGCAAGGTGACCGGTCTCGACGTGATCTCCACGAAGTCCATCAAGCCCGGCGGGTTGTTCCACCGCACCGACGCTCCGGACCTGTCGCCCTCGGGTGGGCACGGTTCACCCTCGTCGTCTTCGTCCTCTCCGGACAGTTCACCGTCCTCTCCGGACAGCTCGCCTTCTTCTCCATCGTCCTCTCCGGACAGTTCGCCGTCGTCGCCGTCTTCTTCATCGCCGTCTTCTTCATCGCCGTCGACGTCGTCCCCTTCGTCGTCCCCCGACGCGCCTTCGCCTTCGCGCACTCCGGACAGCTCGTCACCGTCGTCTTCGTCGCCGTCGTCTTCTTCGTCGCCGTCGTCGTCGCGAACCCCCGACAGCTCTCCGACCCCGGACACCCCGTCGCGAACCCCGGACAGCTCGTCCCCGGACACCCCGTCCCGCACGCCGGACAGCTCCTCCCGCACACCGGACAACGGCTCGTCCCCGTCGCGAACCCCGGACAGCTCCCCGTCACCCGCGCACACGTCCTCCACCCCCGACACTCCGACCGCGCCCCGCAACACGGGCCAGACGGTCCAGTCGTCCGTGGCACCCCCGGAGGCCCCGTCCCGAGCGGACGTCCCAACCGCCCCCTCCCGCACCCCCGACAGCTCCCCGTCGCCCACGCCGTCCCAGTCGGGCCCGATGGGCGGCGGCACCCCGAACGCCGGCAACAACGCCCCCTCCGCCCCCGCAGCGTCCCGCCCCACAACCGGCGGCCAGGGCTGGACCGGCACCCCAGGCAGCCGAGGCGACCTGGGCTCCAGCGCCCCACCCCCACGCTCCCCAGACCTCTCGACGTCGGCCTCCCGAGCAGACGCCCCCGCCCGCCCGATGCAATCCCCGTCGCCAACCCCGTCGATGCCGTCCTCGCCGTCGACCGGCATGCCCTCCAGCGGCATGCCCTCCAACGGCGCACCGTCAGGCGGAATGCCGGGCGGTGGAATGCCGTCGGGCGGAGCCCCGCACACCCCTTCCACCGGCGCGCCACACGGCCCGTCCGCAGGCAGCCCGTCCGCAGGCTCCCCGTCGGCCGGCCGCCCCGACGCAACCCCGCCCAGCCGCGCGACCACGCCGTCCGCAGCACCCCCGCACGCCCCGTCGGCCCCGAACATGCCCCCGGCAGGCGCCCCACACGCCCCATCGATGGGCGCACCCTCCGCAGGAGCCCCGCACGCCCCGTCATCGGGAGCCCCGTCAGCACCGCGCACCGACGCTCCGATGCGCCCGCAGTCGTCGGCACCAACAGCACCCAACGCACCGCACAGCCCCAACACCCCCTCGGCACCGTCGGCCCGCACGGACGCCCCGCAGGCCCCGCCGCGCCCGAACGCCCCGCAGGGCGGCCCTTCCAACCCAACCGCGCCCTCACGCCCCGACGCGCCCCACGGCGGCCCCTCGGCCCCGTCACGGCCAGATGCACCACACAGCGGCCCCAACGGCCCAGCGCGCCCCGCCACACCAAACGCCCCAAACGCCCCACACGCGCCGAACGGACCGCACGGCGGTCCAACCGCGCCCTCACGACCCGACGCGCCGCACGGCGGCCCCAACGCGCCGTCCCGCCCCGACGCCCCGCACGCGCCGAACAACGCACCGCACAACGGTCCCAGCGCGCCCTCGCGACCCGACGCACCACACGGCGGCCCCAACGGTCCCTCCCGACCGGATGCCCCCTCACGCCCGGACGCGCCCCACGGCGGGACCGCACCGTCACGTGCCGACGCGCCCCACGCGCCCAACACGCCGCACGGTGGCCCCAACGCGCCGTCCCGCCCGGACGCTCCCCACCGCCCCGACGCACCCCACGGTGGCCCGAACCGTCCCGACGCCCCGAACCGTCCCGACACGCCCCACCGGCCCGACTCCCCGTCCCGCCCGGACGGCAGCGGCCCAGGCAACCGTCCCGACGGCTCACGGCCCGACAGCTCGCGACCGGACGGCTCCCGTCCGAACAGCCCCACCAGCCCGGACGGCGCCCGCCCCCGCGGCACCGGCACGGCCGAGGCCCCGCACCGAGCCCCGGACACGACCCGCCCGGAGGCCGTGACCCCGCACCGGCCGGACGCACCGCACCGGCCCGACGCACCGCACAGCCCCAATGCGCCCCACAGCCCGGACGCGCCCCACCGGCCCGACGCCGACGCGCCCCACCACGGCCCGGACGCCGACAAGCCGCACGACAACACCCCCGACAAGCCCCACGACCCCGACAGCCCGAACAACCACGACCAGGACGCCCCGGCGGACCGTCCGTCCCCCGACGAGGCGCACCAGCGTCACGCCGAGACGACCCCGGCCGGCGTGAGCCACCACGGTGGCGACACCGACATGGGCGACCTTCCCCACCGGGTGCCCAACGACCCGCGCTACTTCACCGCGGACGTCCACATCACCCCGGACGGCAGGGCTCGCATCGGCGGG
Organism: Lentzea rhizosphaerae; assembly: GCF_042649515.1. Classification (NCBI taxonomy): domain Bacteria; kingdom Bacillati; phylum Actinomycetota; class Actinomycetes; order Pseudonocardiales; family Pseudonocardiaceae; genus Lentzea; species Lentzea rhizosphaerae. Next base: position 138,121 of record NZ_JBHRZI010000019.1, on the reverse strand, counting down.
CACGACTACACGCCGGCCGAGTACGCGGACATGTTGCGGCGCGCCGGGTACGACGGCAGCAGGCCGGTTCGCCTGATCGGGTGTGACGCGGGCAGCAACGACTTCGCCAAGCAGCTGTCCAAGCACCTCGACGCACCGGTCCTCGCGCCGACCAAGCCCGCCTGGACCGACGCCAACGGACGCGTCTTCACGACCGACGCCGAGATCCGGCCCGACGGCACCCGCGAGCCGAGGATCCCGCCGAACGGCGAGTGGGAGACCCACCACCCGGACGGCAGCACGACCAAGGCCGGCGACGACGGGTTCGCTCCCGGCACCCACGACAAGGACAAGGATCTCGACCCGAGCGACGCCAAGGACCGCGGCAGCGGCCGTCACATCGATCCCGAGCCCGTGGAGATCGAGACGCGACAGCCCAAGGCGTCGATGGAAGAGAAGGTCAACGACCCGAAGTACCGCGAGAAGTACTACGACGCGCCGGACTCGGAAGGCCGCGTCAAGCGCAAGGACCAGGACATCACGGACGCCAACGGCGATCCGGTCCCGCCCGTGCGCAAGCAGGGCGACCAGTACGTGCTGTCCGAGGACCAGACGCCGATCCCGCCGGACTACCACAAGGGCAAGGTCGACAGCTCCCGCGGCGACGACGTCGACCCGGAGCTGAAGCGGGAGAACCAGGACCTCGTCGACGAACGCCGGTCGGAGAACCAGAAGCAGAAGGACGCCGACGAGGGTTCGCCCGAGGAGAAGGCCGCCCAGGCGCGTCTCACCAAGCTCGGCGAGGAGCTCGGCGACCGGGCGGGCATGCACTCGACGCCCGAGATCTACCCCGGTCCTCCGCCGCCCACCCGCCTCGACCCGGGCCTGCCCGGCAGCGGCCGGTTCGACCAGGTGTGGGAGACCTCCGACGGCAGGCTCGTCGTGGTCGAGGCGAAGGGCCCGAGCGCCGGCCTGGGCAACGCGCTCAACGGCGACAACGTCCTCGTCAAGCAGGGGCACGACACCTACTTCGACAAGATCGCCAAGGAGATGGAGAACCGCGAGCTCACTCCCAAGGCCGAGAAGAAGATGCGCGCCGAGCTCGAGGCACAGGGCATGAGCAAGACGGACGTGGACAAGGCCGTCGACGACCTCAAGGCCGCGTACCTGAAGGAGAACGAGCTGGGTGAGCGCCTGCGCCTCGCCGCCAACGACCCGAATCACCCCGGCGTCGAGTACGTTATGACGCAGGCCAAGGTCAAGGAGATGGGCGTCGACGACTACCTGCAGAAGTACCACGCGGATGACGTCAAGGACCTGACGCCCGAGCAGCTCGACGCGTACAAGCGCGAGCACGGGTACGCCGACAAGTACCCGGACGGACGTGTGGACGTCTACGACGGCTACGAGACGAAGCACTTCAAGATGAAGTGGCAGTCGAAACCCGAGGAGTGAGCACCAAGTGGTCGAGGTCAGCCGACACGAGGTCGATCCGGACTGGTCAGCCCGGTCGCAGGCGAAGATCGAACGGCGGATCGAGGAGACGGTCGACGCTCTTCCGAACAGCCGGACCACGGCGCTGAGCGGGTTGATGATGGACGCGCTCAGCCACTTCGGCCACCGGTGTGCGATCGATCCGAAGGGCAGCAACGGCGACACCTGGGACAGCCTGTGCTTCGCCGCGGACGTCGGCGCCGCGATCTACGCAGTGGCCGCGGCCCAAGAGGGCACGACTGTCGAGATCACGTTGCAGGGCAAGCAGATCCCGCTCACCGCGACCGGTCCCGTGTACTTCGCGTCCGGTGGTACCTGGCTCACCGCGAACTACCTGGCGGCCGTCGCCAGGGACGTCGCGAAGACGCAGCTGCTCAGCGAGGTGCCGCTGGACGTCCTGCGCGCGTCCGGCAGCGAGGAGCCCGAGTACGTCTTCCTCATGGTCGACATGTTCCAGAAGTTCAACCTCCAGCAGCACGGCGTGCACGAGGCCCTGAACGCCGCGCTCAAGGCGACCGCCCCGGACGAGGTCGACCCTGTGCACCGCGAGCACGTGCGTGTCGTCGCGTTCCCGCAGCTGAACATGTTCCACAACATCATCAACGCCGGCCGCGAGGAGCAGTTCAACCAGTCGCTCGCGGAAGCGCTGGAGCTGCACAAGGAGTTCTGGTCCACAGAGGACAACGAGGAGTCCCCGAACGGGTACGTCGCGATCGGCCCGCTCGGGCTGACGAGCGTGGCGCACGACGCCGGCATCCCGATCGAGGTCAGCTCGGAGTACCTGCCCCAGTACCTGTACAACGGCTCGTGGACTCGCGAAGGACTCTGACGGGACCCCGAACCGCGCGACCGGCCCGCGCTGGCGGCGGACGCCCGATAAGGCCAGCGAGGTTTGCACGGGGAGAGGGGCGTCGCGCGGGCTACGACGGCAGCAAGCCCGTCCGGCTCATCGGGTGCGACGCCGCCAGCAACGACTTCGCCGAGCAGCTGTCCAAGCACCTCGACGCCCCGGTCCTCGCCCCACCAAGCCGGCCTGGACCGACGCCAACGGACGCGTCTTCACCAGCGACACCAAGCACCACCACCCCCAAATGCCGACACCGACACCGACGGTGCGGTCGACCGCGGTGACAGCGGCTCGGGTGGCGACGAGGTCGACTGGCGCGACACGCCCAAGGGCTCCCAGGAGCGTTCCGAGGCGATCGGGGCGCAGACCAAGGCGTCGGAGGACTTCGGCGAGCAGGTGTCGGTGCACGCGCTCAGGGACCGCGTCCACGGGCAGTTCGCCCACGCGTTCCCCGACGCGGAGGTGGACTTCCGCACCCCACCTATTTCGCCGATGCGCTGGAAGCGATGAAGAAACGTGGTGGAGACGAAGCACTCCTCGCGGAAGAACTGCGAAAGCAGAAGGACGGCCGGCTCGACGACGTCGAAATGCGCGCGCAAACGTACCGTCCGTACGAGAGCCACGATTACAAGCCGCGTCTGCCACTGAGGTGAGGATCGACAACGCGATGGAGACCATCCCCAGGCACGACATCGATGCGGATTTCGCCCGCAAGCAGGTGGACACCCTCCAGCTGCTGATCGAGTCGGCGATGGAGGACGTCGTCGCCGACGGTGACGAAGACGCCCTCTCCGCGGTGCGCAGTCGCGCGATCATGCGCTTCCAGTACCTGACGGTGCTCGACCCCACCGCGGGCAGGGAGGAGACGTGGCGCGCCGCCGTGTTCGCCTCGCAGGTTGCGAACTCGGTGTTCACCCGCACCTCCAAGCGCGACGAGACGGTCGAGCACCAACTCGGCGAGCAGACCGTGACGCTGCCGGTGGTCGGTCCCAACTGGCACGCGACTCCGGTCGACTGGATGACCGCGGCCTGGCTCGCCGTGATCACCCGCAGCGAGGAGCGGATCCAGGAACTGTGCTCCACCGGCAAGTACACGTTGCGCGGCAGCGGAGCGAAGGTGGAGGACTACCTCCACCCGTGGATCGAGACGCTGCAACGGTTTCTGAGCGGTGAACCGGTCTCGCCGGCGCTGCTCGAATCCGTGCTCGACCTGAGCGATCCGGAAAACGCGATTTACGCGAGCCGCGAATACATGCTGCTGGTCGCGTACCCGCCGGTGAACATCCTGTACCGCATTCTTCGCGGAACGGCCGCGCAGTTCACCGAGGCGTTGACGCAGGCGACCACCGCGCACCGCGATTACTGGAGTCAGGCGGAGCTCGCCGACGACCCCGCCGGCTTCGTCGCGCTGCCGGTTCTCGCCATGGCGATCCGCGGCCGCGACAACGGTTTTCCGATCGAGGTCGAGTCCGACTACCTGCCCGAAAATCTGGTGAACGCCACCTGGTCGAACCGCTGACGACACTCCTCGGGGTGTTGCGAACGGCACGGGATGTGTGACTGTCCCGCGCGCGTGGCGGAGGCCCGATAAGATCAGCGGGCTTTCACGGGGAGAGGGGCGAGGACCACATGAGCCAGCCGGCGACACCGCTGAGCGAGCAGGATCAGCAGCAGCTGGTGCGGCAGATCGGCCGTGCCATGCTGCCGGCCGTACCGCAGGGCTGGCAGCGCATCCGGGCCGAGTACCGCGCGGCGGGACGGCACATCGAGGTCGACCTCGCGTTCGCCGGCCCGGACGGGCAGCTGCGTCCGGTGCGGCCGCCGATGGACGTCGTGCAGATGTTCGGCCAGCTGCGCGCGGGCATGTACCACCCGGACCGAGGCACGTGGCTGAACGCGCTGTACGAGATCGAGGCGCCGGCCGCGTTCACCGTCGACTTCAACGCCGAGGACGAGCCGCGGTGGCGCAACCAGCCGCCGCCCATCGGTTTCCGCGACGAGCTGCAGACGTTCCCCCGGCCGGACAGGCTGATCCCGGACTGGTGGCGTCAGCGCGTCGGCCTGCCGCCGCTGCCGGCGCCGGAGCCCGAACCGCAGCAGGAGTACCAGGTCCCGCCGCAGGACCAGCAGGTCCAGCAGGCCCAGTCGCAGCCGGGTGAGCTGCGAACGGCGCGGGTGTACGACGGCAAGAACGACGACGGCCGCATCGTCGTCAACCGTCAGCCGATCGACCCGCAGCTGGTCGACAACCTGCTCGCGTACCTCGAGTCGGCGCCGGTGGTGCTGGCCGCGCGCAGCTACGACCTCGACGAGTTCTCGCAGAGCGGCGAGCAGGACGTGCCGCTCAACTTCCGCACCGACGGCACCTGGATCTGGGCCGGCGCCGTGCCGCACTACCTGCGCAAGTACGGCCTCCCGCCGGAGCCCGAGCTGGTGGCGCACGCGGCCGCCCGCGGTTTCCAGGTCGGTGAGGTCACCGAGCAGACGCAGGACCGCGCGGTGTCGATCATCACGGGTCAGGGTTAGTCACCGAGAGAACGCAGGTACGCCTCTCCCCGCGGGGAGAGGCGATACCCCACCCGCAGCGACTCGGTGAGCCCTTTCGCCTTGAGCCTGCGAACAGCCGCCTTGAACGACGCCTTCTCGCGGCCCACGCTCGAAGCGAGGTCCTGGGCCCTCACACCGGGGTTCGCCGCGATCAACCGCAGCATCGCCACCGCCATCCCGCCGAGCTCCAGTCCGTCCACATCGGACGACGATCGCAGCTCGGCACGCGGGTCCTCACCGGCGAAGTGCAGGCTGATGCGGTGAAGCGCGCCCTCACGTCCGTCCAATGAGGACATGAGGGCCTTGACGGTCGGATATCCCGCCGCGTTCGCCTCCGCCCGCGTCACCCGCGAGACGACGTCCACGGCGTCGATCGCCAGCACTCCCTGCGACGTCCGCAAGGTCCCGCCGGCCCGCACCGTCGGCCGCTTCCACCGCCGGTACTGCAGCGTGATCTTTCCGGCACGAATCCGCTCCCAGTCAGCCACTCGGATCAGCACCGGACGAGGGTCTCAGGTTGCCGACCGCACCAACAGTGGAGAACATCCTCGACATGCAACGGTGGTGGCTCTTCACGGTGCGCGGAGTGTTCGCTGTCCTGTTCGGCCTGGCCGCCCTGATCTGGCCCGGCCTCACGCTGCTGGCGCTGATCATCCTCTGGGGCGCGTACGCGTTCTTCGACGGCGCGATGATGCTGTACCTGACACTCACCCACAAGGAGTGGCCCGCACGCTGGGCGCTTGGCCTGATCGGTGCGTTGGGCCTGGTCACGGGCTTGATCGCCCTGTTCTGGCCGGGCATCACGGCGACCGCGCTGCTGCTCCTCATCGCCGCGTGGGCACTCGTCACGGGCGTGCTGCAGATCGTCGACGCCATCCGCCTGCGCAAGGTGATGACCAACGAGTGGTTCTACGTCGTCACCGGAGCGCTGACGGTGCTGCTCGGCATCATCCTCGTGGTCAACCCGGCCGCGGGCGCGATGGCGTTCGTGATCACCATCGGCGTCTTCGCGATCCTGTGGGGCGTGGTGCTGGTGCTGTTCAGCCTGCGGTTGAAGCAGCTCGGCGACGTTCTCGCACCACGCGTACCGCAAGCGTGACCAGCACGGCGACCCCGACGAACACGTAGAGGTTGCCGATCACCTGCTGCCACCACTGCCAGTGCTGCTCGACGTCGTTGTCGCGCGGGAACAGCCAGTGCGGGCCGATCGCGAACACCGCCACGACCACCCACGGCGCCCAGTGACGGCGCAACACCGGCCGTGACAGCAACACGAGCGCGGGCGCGATCCACACCCAGTGGTGCCCCCACGACACGGGTGAGATCAGCAGACCACCGACCGCCACGACGAAGAAGGACTCGACCTCGCCCAGACGCGACGCCAACCACCACACCGTCGCCACGACCAGAAGCGCGAACACGACCCACACGGCGACCTGCGGCCCGTTCTCCAGTCCGAAGCGCGCCAACGTGCCGCGGATGGCCTGGTTCGAGGCGTAGGTCAGGCGGCCGACCCTGCCCGGGTCCAGCAGCGCGTGCGTCCAGTACTCGCGCGCGTCGCCGAACGAGATGAGGAACCCCAACAGCACGAAGAAGAAGAACGAGCCGATGGACACGAACACGGGCTTCCACTGCCGTCGCGCCACGAAGAACAACGCGAAGAACGCCGGTGTCAGCTTGATCGCGGCGGCCAGTCCGATCAGCGCGCCGCGCGGCCACCAGCGGGTGCGTTCGAGCAGGCAGTCGGCCATCACCAGCACGCCGAGCAGCAGGTTGATCTGCCCGAACCACAGCGTCTCGCGCAGCGGGTCGAAGATCGACGACACCGCGGCCGCGCCCAGGCCCCACTTCACGGCCTCGGGCCCCCAGCCCAGCACGCGCGACGCCGCGATCAGGCACAACGCCGTCAACGCGGCCAGGTTCGCCGCCGCCACCACGAGGATCGCGACGACCAGCGGCACCAGCGCCAGCACGCTGAAGATCACCGCGGCGATCGGCGGATACGTGAAGGGCAGGTCGGGACCGCCGAGCGGTTTGGCGAAGCCCTCGACGTAGAGGGGGAGGTCCCGCAGGAACGCCGCACCGCCGTTGCGGTAGACGCGCAGGTCGAGCGACCACCCCGGCGGGCGGAGCATCACGTAGGCCAGCGTGGCGACCATGACGGCGGCCCACGCCACCACGACCCGCTTGGCGGAGCGGTCCAGCTGCATCGGGGAATGGTATCGATGTGCCAGATGAGGCCCACGTCACCGGCCTGAACCAGCGGATCTCACGTAGCGTCGTCGCGTGGACGCACACCGTCGAACGTTTCCCCTTAAGCCGTTCGTAGGGCGCACAGATGCGCACGCACGGGATATTCTGTGCGCATGAGTCCCGCGCTGGAAACAGTGCTGGCCAAGGCCGGCCTGCAGGTGAGCCCAGACGAGTTCCTCGACCTCGTGTCCGACGCGGCACGCAGGCTCGCCCCGCCACACCCGGAGCCGGCCACCTACTTCACCCCCGACCAGCAGGCGGCGCTCACCGACGTGGGCCTCGACCTGTCCCCGGCGGGTCCCGGCGACGCCCGCCCGCGCACCCGCACGGTCGTGGCGCACGCCGTGCTGCGCGACTCGGCGCTGACCGTCGCCGAGGCCGCGCGTCAGCTCCAGGTCGACACGAGCCGCATCCGGCACCGGCTCGGCGTCGGCAGGCTCGTGGGCTGGAAGGACAGGGGCAGCTGGCGGCTGCCCGCGTGGCAGTTCGCGGGCAGCGGCGTGCTGCCGGGCCTGGAAACCGTGCTGGCGGAGATCCCGTCAGACCAACCGGCACTGGTCGTCGCCGCGTTCATGACCACTCTCCAGGAGGACCTCCTCGTCGACGGCGAGCCCGCGACGCCGCGCGACTGGCTCCTCGCAGGAGGAGACCCGCGCCGCGTCGCCGACCTGGCCTCCGTGCTCGGCACCCCCGCCTGAGCGCTCCCGAACACCCGACAGGACCCGAATGTCACGGCTTCCGCAGCCGCCTGCCCCTGCCGTGCTCCAGGCACACCTGCGCCGCACCGAGGACGTGGTGGCGGTGCACCGGGCCACCCGCCTGGTGCGCGTGTTCACGGCGAAGGGCTCCCACCCGCAGCGCTGGAACACGTTCCGCTTCACCGGCCCGCTCCCCCACGCCCGCTTCGACGCGCAACAACCCGCCGACGACGGCAGGCCGGTGCAGGACCACGAGAACGGCGTCCTCTACTTCGGACTGTCCGTGCGCACGTCCATCGCCGAGGTCTTCCAGGCCACGTCGATCGTCGACCGCCGCACCCGCAGCCCGTTCCTCGTGGTGCTGCGCCCCCGCCGGACGCTGCGCCTGCTGGACCTGGGCGGCCTGTGGCCCACCCGAGTAGGCGCCTCGCAGGAGATCTCCACGGGCCCCAAGCTGGTGACGCAGGCGTGGTCGCGGGCGATCCGGGCGGCGTACCCGGAGCTCGACGGCCTCTGGTACCGCTCGTCCATGGACTCCGGTGACCCGGCCATCTGCCTGTGGGACCCGCCGGGCGCCTCGGGCCTCCCGGCCGCTCCGGACGTGCTGCTACCGCTCGATCACCCCGGGTTGGACCTGCCGCTGGCGCGGGTGTGCGAGGAGCTCAACTACACGCTGCTCGGGTGACGTCGTCGGTCCACTCGGGACTGATGACCCTGTGCGCCGAACGGACGCGTGCCTAGCCTGAACGGATGCGGTTCGCGATCGCCGGGGGTGGTGTCGCCGGGCTGGCCGCCGGCCTGGCGGTGGCGCGTGCCGGGCACTCCGCGGTCGTGGTCGAGCGCGACCACGTGACGGCGCACGGAGGGCCGGAAGACGCGTTCGACGTGGTGCGCAAGGGCATCCCGCACTTCCAGCAGCCGCACACCTTCCTGCCGCGCGGCCGCAAGGTGCTGCGCGAGCTCGCGCCGGACGTCATCGCCACGCTGCTCGACGCGGGCGCGGAGGAACAGGACCTGGCCGCCAAGCTGTCGGGCCCGCGGCAGCCGGGCGACGAGGACCTGGTCTACCTGTGGGTGCGCCGCCCGGTGGTCGAGTGGGCGTTGCGGCGCGCGGCCGAGGCCGAACCCGGCGTGCGGCTGGTCTCCGGCAGGCAGATCGCCTGCCTGGTCCCCGGCGCGAGCGGGTTCCACCTCGACAACGGCGAGGAGATCTGCGCGGACGTCGTGGTAGACGCGCTCGGCCGGTACCGCTGCCCGCCCGGCTGGCCGCGTGCCTCGGCTCAGCCCAGCGAGTGCGGCGCCATCTACTACTGCCGCTACTTCGCGCTCGTCCCCGGCGCAGAACACGTGACGGGCCCGTGGCTGCTCAACCCGCGCGGCGACCTCGGGTACATGGGGTTCAACACGTTCCGCGGCGACAACCGGACCTTCGCGGTGATCATGCTGGTGCCGACTACGGACCACGACCTGCGGATCCTGCGGGACAACCGCGCGTGGATGGCGGCGGCCAGGACCATCACGCCGCTCGACGTGATGACCTCACCGGACCACGCCGTGCCCATCACCGACGTCATGCCGATGGGCGGTCTGGCCAACATCGACCGCACCACCGGACCAGGCGTGCCAGGACTCGTGCCGGTCGGCGACGCGTTGTGCCACACCGATCCCGCGTTCGCCTACGGACTGTCGTTCGCACTGGTGCACGCCCAGGCCCTGGGCCGCGCCAGCGCCGCACACACGTCACCGGCGGACCTCACGGCGGCCTACCTCGCCGACGTGGGCCCGGAAGCCCGCGAACGCCACACGTTCGCCCTGGAAACCGACGCGGCGCGCACACTCGCGTGGAGCGGCGCGCCGGTCGACATCGGCCACCGCGACGGCTGCTACCCGCTGTTCGCCTTCGGGGCAGCGCTGGCCGCGGCACCGCACGACGACCACGTGCTGCGCCGGACCGTCGGCCGCGTCGGGCTGCTCGACCGGGTTCCGGTCTTCGACACCGACAGCGACCTGCACGACCGCATCGAACGGATCTGGGCGGGGCTGACCCGCACGCCGTGCGGGCCGCCGCGGGAGGAGCTGCTGCGAACCGTCAACGCCGAGCTGGTCAGCTCTTGAGGTAGCGGCCCCACCACTCCAGCACCGCGTCGAAGCGCTGCCTGCGGTGCCGCGGCTGCCCCGACCGGGTCAGCTCGTGCCCCTCGCCGGGGAAGATCAGCATCTCCGCCTCGACCCCGCGCCGCTTCAGCGCCACGAACATGCGCTGGGCCTGTTCGAGCGGGCAGCGCCAGTCCTGCTCCGAGTGCACGACCGCGAACGGCAGGTTGATCTTCTCGGCGTAGGTCAGCGGCGACATCGCCCGCTGCGCCTCGGGATCGGTGCCGCAGTAGGCGTCGGCGAAGAAGTAGCCGATGTCCGACGAGCCGGAGAAGGAGTCCCACGCGTTCACCGCGCGCTCGCTCCACGCCGCCTTGAAGCGCTCGCCGTGGTGCGCGGACAGCCACGACGTCATGAAGCCGCCGTAGGAGCCGCCCATCACGCCGACGCGGTCGGCGTCGCAGTCCGGGCGGGCCAGTGCGACGTCCAAAAGGGACAGCACGTCGTCCACGTCGACGGAGCCGAACTTGCCGATCACCGCCTGGCCGTGGGCCTGGCCGTAGCCCGCGGAACCACGCGGGTTCGGCAGCACGACGGCGTAACCCGCGGTGGCGTAGACCTGGGCCTCGTCGAAGAAACCCCAGCTGTGGTACATGAACGGGCCGCCGTGCACCGCCAGGACGACCGGGTGCGGGCCGTCGCCGTCCGGCAGCACCAGCCAGCCGTGCACCGGGTAGCCGTCCGAGGCCGAGCCCGTGATCTCCACGACCCGGCGCGCCGACGGCACCGACGCGAACGACGTGCGCACACCGGTTCCGACGAACTCGACCTGGCCGGGGCTGTCCGGAGTGGACACCACGGCGACGAGCGTCGAACCGTCCGTGGCGAAGGAGCGCACCGCGGCTTCGGCGCCCGCGAGCACCTCGCCGGGGCCGCCGTCGAACGGAATCCGCTGCAGCTCCAGCGCGCCGCGGTTGCGCACGACGAGCAGCACGCCCTCGGCGTCGGCCACCGGCTGGCCGGAAAGTCGTTCCACGTCAACGGTTTCGACGTCGGTGAGCCGCACGGGCTCCGCGGAACCGTCCAGCGGTGCCTTCCACAGGCCCTGGTTGCGCGCCACCGCGTCGATGCCGGTGAACTCCGTGCCCAGCCAGTACAGCGAGGAGCCGGCGACGAACGGCATCGAGATCTCGCCGGCACCGCGCACGCGCAGCGAGACCTCGCCGCCGGCGAGCGGCACCTCGTACAGGTCGCAGTGCAGCGTCTCGACCACGCCGAGATCGCGTGGCGCCACGAAGACCAGCGTCGAGTCGTCGATCCACGCCGGGTCGGAGACGTCGTGCGAGCCGTCGGTCAGCTCGGAGACCTCACCGTCCAGGTCCACGACGTGCAGGCGCGGGCGGCGGTCGGAGAGGAAGCCGACGTCGTCGACGCGGTAGTCGAGGCGCGTGATGCGGCGCGGCGCCTCGGACTCGGGGCCGTCGTCGGTCGTGCCGTAGCGGCCGTGCTCCGGCACGCGGGCCACGAAGGCGATCCGGGACGAGTCGGGCGACCACACCGGCGCACCCGCGCCGAGCGGGAGGTCGGTCAGCTTGCGGGGCTCGCCACCGTCCACCGGAACGACGAAGAGCTGCGGCTTCGACTTTCCGCTCACACGCAGAAACGCGACCAGCCGGCCGTCGGGAGAAATGCGCTGCGCATTGTCACGATCACCGTGTGTCCACGGAGTTGTCGTGCCATCCGGGAACACCCGGTGCAGGCCGCCCCGGTACGTGTTCGCTTCGAGATCGGGCGTGGTGATGCTGACCAGTACCAGGTCTCCGGTCACGGCGACGGTGCCGGGCGTGGTGAGCAGCTGCAGGTCTTCTGGGCGCACGGGCAGGACGCTAACAGAACTTGTTAGCAAAGCTCAGAGTCGTTTGTTGACCGATCACAAAAATTGACTCGCGGCATAGATTTCCGCGTATGACGCGCATCGTGTTCTCTGGGGGCAGGGTCTTCACCGGCAGGGCGGCCGAGCCCGGTGACGTGGTGGTCGAGGGCGACCGCATCGTCGACGTGGGCATCGGACTCGACGGCGACACCGTCATCGACGCGACCGGCCACACGATCCTGCCGGGACTGTTCGACTGCCACGTGCACTTCATGTTCAGCGGCGCCGACCTCGTGCGGTCGCTGAACACGCCGTTCTCGCTGCCGTTCTACGAGGCCATCGGGAACATGAAGGCGACCCTGCAGTGCGGCATCACCACCGTCCGCGACGCGCTCGGCGCCGACCTCGGTGTCGCGGAGGCGGTCCGCCGCGGCCTGATCCAGGGTCCGCGCATGCAGATCGCGGTCAACATGGTGTCGCAGACAGGCGGCCACAACGACGACTGGATGCAGTGCGGCGCGCACATCTCCCCACCGCTGCACCCCGGCCTGCCCAACACCGTCGCGGACGGTCCCGAGGAGCTGCGCAAGGTCATCCGCACGCTGGTCCGCCACGGCGCCGACATCATCAAGATCGCGTCCAGCGGTGGCGTGATGTCACCGCGCAGCAACCCCCGTCACGCGCACTTCCGCGACGAGGAGATCGCGATGATCGTGCAGGAGGCGAACGCGGCGGGCATCGCGGTCATGTCGCACGCGATGAGCGGCGACGGCATTCTCACGGCCGTGCGCAACGGCGTTCGTTCGATCGAGCACGGCGTCTTCCTCACCGACGAGGGTGTCGAGGAGATGCTCAAGAACGGCACCTGGCTCGTACCGACACTGATGGCGCCGCGCATGGTGCTCGACCAGGCCGCGGCGGGCGTGGCGATCTCCGACGTGATCCTGGACAAGGCGAAAGCCGTTGTCGCGCAGCACTTCCAGGCGTTCCAGAAGGCCCACCAGGCCGGGGTGAAGATCGCGATGGGCACCGACTCCGGGGTCGGGCCGCACGGCGACAACCTGAACGAGCTCACGCTCATGGTCGAGTACGGCATGTCGCCCGCCGAGGCGATCTACGCGACCACCACGTCGGCGGCGGAGCTGATGCGCCTCGGAAACGAACTCGGCGAGCTCGCACCGGGCAAGCTCGCCGATCTCGTTCTCGTGGAGGGTGACGCCGAGCAGCACGTGAAGGCAGGCACCCTCAAGCAGTCCATTCGCGCCGTATACCAGAACGGCACCCAACAAGTCCACACTTAAAATTCACGCGGGGACCCTACGTACCCTCCTGCGGCACGAAAGGCCCCCGCGTGACTCAAAAATCACCCGTTAGTGGTTGGCGCCCACGTGCTTCGCGGCCTCGGGGTCGCGCCTCACCTTGAGGAGGCTGGCGATCGTCGTGATCGCCAGCACGCCGACGATCACCGACAGCGAGACCTCGATGCCGATCGTCGGCACGTGGAACGGCTCGCCGCCGTTGAGGAACGGCAGGTTGTTGGTGTGCAACGCTTCCAGGATCAGCTTGACGCCGATGAAGCCGAGGATCACCGACAGGCCGATCGACAGGTAGACGAGCTTCGCGAGCAGGCCGCCGAGCAGGAAGTACAGCTGGCGCAGGCCCATCAGCGCGAACGCGTTGGCCGTGAACACCAGGAACGGCTCCTTGGTGAGGCCGAAGATCGCGGGGATCGAGTCGAGCGCGAAGAGCAGGTCGGTGGAGCCGATCGCGACCATCACGATGAACATCGGGGTCACGAAGCGCTTGCCGTCGATCTTGATGAAGGACTTGGAGCCGTGGAAGTCGTCGGTCACCGGGAAAACCTTGCGCACCATGCGCAGCATCAGGTTCTCCTTGTACTCCTCTTCCTCGTCGTGGTTCTCCCGCGCCAGCTGCCAGCCGGTGTAGATGAGGAACGCGCCGAAGATGAAGAAGACCCAGCTGAACTGACTGATGAGCGCCGCGCCGGCCGCGATGAAGATGCCGCGCATGACGAGCGCGAGCAGGATGCCGATCAGCAGCACCTTGTGCTGGTGGATCGCCGGCACCTTGAACGTCGTCATGATGATCAAGAAGATGAACAGGTTGTCGACGCTCAGCGAGTACTCCGTGATGTACCCGGCGAAGAACTCCGTCGCGTACTGACCACCGGAGAAGTACCAGATGCCGAGCCCGAAGAGGGCGGCCACGGCCACGTAGAAGACCACCCAGCGGGCGGCTTCACCGATCGTCACCTCATGGGGCTTTCGATCGACGATGACGAGGTCGACAGCGAGCAGAACGAGCAGACCACCGATCGTCGCGATCCACATCCATGCGGGGACGTTCACAACCCAACCTCCGGGATTCTCGGGCGCACGCCAAATAAACCCGGAGGTCTCCTCCGCCGCCGAGATGATCTCTCGAACGACCGACGGCACCGGAAGCCCCACGCCGAGCTCCGTACTGACGACACCGCCGCTTAGGGAGTACTCCCCTCCATGCTGCGTGAACATTGTGCTCCACGAAGTCCTGTTAGCGCCACACAGGGTGAGCAGACCCACGCAACCAGGTGCAACGGGAATACGGAGCGTGTCGTTCGGGTTTCAACAGTTCGCTACCTGAAGCCCGGCTGAAGATCCACTCTTGCTGAGACCGGCAGCGGATCCCGGCAGGTCGTTCTCAGCAAAACTCGCATATCGTCATCAGCGTGTCCCGCCTCTCCCGCATTCGCGGCAGGTGGTCAATCCCCGCAGCGGTCGTCGTGCTCGCCCTCGTCGCAGGTGGCGTGTACTTCACCCGATCCTCGGATGACCCCGCGCCCGTGACGTTCAGAGAAGCGATCATCGATGCACCCGAAGCGCCCGACAGCGCCCAGACGGTGAACATCGAGACGCGGCTCTACCTCCCCCAGCAGACACCCGCGCCCGCGATCATGCTCGCGCACGGTTTCGGCGGCAGCCTGCGCAGCGTGCACACCCAGGCCGAGGAGTTCGCCCGGCGCGGTTTCGTCGTCCTGACGTGGTCCGCACGCGGTTTCGGCCGCAGCACCGGCCAGATCGCGCTGAACTCGATCGACCGCGAGGTCCGCGACGCCCAGAAGCTCCTCGACTTCCTCGGCACCCGCGACGAGGTGCAGAAGGACGGTGCCGGCGACCCGCGCGTGGGCGTGACAGGCGCGTCGTACGGCGGTGCGTTGTCGCTGCTGCTCGCAGGCGTCGACAAGCGTGTCGACACTCTTGTCCCCGTCATCACCTACAACGACCTCGCGCAGGCGCTGCTGCCGAACTCGGCACTGGCGACCCCGCGCACGGACACCACCCCGGCCGCCACCGCGTTCAGCGAGGACGGCGTCTTCAAGCGCTCGTGGGCGGGCATCTTCTTCTCCGCGGGCCTGACGTCGATCGACCTGTCGTCGCCCACGGGCGACGCCCCCGAGATCGGCCAGACCGAGGCGAACCAGACCGCCGTGCAGCAGCCGGGCGGGAACTCGGGAGCAGCGGGTCAGCCACCCACGCCTTCTCTGGGCGCGTGCGGACGCTTCACTCCCGCGGTGTGCGCCGCCTACACGGAGGTCGCCACGACGGGCCGCGCCTCGCAGCAGACGCTGGAGCTGCTGCGCAAGTCGTCGCCGGTCGCCGTGACCGACCAGATCAAGCAGCCGACGATGCTGGTGCAGGGCGAGCAGGACACCCTGTTCGGCCTCGACCAGTCCGACGCGACCGCGCGCCAGATCGCTGCGGCCGGCGGCAAGGTGAAGATGGTCTGGTACGCGGGCGGCCACGACGGCGGCAACCCCGGCACGGCCCTGCGCGGCGAGATCGCCGACTGGATGGCGTTCCACCTGCAGGGCAAGGGAACCGACCCCGGCACCGGCTTCGAGTACTCGGTGCAGGGAGCGTTCCGCTCGTCCGGCGCACCTTCGCTGCGCACGGTCGTCGCGCCCTCCTACCCCGGGCTTTCCTCGGGTTCCTCGTCGGAGCGCAAGACGCTGAAGCTGAGCGGCCGCGAGCAGGTCGCGGTGAACCCGGCCGGCGGCAACCCGGCCGCGATCAGCAACCTGCCGGGCCTGGGCTCCGCGCTGTCCCGGTCGTCGGCGATCTCGTCCCGGCTGTCGATCGACCTGCCGGGCCAGGCCGCGGTGTTCACGTCGGACGCGCTGGACTCCCAGCTGCTGCTGACAGGTTCGTCGACGGTCCGGTTGCGCGTCGCCCGAGGTGACCAGTCGTCCGGCGAAGCGATCCTGTTCGCAAAGCTCTACGACGTCTCGGCCGACGGCACGCGCGTGCTGCCGGGCTCGGCGGTGGCCCCGTTCCGCGTGGCGCTGCCCCCGGACGGCTCGGCCGCCGAGGTGACCGTGACGCTGCCTCCCACCGTGCGCCCGGTCGAGAGCGAGCACAAGCTGGCTCTGGTCGTGTCGACGACGGACCAGGCGTTCGCGAACGCCGAGCAGCCCGCCGCGTACCGCATCTCGCTGGCCTCAGACGAGCTCTCGGTGCCGGTCGTGCCCGGTCGCAACGTGACGACCGGCTTCCCGGTCAGCGCCCTGTGGGGCATCGTGATCGCGCTGCTGGTGCTGATCGCCGCCGGCATCATCGCGATGTTCCGCCGCCGCATGGCGCAGGACTCGGACCCGGAACTGTCCGAGGTGCCGCTGGTCATCTCCGGCCTGACCAAGTCCTACCCCGGCGGCCTGACCGCGGTGAAGGACCTGTCGTTCCGCGTGGAGCACGGCCAGGTCCTCGGCCTGCTGGGCCCCAACGGCGCCGGCAAGACCACGACCCTGCGCATGGTGATGGGTCTGATCCACCCGTCCGAGGGCCACATCAGGGTCTTCGGCCACAAGGTGACGCCAGGCGCGCCCGTGCTGTCGCGCATCGGCTCGTTCGTCGAGGGTTCGGGCTTCCTGCCGCACCTGTCCGGCGCCGCGAACCTGAAGCTGTACTGGGCCGCCACGGGCAGGCCGTTGGAAGAGGCCCACGTCGAGGAGGCCCTGGAGATCGCGGGCCTCGGCGACGCGGTGCACCGCCGAGTGCGCACGTACAGCCAGGGCATGCGTCAGCGCCTCGCGATCGCCCAGGCCATGCTGGGCCTCCCGGACCTGCTGATCCTCGACGAGCCGACCAACGGCCTCGACCCGCCCCAGATCCACCAGATGCGCGAGGTCCTGCGCCGCTACGCCGCGGCGGGCCGCACGGTGCTGGTCTCGTCGCACCTGCTGGCCGAGGTGGAGCAGACCTGCTCGCACGTGGTCGTGATGCACAAGGGCCAACTCGTCGCAGCCGGCGAGGTGGCGGACATCGCGGCAGGCGGCGGCGAAGCGACGTTCCGCGTCGACTCCCCGTCGAAGGCAGCCGACGTCCTGCGAGGCCTCGAAGGCGTGCACGACGTGCACGAGGACGAGGGAGCAGTGCACGCCTCGATGAACGGCGTCCCGCGCGCCGCCGCCCTCTCGGCGCTGGTCGCCGCGGGCGTGGCGGTGGACCAGGCGGGTCCGCGACGCAGGCTGGAAGACGCGTTCTTGGAGCTGGTCGGTGAATGACTTCCTGATGGCAGCGGCGTCCGCCACGGCGGGCGCCCCGGACACGGCAGCGCTCGAAGCGCTGGAGAACGCGGGTCTCGGCGCCGCACTGGCCCAAGCCGAGGCAGAGGTCCCCTCGTCGAGCGAGCAGACGTCGCTCACCGGCCAAGGGGGTCCCCTTGACTCAATTGTCCCAGCCGGCACCGACAATTCCGGCGCACCCGCGATGAAGCCCGTCCTCACCGCGAACCCCAACCGCACGAAGGCACCCATCCGGCAGGAGGTGAACCGGTGAACGAGCACGACGTCCACACCGACCCCGGCGCGATCACCGAGCTCACCGACGCCGCCGCCCACCAGCGCACCGAGGTGGCACCCGACGGCTCGACGGTCGGGTACAAGGCGCGTCGCACCCTCCGCATCCGGGTGGAGATCCAACGGCAGATCCGGCGCCGCAGGACCCAGCTCGTGCTGGGCTTCCTGGTGCTGCTGCCGTTCATCCTCGCGCTGAGCTTCGAGCTCGGGCAGGCGAGCCCGAACCGCCGTTCGGGCGGCTTCGTGGACCTCGCCACCGCCAGCGGCATCAACTTCGTGGTGCTGACGCTGTTCGTGAGCGGCAGCTTCCTGCTGCCGATGATCGTGGCGCTGTTCTTCGGCGACACGATCGCGTCCGAGGCGTCGTGGTCGAGCCTCAAGTACCTGCTGGCGGCGCCGGTTCCGCGCCACCGTCTGCTGCGGCAGAAGGCCATCGCGTCCGGCCTGCTCAGCCTCTTCGCCCTCGCCCTGCTTCCCGCGGTGGCGCTGGCGGTCGGCGTCGTCTGGTACGGCGCAGGCGAGGTCGTGAGCCCGACCGGCGAGGCGGCACCGTTCGCGGACGGCGTGCTCGGCGTCGCGCTGGCGGTCTGCTACATCGCGATCAACCTGTTCTGGGTCGCGGGCCTCGCGCTTTACCTGTCCGTGTCCACCGACGCACCGCTCGGCGCGGTCGGTGGCGCGGTGCTCGTGTCGATCCTGTCGCAGATCCTCGACCAGATTCAGCCGCTCGAGGATCTGCGCAACTACCTGCCGACGCACTACGCGATGGCCTGGGTCGACCTGCTCTCGACCGATGTGGACTGGTCGGAGATGACGCGCGGAACGTTCTCCGCACTCGTCTACGGCGGCATCTTCACGTTGCTCGCGGCACGCAGGTTCAAGACCAAGGACATCACGAGCTAGCTGACGCAGAACTCGTTGCCCTCGGGGTCGAGCATCACGACCCAGTGGCCCGTCTGGTCGTTGTGCTCACGCACCCGCGTGGCGCCCAGCGAAACCAGGCGGTCCACCGAGTCGAGGCCCGCCCGGATGTCGAGGTGCATCCGGTTCTTCGCCGTCTTGCCCTCCGGCACGCGCTGGAAGAGGAACCGCGGCCCCTTGCCGTCCGGGTCGACGAGCGCCGCGTAGTCGTCCACCGAGTCGAACGGGATGTTGTTCTTGACGGCGAACTCCTCCCACGTGGCGAAGCCGGGAGGCGGCGGCTGCGTCACGTAGCCGAGTGCCTGCGCCCAGAAGTCGGCGAGCTTCGGAGGGTTGTTCGCGTCGAAGGAGACCTGGAATTCGATTGCCATGAGAGCACCGTAGGAGCCAATGCGGACAACCACTGTCCGGAGTAGCGTCCCGCTCATGTCACGTCCTGTGCACTTCGAGATCCACGCCGCAGATCCCGATCGCGCGCGGCGCTTCTACACCTCGGTCTTCGGCTGGAAGATCGAACAGTGGGGCGACATCCCCTACTGGGTCATCACCACCGGCGACGACGACCAGCCCGGCGTGAACGGCGGCCTGCTGCCACGCCGCGGCCCCGACCCCGCACCGGACGCACCGGTGCACGGTTTCGTCATGACGATCAGCGTGCCCGACATCGACGCCACCATCGCGGCCATCGACATCAACGGCGGCACAGTGGCCCTGCCCAAGGACAAGATGCCCGGCGTGGGCCTTCTCGCCTACTACAAGGACACCGAAGGCAACATCTTCGGCATCCTGCAACCAGAAGAGAGCTAAACCGGCCTCTTCCGCTTCGGCAACCGCGCGACGACGGCCTCGTAGGACCCGTCAACGAGTTCCAACAGGTCGTCGTCGGGCACCGATCCCTTGAGCGCAACGGTGTTCCACCCATAACGCCCGACATACCCACTAATGGTGATGTCACCGGGAAACCGCTCCCGCCAAGGCGCAGCAGCCTCAGCATCTGCCCCGCACTTGAGCCCAACGGTGTGCGCGTCCAACCCGATGAACGCAAACGCCTTGCCGCCGACCTTGCACACCAGCTCGGCGTCGCCCCACGGATACGTCTCCTCCGCGCCAGGCTTGCCCGCGCAGTAGGCGATCAACTCGTCCAGTGTCACAACAGAATTATCGCGCGCCGAAGACAGCAACAAAACGACCAAGCAACTGCGCGAACACAACCCGCTCCTCATCAGTCCAGTCAGCCATGGCAGCAGCACAAGCAGCCTGCCGAGCCCGGTGCAACTCAGCCGAGGTGGCCCGCCCCCGAGGAGTGCGAACGAGCAACACCCGCCGCCCATCCGCCTTGTCGGCAACCCGAGCCACCAACCCGGAATCAACAGCACTGGTGACGAGCTTGCTGGCACGCGGCTGATCAACGTGCAAAGCCGACGCCACACTGGAAACCGTAGCCTGCACCCCAGCCCGCTCAGCCGCCTCGACAACGTCCAACACGTCAAAAGCCGGCACAGCCAGCTCCGCGAGCGCACGACGCGACTGACTGCGCCGCATGGCGATCAGCGCCTGCTCCACCGCTTGTAGGTGGGAGTCCACATCCACCCGTGAGATCATGGCCGTCCTGCGCCGTGACGAAAGGTGTCAGCCGACATCTCACCCCAGAGAGCGATTTACGCGGCAAACACAAATCGTTATCAGCCCAAGAGATTACAGGCCGCACACCCCGATTTCACGGTGAGCAACAGGCACCCACAGGCAGCCTCCACAGTGGACACCACGCCAAATCAAGCCGATGGCGAAGCCGAGGCGAGAAACCCACCCGACCACGCGCCCTGGCGGTGTGGCGTGCCATCAACCCGCAGACGGCGCTGGAGGGCTCTTTTGGGAGTGTCGGGAGTCTGAGGGCAGAGCCCTCAGACCAAGCACCCAACCGGCACGGCAGCAGGCAAGAAGACCAGCTACGAACAACAAACCGCCAGCCGCCACCGAACCAGGGAGACGGCCTACGAAACCGACGCGACTCTAAGCAACCTCACTTAACCCCAGCCGCATCCATCCCCCGCAACTCCTTCTTCAAATCCTGAATCTCATCCCTCAACCGAGCCGCCAACTCGAACTGCAGATCCCGAGCCGCGTTCATCATCTGATCCGTCAACGACTGCACCAGATCCGCCAGCTCCGACCGAGCCATCCCAGCCCGCTCATGCGAAGCGACAACCCCGGAAGACCGTCCACCCTCCCCGGTAGCCCTCTTCCCCCGAGACTGGTTCCGCCCAGACCCACCAACCGGAACCTCGTCCTCGATCTCGGAGTACACAGCCTCCAAAATGTCGGTGATCTTCTTCCGCAACGGCTGCGGATCGATCCCCCGCTCCGTGTTGTACGCGATCTGCTTGGCCCGCCGCCGGTTCGTCTCGTCGATCGCGTGCTGCATCGAGTCCGTGATCTTGTCCGCGTACATGTGAACTTCACCGGACACGTTGCGAGCAGCACGACCAATCGTCTGCACCAACGAAGTTCCCGACCGGAGGAACCCCTCCTTGTCCGCGTCGAGGATCGCCACCAACGACACCTCGGGCAGGTCGAGGCCCTCCCGCAGCAGGTTGATGCCGATCAGCACGTCGAACTCGCCGAGCCGCAGCTGCCGCAGCAGCTCCACGCGGCGCAGCGTGTCGACCTCGGAGTGCAGGTACCGGACCCGGATGCCCAGTTCCAGCAGGTAATCGGTGAGGTCCTCGGCCATCTTCTTCGTCAGCGTCGTGACCAGGACCCGCTCGTCCCGCTCGGCGCGTTCCCGGATCGAGTGCACCAGGTCGTCGATCTGGCCCTCGGTCGGCTTCACCACGACCTCGGGGTCGACCAGGCCGGTCGGGCGGATGACCTGCTCGACGAACTCGCCGCCGGCCTGGCCCATCTCGTACGGGCCCGGAGTCGCCGACAGGTACACGACCTGGCCGATCCGGTCCGCGAACTCCTCCCACGTCAGCGGGCGGTTGTCGAGCGCCGACGGCAGGCGGAAGCCGTGCTCCACCAGGTTGCGCTTGCGGGAGGCGTCGCCTTCGTACATGCCGCCGATCTGCGGGACCGTCACGTGTGACTCGTCGATGACCATCAGGAAGTCGTCGGGGAAGTAGTCGAGCAGCGTCGCCGGCGCCGTGCCGGGGCCGCGGCCGTCGATGTGGCGTGAGTAGTTCTCGATGCCGTTGCAGAAGCCGACCTGGCGCATCATCTCGATGTCGTACTGGGTGCGCATGCGCAGGCGCTGGGCCTCCAGCAGCTTGCCCTGGCGCTCCATCTGGGCGAGCGTCGCCTCCAGCTCCGCCTCGATGTCGCGGATCGCGCGCTCCATGCGCTCCGGGCCCGCGACGTAGTGCGTGGCCGGGAAGATCCGCAGGTCGTTGACCTCCTTCACCACGTCACCGGTCAGCGGGTGGAGGTAGTACAGCTTGTCGATCTCGTCGCCGAAGAACTCGACACGGACGGCGAGCTCCTCGTAGGACGGGATGATCTCGACCGTGTCGCCCCGCACGCGGAAGGTGCCGCGGGTGAACGACATGTCGTTGCGGGTGTACTGGACGTCGACCAGCAGGCGCAGGAACGCGTCGCGGTCGACCTCCACGCCGACCTCGAGCGGGATCGAGCGGTCGAGGTACGACTGGGGCGTGCCCAGGCCGTAGATGCACGACACCGAGGCGACCACGATGACGTCGCGCCGCGTCAGCAGCGACATGGTGGCGGAGTGGCGCAGGCGTTCGACGTCCTCGTTGATCGAGGAGTCCTTCTCGATGTACGTGTCCGTCTGCGGGATGTACGCCTCGGGCTGGTAGTAGTCGTAGTAGCTGACGAAGTACTCGACCGCGTTGTGCGGGAAGAGCTCCTTCAGCTCGTTCGCCAGCTGCGCGGCCAGCGTCTTGTTCGGCGCCATCACCAGGGTGGGGCGTTGCAGCCGTTCGACGAGCCAGGCCGTGGTGGCCGACTTGCCGGTACCCGTGGCGCCGAGCAGCACCACGTCGCGCTCGCCGGTGCGCACGCGGCGTTCGAGCTCGTCGATGGCGGCCGGCTGGTCGCCCGCCGGCTGGTACTCGCTGACGACGCGGAACTGCCCGTCGGTGCGGACGATCTCGCCGACGGGGCGGTGCTCGGAGTGCGCCCTGACGGTGCTCTCCTCTGGCGGAAGCTCGGTTGCGAATGCCACGGGAAGCACGTTACGCCGGGGGTCTGACAATTTCAGATCGGGCCTGGTCAGAGCCCTAATCGCACGGGCAGCAGCAGTCACACTTGCAGCAGTCGCCGCAGCCGCAGTCACCGCAGTCGGGGTCGCAGCCGTCACGCCGCTTGTCGCTCCACGGACCTGGGAACGGGTCGCGGCAGCAGAACTGGCAGGTCCCGCACATGTACAGGAACGCACCGCACCCGGCGAAGCACCCGCGTGGCTGCGGCTGCCAGTTCAGGGTCGGGTACGCCCACAGCCCGCTGCCGGGATCGGACCAGGTCGGCTTGTCCCGGTGCCGGCGCCTGCCGAACACCCGGATGATCGACTCCTCCAGCTCGTGCACGAGCAGCTTGTGCACGAGCCGCGAGTCGGTGAACTCCACCTCGTCCAGCGCCAGCCTGATGCCCGTCACCGCGTCCAGGCACAGCCGATGCGCGTCCTCCACGGACGTTCCGGTGGCGAGCAACGGGTTCCACGCGCCGGACGCGCGGTCCTCCTCCAGGTCCTCCGCCCCGTCGATCAGGTGCGCGACCCGCCCGAACAGCCGACCGACCTCGCGCAACGGCTCCACGTTCTGGGGCTTGCCGGCGATGATCGCGGTCTGGGCGACGGCGAACCCGGTCGCGGTCTCCGTCGGCTCGGTCACCACCAGCACCGAACTGCCCAGCCCCGCCGCCGCCTCGATCTCGGGCTGCCTGCGCACCGCGTCGACCATCACCGAGGCGTCGAACCCCAGGTCCGACGCCGTCCCGAGCCCCTTGGCCGCCCACCGCCGTGCAACCGCGCGCCCCGCCCAGCCGACCTTCCCGGCGAGCCCGTCCCCGTCGTCCACGTGATCGTCGATCTTCAACGACGCCAGCACCAGCGACACCGACGCCGCCAGCCGCGCCCCGGACCCGATGGCGACGTCCGCGGACTTCATGCCGCGCAACGCACACGGTCCCGCGGACCGGCGCGAGACACCGCTCTGGGCCTCGACCATCGCCGAGATCAGCAGTCCGTCGTAGTTGGTGACGACACGAGCGAGGTGACCGTGCTCGTCGCGCAACGACAGGCACATCCCGCACAAGTGGGCGAGCCACGCGGACCGCAGCTCAGCGCCCATTCTGTTGCGGCAAGGGCGGATGATCCCGAACATGCGCGGCATCCTAAGTGGCCGGACGCCCCAACGATGGCAGTATCGCTGACGTGGCACACATCCATCCGCCGAAGATCGAGTACTTCGACCTGGACGCCAAGAGCAACACCGATCCCAAGGGGCAGCTGAGGAGCGTCGACGAGTACCGCCTCACCCCGACAGGCCTCTACATGTTCCGGCCGCTCGCGGGCCACCCGAAGATCAGCCACTTCGAGAGCTGGTTCCTGCCGAAGCTCAACATCCGGGTCACGCGCCAGTCCTGGCACCCCGGACACCAGCTCGACTTCGACTTCTACGTCGACGTCGTGGAGATCAACGCCATCGGCAGCGTCTGGAAGACCACCGACCTGTACCTCGACCTGATCGTCCGGACGGGTCACAGCGTCACCGTTCTGGACACCGACGAGCTGATCGCCGCAGTCCAGCACAACCTGATCACCGCGGAACGCGCGCAGTGGGCGTTGGAAACCACCTACTCGGCGGTGTCCGGCATTTCAGCGCACGGTCACGATGTCGTGAGATGGCTCGCCGCATCGGGGTGTCCGACTGCCTGGCGGTAGTACACAGAGTGTGTTCGTCATCTGACCGTGACGTAACGAATCGACCCGGCGTGTAACTGCGAGCACTTATTTGACTACCCTCGGCGTCGTGGGAGCGGTCACTACACCTCAGCTGGTCGATGTCGTCGACACCATTTCGGGCGTGCGAACTTATTCGTCCGGTGGCACGCGCACCCTCAGTTCGTGCGACGTGGAACGCTGGGGTCTGCGGATCGAGCATCCCACCCCGGAAGACCCGTTCTCCGACGCCGAGGTCACCTGGCTGCTGCCCGATCTGGGTCTGCGCCTCACGACCTACCGCCCGCGCTCCCGGCACGCCCGCAGCGGCCCGAGCGTGCTGTCCGCGGTCCGCGTCGAACGCGACCACCGGCACTGGCAGACCACGGACCTGTTGCTGGGCCTGGCAGTTCCCGGCGGCACCACGGCCCGCATCGTGCGCAGCGAGGAGTTCGCCGCCGCCGTCGCGGGCCGCGTCCTGCGACCGGGTGACGCCGACCAGGCCCTGCGCACGGTCCACCGCACCCTCGAAGAGCTCAGCAACGTCAACCACAACCTCACCTCGTGGCTGACGTGGCAGGGCATCTACGACGCCTGGCCTCCCCTGTAGGCCTTCACCCGCTCGACGGCCGTCTCCATCCACGGTTCCTTCGCCTCCCCGTAGGCCAGAGCGCCGGTGTCGGCCGCGAACCGCTGGGACAGCTCGAGCTTGAGGTTCGCGTACTCGTCCCGTGCCTGCGCGTCGTGCCGCAGCCAGTCGCGGAAGTCGATCGCCCACCGCCAGTTCGGCGCCCCCTCGACGCGCAGGTGCAGGTTCACCCGCCGCCCGGGATCAGCCCCGGCGTGCAACCGCTTGCTCCAGTCGCCCTCACCACGAGGCGTGTCCTCGTACGGCCCGACGTACGGAAAGCCGGCCTGACCCAGCGCCTCCCGCAACGAGTCCGCGGTCTCCATGTCCTCGACGGCGAGCTGGAAGTCGAGCACGTCCTTGGCCGCGAGCCCAGGAACAGCGGTCGACCCGATGTGCTCGACGTGCCGCCCACCAGCCGCCAGACTGATCCGCCGAGCAATCCGCCGTGCCTGAGCAGGCCACCGCTCGTCGTACGGCACCACGATCGGCGACCCGGACGCGTACGACTGCGTCCGCACGTTCTTCTCGAACCCGACGAGCCGATCCCACAACACCGTGACGTCAGGAACCTCGCCGCTGTTGTCGAGCCACACGTCGGCAACGGCCCGACGCTGCTCATCGGTGGCCTGAGCGGCAATCCGGTTCTCGGCGTCCTGCCGATCCATGCCCCGGCTGCTCACCAACCGCTGAAGACGAGTCTCGGCATCCGCGTATACAACGATCACGAGGTGGTACGCCGCCGCCATGTCCCGCTCCACCAACAACGGGATGTCGTGCACGACGATCGCGTCCTCAGGCGCCTCGGCCATCCGCTGCCCGGTGAGCGCCCCGATCCGGGGATGCGTGATCCCGTTGAGCGTCTGCCGAGCCTCCTCGGTGGCGAACGCCTTGGCAGCCAACGCGGCCCGGTTCAACGTGCCGTCACCGTTCAGGACGTCGTCCCCGAACGCCTTGACGACCTCCTTGAGCCCGTCGGAACCAGGCTCCAACACCTCACGAGCAAGCTGGTCCGCGTCGATGACAACGGCCCCCCGCTCAGCCAGCAGCCGCGCAACCGTCGACTTGCCGGACCCGATCCCCCCGGTCAACCCCACCCTGAGCATGCCGGTCAGGTTAGACGGGAGGCGTCATCGCCTGCTGAGCGAGTACCGGCAAAATCGCCACGAGCTTGGCCTGGGGAATGAAGCCGTTCCGGTTCCGCACGACAAAGGTCGACTTCCCGAGGGACCCGATCAACAACTGCTCGTCCTTCCCCTCGACCAACGTCCCCTTCTGCTTCCCGACGTCAACCTCGGTGATCTTCGCCCCGTCCCCCCGCTCAGCCTCGATGCTCTCGGTGACCCGCGTCCGAGCCGTCAACTCGTCCGTGTAGGTCGAAAGCCCGATGACGATCTTCGCGGCCCCCAGGTCCTGCTTGGGCGGAATGCCGTAGTAACAGTCGATCTTCCCGGTCCGCCCGATCCCGGGCTCCTTGATGCCGATGATGATCCGAGGCTCACCGGGCAACTCCTGCCCGAGCGTCGCGTTCATGACCTCGACAGGCACCACGAGCTCGCAGTCGTCCGGCAGGGCCCGATCAACCATCACCGGAACCCGCGAAGGCGTGGTCTGCGGCGTGATCTTCGGAATCTGAGGCGGCGGCGCCTGAGTCTGCGGAGCCACAGAAGAGCAGGCCCCGGAAACCGCCAGCGCACCCGCGCTCAGCGCCACGAAGAACTTGTTCCCACGCATAGGTTTGTCAACCTACACAACGGACTCAGCCCTCCACCACAGAGTCAACCTCTCGGCCCTGAAGGCGCCCTGAAGGGCTGAACTTGCGCTCGGTTCCTTCAAGCCGAGTCGCGTTCCTCGTCCACCACTGGCTGTGGTGTGCGGGCCGCATCTACTGGCAACTGCTCAGGCAGCCGCAGGTAAGGGCACGTTGACGAGTACCCACACGCGCCGTGCCCGATCACGGATGTTCACGGCGGCGACGAAGTCGGCGGGTCCAGCGAGACCACACCGGCGACACGAGAACAAGTCCCTGACGGGACGGTTGGAGCGGGACGTGTGCTTGCACCTCGGGCACATCTGCGAGGTGTAGCGGGCGTCCACCAGCAGCACCGGCACACCGGCCCGACGGGCCTTGTAGGTGAGGTGCTGTTCGAGTTGGTGGAACGGCCAGGAGGACTGGGTGGCTCGCTGGTGCCGGTGCAGCCGTACCCGGTCGCGGATGCCCCGGAGGTCCTCCAGAGCGATACCGCGGCCGGTGCGTTGGGCAACAGCCACAATGTCCTTGGCAATACGGTGGTTGACGTGCGTCGCGTGACGAGCTTCCCGGCGGGCTCGCTTCTTCAGACGACGCGTGGCGGACTTGGTGCGCCTGGCCTGCAACTCGGCGCGCAGACGGGCGTGCCAGCGGCGATGGCGTCGCAGACCGCGCCCCTGAAAGTTGTCCAGGTCCGACGTGGTGGCCAGGTTGGTGATACCTCGGTCCACACCGATCCAGTCGGCAGGCTCGAACGCCTCAGGCTCGGCCACCTCGCAGGTGGCGATCAGGAACCACATACCGTCACGGAATAGCAGATCCGATTCGCCCCGGCGATGCGCACGCAGCGTCGTCAACTGGTCTGGCGAGCAGGTGAACCGGATGCCCTTCAACCGCCCGGCCGTGGTCCAGATCGACACCGTGCCCGCGTCTGAGCACCATGACAGGCACCGGTCGTCGAACGGTTGCGCAGCTGTTTGCCGAAACTCGATCGGCTTCGACTCGGCCTTGAGACGACGCTGAGACTTCTCGTCGCCAAGGTTTCCCGCCCGGATGCCAGCCTGCAGGGCGGTGTAGGCATCGACGACCTTCTTCACCACCCGCACCGCGGGCTGCGCCGACAGACCGAACCGACCCTTGATCTCGCGGTAGCACAGCTTCTGCAACTCGTTACGGGACTTCACGTCCCGCTCGAACGCCACCCGCGACGTGTAATCCGCAGCCGCATTGCAGGCACGCAGTGTCGCCGCCAGCGCCGCCGCCTCGACGGACGTCGGCAGCAGCTTCACCTGCACTACCAACTTCACACAGACGACCATATCGAACACATGTTCAGGCGCTTCCACCGCACCGGCTCCTCGGACTCCAACGGCCGGGCTTCCGTCGAAAACCATCAGGTGAACAGGTGGCGGGGTTGCGGTCTGACCCTGCTGGATCAGAAAACGCCAAAGGCCCCCGCACCGAAGCGCGGGGGCCTTCAACGACTAGCTACAGGCTCACATACCGCCCGACAGCTTCTCCCGAAGCGCGGCCAGCTGCTCGTCCGACGCGAGCGTGCCACCCGACTGGGCCGGCGCACCGACGGAAGCGGAAGGAGCGTCGCCACCCGAGGTGTAGTTGCCCGCACCCTCGGCCGAAGCCTCTTCCTCGGCCTCGGCGGCCTTGCGGATCTGCTTCATGTGGGCCTCGTAACGAGTGTGCGCCTCGGCGTACTGGCGCTCCCACTCCTCACGCTGCTTGTCGAAGCCGTCCTGCCACTCCTGGGTCTCCGGGTCGAAGCCCTCGGGGTAGATGTAGTTGCCCTGGTCGTCGTACTCGGCGGCCATGCCGTACTGGGTCGGGTCGAACTCGGTGTCGACCGTGAAGCCCTCGTTGGCCTGCTTGAGCGACAGCGAGATGCGGCGACGGTCGAGGTCGATGTCGATGACCTTGACCATGACGTCGTCGCCGACCTGGACGACCTGCTCCGGGATCTCGACGTGGCGCTCGGCCAGCTCGGAGATGTGGACCAGGCCCTCGATGCCCTCGTCCACGCGGACGAACGCACCGAACGGAACCAGCTTGGTGACCTTGCCCGGCACGATCTGGCCGATCGCGTGGGTGCGGGCGAACTGGCGCCACGGGTCTTCCTGGGTCGCCTTCAGCGACAGGGAGACGCGCTCGCGCTCCATGTCGACGTCGAGGACCTCGACGGTGACTTCCTGGCCGACCTCGACAACCTCGGACGGGTGGTCGATGTGCTTCCAGGACAGCTCCGAGACGTGGACGAGACCGTCGACGCCACCCAGGTCCACGAAGGCACCGAAGTTGACGATCGAGGACACGACGCCCTTGCGGACCTGGCCCTTCTGCAGCTGGTTGAGGAACTCGCTGCGGACCTCGGACTGGGTCTGCTCGAGCCACGCGCGGCGGGACAGGACCACGTTGTTGCGGTTCTTGTCCAGCTCGATGATCTTCGCCTCGAGCTCGCGGCCGACGTACGGCTGCAGGTCGCGGACGCGACGCATCTCGACGAGCGAGGCGGGGAGGAAGCCGCGGAGGCCGATGTCGAGGATGAGACCACCCTTGACGACCTCGATGACCGTGCCCTTGACGGGCTCGTCCTTCTCCTTGAGGGCCTCGATGGTGCCCCAGGCGCGCTCGTACTGGGCGCGCTTCTTCGACAGGATCAGGCGGCCTTCCTTGTCCTCCTTCTGGAGAACAAGGGCCTCGACCTCGTCACCGACGCTGACAACCTCGGCGGGATCGACGTCGTGCTTGATCGACAGTTCACGCGAGGGGATGACGCCCTCGGTCTTGTAGCCGATGTCGAGCAGGACCTCGTCCCGGTCGACCTTGACGATGGTGCCCTCAACGATGTCGCCGTCGTTGAAGTACTTGATCGTCTTGTCGATAGCTGCGAGGAAGTCCTCCTCCGTCCCGATGTCGTTGATCGCGACCTGCTTGGGCGCAGCGGCAACGGGGGCGGTGGTGGTGTCGGTGGACATTAGGTAGGTGGCTCCGGTACGGATTGGCATCGATTGTCTGGTAGTGGTGCGCGCGCAGCGTCGCAGCGACCTGGAATCCGGCGGAACTGGATCATGGGCAGCACTAACCCACTACGCACGCGATATCGTACGCGGCCGCGAGACGCGCAAGCAAACCAGCCCCCATGTGAAGGAGCAGTGTGTCCAACCAGCACGCGAGTGCCGAACAGGCGCTCGGCACGGCCGGCATCGTCAAGCGCGGGGCGGACGCCGCCGAGTCACGTCTGGCGAACCGCATCTGGTGGGACGCGGACGCTGACGACTACCACGACACGCACGGCGACTTCCTGGGCGCGGCGGACTTCGTCTGGTGTCCGGAGGGCCTGCGCGAGGAGGAGGTCGCGTTCCTCGGTGACGTCGCAGGTCAGAGCGTTCTCGAGGTCGGCTGCGGCAGTGCCCCGTGCGCGCGCTGGCTCAAGGCCAACGGCGCCGAGGTCACGGCTCTCGACATCTCCGCGGGCATGCTGCGGCACGCGCGCGAGAACAACGAGAAGACCGGCATCCACGTCCCGCTCGTCCAGGCCAGCGCCGACCAGCTGCCGTTCGGGACGGGCACCTTCGACGCCGCCTGCTCGGCGTTCGGCGCCGTCCCGTTCGTGGCGGACGTCCAGGAGGTCTTCGCCGAGGTCGCCCGCGTGCTCAAGCCCGGCGCGAGGTGGGTGTTCGCGGTCAACCACCCGATGCGGTGGATCTTCCCGGACGACCCGGGCCCGCTCGGCCTCACGGTCACCCAGTCGTACTTCGACCGGACTCCCTACGTGGAGGTCGACGAGGAGGGCCGCGCCACCTACGTCGAGCACCACCGCACGCTCGGCGACTACGTCAGGGCGCTCACGAACACCGGTTTCGTCGTCGAGGACCTGGTCGAGCCCGAGTGGCCGCAGGGGCACACCCGCGTCTGGGGACAGTGGAGCCCGCTGCGCGGCAAGCTCTTCCCCGGCACCGCGATCTTCCGCACGCGCCTGACGTCGTAGTCTTCACGTTCATGACCTCGGCACGCGGACTGGTGGCGGCCCAGTCAGCGCGTTTCGCGTCGCTGGACCCGTTGCTCCCGCCCGCCGCCGAACCACCGGCGGACGGCCACGTCATCACGGCCGCGCTCGCGGACGGCACGCGCGTCGCCGGCGTCGTCAGTCACCAGTGCTTCGAACCCCGCTCGACGACGAGGCTGTGGTCGGCGGCCGAGGTGTGGGAGCTGATGCCTCTCGTAGGCACCACTCAAGGCATGGACGCGCTCCTCATGCGGTGGCGTCAGCTTCTCGACACACAAGAGATAGGTGAGGACACGGCGTGCGTCGTGCACTGGCCGAGCCGTGACACGAGGGCCGCACGCGCGTTTCTCGACCACGGCCTGGTGCCGCTGTCCGTGCTCGGCATCAGGCTGCGCACGCCACAACAGCAACTCCCCCGCACGCTCACGATCCGCCGTGCGACCCCGCACGACCTGGAGTCGGTGCTGGAGCTGTCGCTGGCGGAGCTGGAGTACTCGTCGTTCGTCGGCTCCACGATCGTGCGCCCGGAGGCAGCGGCCCTCAAACGACGTGCGCTCGCCGACCGCCTGGCCAAGGCGAGCCCGATCTGGCTCGCCGAACGCGACGGCATCGCGGTGGCGCTGGCCGAGTGCGCGATCGTGTCGTCGGAACCGGGCACGAGCGCGGCGGCGAGGCTGCCGCGCGGTCGCTGGGGCTATGTGAACTGCGTCTCCGTGCTGCCCGGAGCCCGCGGCACGGGCATCGGCCAGCAGCTCGTCGCCCACGCCCACCAGGAACTCCACCGGATGGGCACGGTCGGCACGTACCTCTACTACAACCCGCCGAACCCGCTGAGCTCGGTGTTCTGGCCTCGTCAGGGCTACCGGCCGCTGTGGACCGTCTGGGAAGTACGCCCCGCCTCCGCCCTCAGGTGACCTATGTCCGAGTTGCCAGCTGACCAAGACTGCGCGAGAATTTGTACTGACCGGTCAGTTTAAACGGAAGGTAAAGCCGTGGAGATCCGCGCAGAACGCGCAGGCGTCATCGGGGCACATGGTCCTCTGCTCCGGCCGACCTCGCTGGTCGTGAAGCCGGGCGAACTGACGCTGGTCGCGGGCGAGCCCGGCACCGGTCACACGGCGCTCGGCCTGCTGCTCTCCGGCCGCATGAAGCCCTCCACCGGCTCGGTGTCACCGGACGCGAAGACGCTGCGCAAGCAGGTCGTGCTCGTCGACGCCCCCGAGGTGAACGAGCCGGAGGACGCGCTCAGCCTGGCCGCCGTCGTCGGTGAGGAACTCGCGATGAACGGCAAGCCCTCCGGCAAGAAGGCGGTGCACGACTGGTTGGTGGAGCACGCCGCCGACGAGCACGCGTCCAAGCGTTTCGAGCACGTGCCTGCGCAGACGCGTTGTGCCGTGATGCTCGAACTGGCCTCCGCACGTCCCGGCGCCACGGCCCTCGTCCTCGACTGCCCGGACCGCCACCACCCCAACCCGCGCGAGTGGTTCGCCCTGGCGAACGACTACGTGACCCCCGAACGGTCCGTGGTCGTCCTGTGCTCGAACTCCTCCGCCCACATCC
The DNA here is from genome assembly GCF_042649515.1 of Lentzea rhizosphaerae. Taxonomy (NCBI): domain Bacteria; kingdom Bacillati; phylum Actinomycetota; class Actinomycetes; order Pseudonocardiales; family Pseudonocardiaceae; genus Lentzea; species Lentzea rhizosphaerae. The sequence continues at coordinate 105,709 of NZ_JBHRZI010000019.1, read as the reverse complement.
TCGACATCCCGCACGCGCGCCTTGGTGAGGACAACGACACCAAGATGGAGATCACCGCATGAGCGCCCTTCGCATGGCCTTCAACGAACTTCGCCGGATCACCTCCGGCACGCTGCCCAAGCTCGCCGTCGTGGCACTGGCGCTCGTGCCCCTGCTGTACGCGTCGCTCTACCTGTACGCCAACAAGGACCCGTACGCGAACCTCAACCAGGTCCCCGCCGCGCTGGTCGTGAAGGACAAGGGCGCCAAGGACCTCAACGCCGGCAAGGAGGTCGCGGACGAGCTGCTCAACGGCAAGAAGTTCAACTGGCACGTCGTGGACAACCCCGCCGACGCCGACGAGGGCGTGCGCAAGGGCACGTACATCTTCGCGCTGACGCTGCCGGAGGACTTCTCCGAGGCGCTCACGTCCGCGGAGCAGAACAAGCCGCGCCAGGGTGTGCTGACGCTGACGACCAACGACGCCAACAACTACCTGGGCAGCACGATCGCGAACCAGGTCGTCTCCGAGGTGCGCCGCGCGGTCACCGCGAAGGTCTCCGCCGGGGCCGCCGACAAGCTGCTGCTCGGCTTCTCCACGATCCGCCAGGAGACGACCAAGGCGGCCGACGGCGCCACGCAGCTCGCGGACGGCAACGCCCAGCTGCGCGACAAGCTGGGCGAGCTCGACAAGGGCGTCCAGGAGCTCCACACCGGGTCGGTGACGGCCGCGAACGGCGCCGCGCAGCTGCGTGACGGCCTGCACGAGCTGCGTTCGCAGACCGCGCCGCTGCCCGACGGTGCGAAGAAGATCGCCGACGGCGCCCGCCAGGTCGCGGACGGCAACGAGACCGCCGCGCGCCAGGCGGAGGAGTACGCGCAGAAGGCCCAGGCCCTCGTCGGTGTGCTCGACCAGGCGAACGGCGACATCGCGACCCGTCTGCGCGCCCTGGGCTTCACCGAGGACCAGGTGCAGCGCGTGATGTCCACGATCGGCCAGGTCCGCAAGCCCGTCGACGACGCCAACGGCAAGGTCCAGGGAGCCGCGGGTGACCTGCGCAGGCTCGCGAACGGCGCGGACCAGGTGGCCGACGGTGCCGAGCAGCTCTCGTCGAAGATGCCCGGCCTGGTCGCCGGCATCGGCAAGCTCGACGACGGCGCGACGAAGCTCGCCGACGGCAACGTCCAGATCCGCGACGGCCTGAAGAAGGCCTCGGACGGAACGCCCCAGCTCCGCGACGGCGCGGTCAAGCTCGCCGACGGCTCCGCGCAGCTGCGCGACGGCCTGACCGGTGGCGTGAACAAGATCCCGAACGCGGACGACCCGACGCGCGCCGCGATCGCGCAGGCCATCGGCGACCCCGTGGCGGTGAAGGGCCTGTCCCAGACGAAGGCCGCCACGTACGGCGCCGGTCTGGCCCCGTTCTTCCTGGGCCTCGCGACGTGGATCGGCGCGTTCGTGCTCTTCCTGCTGCTGCGCCCGCTCTCACGCCGTGCGCTGGCCGCTGGTCAGTCGGCGTTGCGTGTCGCGTTGGGCGGCTGGCTGCCAGGCGCGCTGCTCGGCATCGTGCAGGTGCTCGTGATGTTCTCGGTCGTACGGTTCGTGGTCGACATCGTGCCGTCGAACCCCTTCGGCACGTTCGCATTCCTCGTGCTGATGTCACTGACGTTCGTGGCGATCCTGCACGCGCTGAACGCCGCCTTCGGTGCCGTCGGCAAGTTCCTCGGCCTGATCCTGCTGATCCTTCAGCTGGTCAGCGCGGGTGGCACGTTCCCGTGGCAGACGATCCCGGTGCCGCTCTACCCGCTGCACTACGGCCTGCCGATGGGCTATGCGGTCGACGGCCTGCGCCACCTCATGTACGGCGGTGACCTGGGCAGCGTGGGTCACGACGCTTTGATCCTTCTCGCCTGGCTGGTCGGAGCCCTAGCCTTGTCGTCCGTGACGGCCTACAAGCAGCGGGTGTGGACGGCGTCGAAGCTGAAGCCGGAGCTGGTGCTGTGAGCGCGAGAACGACGGCGACGAAGCAGAAGCTCTTCGACGCGGCGTTGAAGCTGGTCGGCGAACGGGGCGCGGCCTCGGTGACGGTCGACGAGATCGCCGCGGAGGCGGGCGTCGCCAAGGGCACGATCTACTACAACTTCGCCTCGAAGGACGCGCTGGTCGAGGCCCTGCTGCGGCACGGGGTGGAGATCCTCGCGGGCCGGCTGCGGTCCGCGGAGGGCTCGGAGGACTCGCTGGAGGCGCTGGTCGACGAGATGCTCGGCTTCTGGGCCGAGTACCCGGCGTTCGGCCAGCTCCTCGTCTCCGAGCTGTGGCGCACCCCCGGCCAGTGGCACGGCACTCTCTCGTTGCTGCGCGACGACATCGTGTCGATCGTGCGCGGTCACATGAAGCGCCTGTCCGACGCGGGCCGCCTCCCGGAAGGGGTCGAGGTCGGCACCGCGTCGGCGGCGTTGTTCGGCACGCTGCTCGTGATCGCGCTGGACTGGCAGGTGTTCCAGCCGGAGCGGTCACGGGCCGAGGTGCGCGATTCGGTCATGCACCTGGTACGTGGACTTGGACCGGCCCGCTGAACTCCTGCGGCCGCGTCACGTCCTGGAGGTCGGTCAGCCTCTTGATCAGCACGACGGCCAGCGCGGCGGCGACGATCGTCACGACCGCCGTCACCCACGTCCAGGTGGCGACGGTGGCCATGTCCGTGTCGCGCAGCCAGAGCCGGGTGACCACCCGGTTGCCCCACGACATCAGCAGGAACGCGGTCCACCAGATGGCGAGGAAGCCGTTCTTGTCGCGCGCCTGGAGCGGCCGGTCCTGCTGGGCGGGGTCGAAGGAGCGCCACACGTCCTGGACGATCTGAAACGGGAACCAGAGCGCGACGATCGGCGTGATCCACGACCCGATGGCCCAGCCACGGCCGCGCCGGTGCTCCGAGGCGTAGGTGACGCGCTCGGCGTTGCGGCGTGACCGGTAGATCCACACGATGAACGTCACGCCCGCCGCGATCGTCACGAGCACGCCCGGAATGCTGACCGCCAGGTTGAGGTTGTTGGCGGCTTCCAGGTCGTCCATCGTGCCGATGCCGTCGATCTGGTCCTGCACGACTTTCACGAACGTCTGCGTGGTGATCGCGTCCGCGACGGCGTGGACGGCGGTGAGTCCGATGAGGACGGACGCGGCGATGCCGATGCCGCGCACCGGCCTGAACGGTTCGGTGATCATGATTCCCCCACGGGCACGAGTTCCTGCATGTCGGTGACGCGCTTGATCATCCGAGCGGCGAGCACGGCCGCGCCGACCAGGCCCAGAGCGGAGACCGTGTACAGCAACGCCATGTCGTCCACGGCGCTGCGGCCGGCCACCACGCCGAGCGCGTTCGAGGAGATGTAGGTGATCCACCACGCGGTGACCAGGCCGCTCTTCGGACGCTTCTGCAGCCCCACCATCGGCTGGGTGCGGTCCGATCCCCGCCAGATGTCCTGCATCACCGCGTACGGGATGAACAGGTTCGCGAACGGGATGAGCCACCCCACGACGATCCACATGTTCGTGTAGCGGTGCTGGTGCCTGGACGTGATCACGTCGGAGTTGAGGCGGGCCTGGCGCATCCAGGCGATGAACAGCACCCCCGCCACGACCTGCACGAACATCGCGATCCAGGTCGCGGACAAGATCGACTCCACGTCCACGGGCGTCCACAGCATCGCGGCCGAGACGACCTGTGTTCCCGCCGAGAACGCGATCGTTCCCGTCGCCGCCGTGCCGATTCCGCGCACGGGTCTGACAACCTCTGAGCTCAAGTGAATTCCCCCAGGTGAAAGCGCACGTCCCCCGACGTCGGCGCGGAGCGTACATGCTCAACGCCCGATCGAGCGATGTGTTTGGTCGTGCGGGGCGAAAACACCGCCGGTACGAACGAAGACATGCCGAAACCGCTCAGCATCCTCGTCGCTCTGCTCGCCTGCACCGCGCTCACGGCACCTCCGGCCCTCGCCGAGCCCGTGACCGCCACCGCCGACTTCCAGGAGGGCCTGTTCTCCCCCGTCGACGGCGTCCTCGACTTCGAGGAGACGACCGACGGCATCAAGGTCACCGGCAAGTTCCAGAAGGGCTTCTCCTCCGACCGGCCTGCCGACTACCAGCTCCAGGTCCTCGACAACGCGGTCGTGATCGTGGACTTCAGCAAGGACTTCCAGGAGGTCGCCGAGATCGAGACCGCGGAGGTCGCGGCGTTCGAGTTCACCACGAAGACCAAGCAGAAGATCGCCGACATCCGCAACGAGGACGTCGTGGTCCGCCAGCTCGTGGACGTGGCGGCCGGCATCAAGGTCCAGGCGGAGATCGGCCGGGCGAAGATCGTCAAATGACGCTCAGCGGGCGTCCTCGTGGTGCAGCGAGGGCGCCCGCCCGTTCAACGCCCGTTCGACGGCGTCCATCACCGCACGACTCGTGCGCTGCGCGGCGTCGTGGGTGAAGTGTCCGAGCAACACCTGCTGCGTCGGGTTCGGCAGCACCGGATCCGGCACCGGCGCGCACGTGTGCACCTCCACCACCGGTGCACCATCTGCCAGAAGGTGCTGAACGGCCTGGAGCACTCCCACGCGGTAGCTGCCGTGCACCCACGCCACCAGCAGGTTCACCTCACGGCCCTGCAGCTCGTCCTGGACCTCCGCCGCGAGCTCGTGCGGCTTGGTCCAGTCGGCTCTGATCCACGTCGGCCGGTGCCCGTGCGAGATCGACGCGCGCGCGGCGCGTCCAGGACCGTCGTCGGCCATCAGCGGTTGGGTCCGCGACGGCAGCACGACCTGCCACCCGCGTTCCACGAGCTGCCGCGCACATCCGGCCAGCATTCCGGTCCCGCCGAGCACCAGTGCCGTTCTCACCGCGCACGCTCCTGTCCGACCGAGGCCAGCGGGCCTGCCAGCCACCGCTCCACCTGCCCCTGCCCGGACAGCCGCACGACCACGACCTCGTCGACCAGGGCGAGCACCCTGGCCCGGTTGCGCCGGTAGGTCTTCCAGCCCCATCGCAGGATGTGCTCGGAGTCCGTGAACACCGACCACAGCGACGGTTCCTGGTTACCGTTCCACAACTCCACCCCGCGCGCCCGGCGCCGGACGGTGCGGCTGACCAGGCGGCCCATCACCGTGGCGAACGGATGATCAAGCCACACCACCGTGTCGGCCCGCGCGAGCAACGCGCGCCGCACCTCGTTGTACTGGTACTCGGTGACCCACCGGTCCTGCTGCGCGAAGGCCGCGACCTCGGCGCGGAACTCCGGCCGGGGCGTCCACTGCGGCCCCCAGTAGAGGCTGTCGAGCTCGATCCGCCGCAGGTCGCGCTGCTGAGCGATGCGCAGGCAGAGCGTCGACTTGCCGGATCCCGTGTTGCCGGCGACGAGGATGCGCCGGGGCACGTGCGGCAGCGGATCAGCTGGTCCGAGCAACGGCATCGGCCCAGGCTAGCCAAAAGCAAAAGATCGAAAAACGACCGCAGGGCCCCCGGAACACCGGAGGCCCTGCGGTTCGGAACAACGTCAGAGAGCGGTGACGTTCGTCGCCTGCGGGCCCTTCTGGCCCTGCGTGATGTCGAACGAGACGCGCTGGTTCTCCTCGAGGCTGCGGTAGCCGCCGCCGTTGAGGGCCGAGTAGTGGACGAAGACGTCAGCGCCGCCGTCCTCGGGGGCGATGAAGCCGAAGCCCTTTTCGGCGTTGAACCACTTGACGGTGCCGTTAGCCATGTACTGCTCCTTCAATTGCTGAAGAGCGGACCGCACTGTGCGGACGCTCCAGTGGTTGGTCTTGAGCAGGCAACCCAACCGTGAAGAAGGAGAAGCGAACACAGAACTGCAACCGATAGAGCAGTCTACCCCACGGCTCACCGGTACTTGCGCTGCGGCGCCGCGAACCGCTGTTGCATGAGCGACACCCGGAAGATCAGGAAGCACGCGAGCCCGGCCGCCACGATCGCGCACAGCGTCGACAGGGTCGAAAACACCACGTAGGCGGGGGTGTCCAGCAGCAGCGACTCGAGCACGTCGCACGCCACCATCGCGAGGAACGCGTACTGCCACGGCTTGATCAACGGGCTGGCCACGCGCTGCTCGAACGGCACCTCGCGCTGCGCCGGGTCGCTCGCCTTCCACACCTGCGACATCATCCGCACGCCGTGCAGCGCGATCGCCTCGGCGTTGTGGGTGGCGAAGCGGAACCACAGCAGGAACGCCACGGCCGCGGGCGCGATCAGCACGATGGCGAGGAAGCTCCACGACGACGACCCGCCCTGCCAGTCGTTGACCGTGCCCCAGACGGACTCGGCGGCGACCAGGGCGATCAGGCCCATGCTCACGTAACCGGTCAGCCGGACGTCCCTCAGGTCGATGTAGGTGTCCAACGCAACAACCCCCGAACACAGCGGACTCGGCGGGAGACTACCGGCCGAAACCGCAGCCCAGCTCGCCGAACGTCGCGACCTTCTCCGCCGCGCGCACGACGACCTCGTCGACGCCGTCGAGCACCACCCTGTCGCCGACGCGGCGGGCGGGCAGCAGCGGCACGTGCGCCTTGCCGCACTGCTCGACGACCGACGTGAACGCCCGTGCGGCGGCCAGCGGTGCCACGAGGGGCTCGCCGGTCTGCCGGTGCCGGATCAGGTTCTCCAGGAGGTCGACGGACGGTGGCACGGCCATGGTGTGGTCGTTGACCTTCAGGCGGTCGTCGTCGTACCACCACACGGCCTGCCCCAACGTTCCATGGACCAGCACGATCGGTGGCAACGATGTCGTCGCACAGAGCGTCGTCGCGACTACGACCGGTGGCGCACCATCAGCCGTGACACGCACACACGCCGTGTCGTCCGCACTGATCGTGTCGCGGCAGCGGAACAGTTCCAGCTCGACGCCGATGTCCGATCGTTCTTCCACATCGGCGAGCAAGAGAACGTTCTGCAGAGCGTGCGCGAACGGATTGACGAGCGTTCCGTCCTCACCCTGCCGTCCGGCCCATACAGCGCGTTCGTAGTACGCGTCCGTGCGCACCCAACGGCCAGCGGCGCCGATACCCGAGATGTCGCCCAACGCGCCGGAGCCGATCAACGAGCAAAGGCGCCGGTACGACCCCTTCCCCTGCGACTGGAACCCGACCTGGCACACCAGCCCGCGCTTCTCCGCCGCGGCGGAGATCTCCTCGAAGTCGGCCGTCGACAGCAGCGCCGGCTTCTCCACCAGCACGTCACAGCCCAGGTCGAACGCGCCGAGCACGAGTTCCCGGTGCGTCGAGGGCGGTGAGGAGATCACCACGACCTCCGGGTGCAGCTCGGCGGCCAGCGACGGCAGGTCGGGGTAGGACGGCACCGGCACGTCGACGTCCGCCACGTCGACCACACCGACGAAGGTCGCCACACCGTCGTGACCGAGCCGGAGCAGGTTCTCCACGTGCCGCGCCCCATGCCCGCGAGCCCCGACCAGCGCAACACGCATCGTCCTCACCCTTCTCGGGTGCCCTCCGCCGCCAGCGCCAGCGGTCCGGCGATCACCAGCACCAGCGGAGGCAGGGCCCACACCAGCACAGCGGCGACCACCAACGCGGCCATCAGCATCGGCCGAGGTGCTTCGAATTTCAATGCGCCGCGCCAACGACGACCTGGTTGCGCCAGCATCCAGGCACCGATTGCCGCCGAAGCGGTCAGCACCGCCACCCGAACGGGCAAGGGCGCCGGCAGCACCGTCACCACCACCACGACGTCGATCACGAGCACCAAGCCCAACACCGCGAACGCGATCCCCGGCACCCACCGCACGCGCAACACCGACCAGAACCGCCCCACCGGGAGCTCGCACCGCACCACCTCGCGGGCCGCACCGAACGCCGAGAACGCGGTCACCACCGGCAGCGAGGCCACGAACACGAACAACCCGAGCAGCAAGGTGTCCGCCAGCACCTCGACGCGGCTCATCCCTTCAGCCCCGTCGTGGTCACCCCGGCGACCAGGAACCGCTGGAACGCCAGGAAGAACAGTCCGATCGGCACCAGCGACAGCACCGACATCGCGAACATCGGCCCGTACGAGGACGACGACGTCTGGTCGATGAACAGCCGCAGCCCCATCGGGATCGTGTAGTTCTCCGTCGACGACAGGTAGATCAGCTGCGAGAAGAAGTCGTTCCAGGTCCAGATGAACGTGAAGATCGCGGTGGTGACCATCGCGGGTCGAGAGAGCGGTAGCACCACGTACCGGTAGTTGCGGACAGGACCGCAGCCATCGATCTTCGCGGCGTCGTCCAGCTCGTGCGGGATGCCGCGCATGAACTGCACCATCAGGAACACGAAGAACGCGTCGGTCGCCAGCAGCTTCGGCAGGATCAACGGCACGAACGTGTCGACCATCCCCAGCTGCTGGAACACGACGTACTGCGGGATGAGCGTGACGTGCGCGGGCAGCATGATCGTGACCAGCGCGAACGCGAACAGGGGGCCGCTGAGCCGGAACCGCAGCCGTGCGAACGCGTACGCCGCCAACGAGCACGACACGACGTTGCCGATCACCGCACCGGTGGCGACGATCGTCGAGTTGCCCAGGAACGTCCAGAACGACTCACCGCCAGCGCCCTCCAACGCGCGCGCATAGCCGTCAGCCGTCACACGGCCGGGGAACAGCGCACGCAGGTTCGACACCAGATCCTCGACCGGAGTGAGCGAGGCCGAGACCAGCCAGACGATCGGGTACAGCACCAACGCCAGTGCGGCCAGGCACAGCACGAACACCGCGGCGCGCCTCATCGCCCGTCTCCGTAGAACACCCAGTACCGGGAGGTGCGGAACAGCACCGCGGTGATCAGCGCGATCGCCACCAGCAGCACCCAGGCCATGGCGGAGGCGTAACCCATGCGGAACTCGGTGAACCCGCGTTCGTACAGGTAGAGCGTGTAGAACAACGTCGAGTCGGCCGGTCCGCCCCGCCCTCCGCTCACCACGAACGCCTGCGTGAACGCCTGGAACGCGTGGATCGTCTCCAGCACCACGTTGAAGAACAGCACGGGCGACAACATCGGCAACGTGATCGACCACAACCGGCGCCACCACCCCGCGCCGTCGACCGCGGCCGCGTCGACCAGGTCGCGCGGGATCTGCTGCAACCCGGCCAGGAAGATCACCATCGGGGCGCCGAACTGCCACGCGGACAACAGCACGATGGTGACCAGCGCGTGGTCCGGCGTGTCGACCCAGGTGTCGAAGATCGCCCGCCACGCCAGCGCCAGCCCGACCGACGCGCCGAGCAGCGAAGGCGCGTAGAAGGCCGAACGGAAGAACGCCTGTCCCTTGCCGCGCAACGCGTTCAGCAACAAAGCGACGGCGAGGGCCAGTACCAGCTTCAACGGCACCGACCACGCGACGTACCTCAGCGTCACGCCGACCGAGTGCAGGTAGCGCGGGTCGTCGCCGAACAGCCTGGCGTAGTTGTCGAGGCCGACCCACCTCGGTTCGTTGAACAGGTCGTAGTCGGTGAACGACAGGTAGAGCGAGACGACCATCGGCGCGACGGTGAGACCGATGGCGCCGAGCAACCACGGTCCCAAGAACAGGTACGGCACTACTTCAGCGCTTCTTCCGCGTCACGCCAGAACTCGTCCAACGCCTGGTCGATCGTCTTCTTCCCGAAGACGACCTCTTCGTGCTTGCGCTGCATCAGCTTGTAGATGGCGCCGTCACCCTTCGGCGGTGCGGCTGGTGCGTCACCCAGTTTCGCGTCGACCGACTTCTCGTACTCGAAGACGACCTTGTTGGCGCCGCTGAGGTTCTGCGCCACGGCCTCGCGAATCTTCAGGTTCGCCGGCAGGCCGCGGTTCGCGCCGAGGATCTTGCCCGCGTCCGGGTCGTTGAGCAGGAAGTCGATCAGCTTGACCGCCGCGTCCTTGTTCTTGGTGCGGGCGGACGCGCTGATGAGCTGCGACGGTTTGCGGTACGAGCCCAACGTTTCCCCGCTGTCGCTGGGGTACGGCCCGAGCTTGAGCTCGTCCGGTCGCACCGCGTTGTAGCCGCTGTAGAGGCTGTCGTAGCTGTGCTCGGACGCGGAGAGCTTCTTGCCCAGCGGGGTCTGCTCGGCGCCGGCGTTCAGCGTGGTCACCAGTTCGGCGGGCGTGGTCGCCCCCGCGTCGCGGAAGTCCTTGGACAGCTGCCAGAACGCCTTCAGGTCGTCCTTGGTGTAGCCGAGCTTCCCGTTGTCGTAGAGGGCTTTGCCGCGCTGCCGCAGCCAGGTCTCGAAGACGTCCTCGGTGCCCCCGAAGTCCGTCGAGCCCGCGATCTTGCCGCCGGTGCTCGCCTGGATCCTCCCCGCGATCTCCCGGTAGTCGGCCCAGGTCCAGCCGATCTTCGGTTCCGCGACACCGGCGGTGGCGAAGAGCTTCGGGTCGTAGACGATGGTGGTGGCGTTCTGCGCCAACGGCAGCGCGGCCTGCTTGCCGTTCAGCTTGCCGCTGCCGACGAAGCCCTGGTTCCAATCCGCGGTGCGGATCTGCTTGCCGACGTACGGGGTGAGGTCGAGCAGCACGTTGCGGCCCGCGTACTCGTTGAGGTAGCGGTAGTCCATCTGGATCACGTCCGGCGCGTTGCCGCCCGCGATCTCCGTGGAGAGCTTCTCGAAGTAGTTCTGGAAGTTCTGGAACGACGTCGAGACCTTCACGTCCGGGTTGCGGCTCTCGAACAGCCGCACCGCCTCGTTGGTCACCTTGGCTCGGTCGTCGTTGCCCCACCAGATGAAGCGGATCTCGGCCTGGCCGCTACCGCCTCCGCTTCCCGAACCGCACGCGCTCGCCGCCAGCACCGTGCACAGCATGAAGCCCACAGTCTTGTGCGCTTTCACGGACTTCCCCTCTCATCGCAGATCGATCACGTCGACGACGTGGACCGGTTCCCCGGTCTCGAAGCTGCGGTTGGCGGCGAAACCGGTCAGCAGCGAAAGGGTGCCGTCGTAGTGTGTTGCCTTGCGTCCCAACGGGTCTTCCTGCCCGGGCGGGCCGTACAGCGCGTCGACCATGCGTTGGTCAGCGCCGCCGTGGCCGTCCCGGTCGTACTCCAGCGGGATGTCCTCCCGCTCCTCGAACAGCCGGTGCACGGAGAGCTTCGCCCACCCCTGCTCGGGGTTGGCGCTGACGCCGTGCACGGCCGGGTTCTGGCTCGACACCCAGGAGTTCTCGACGACTTCGAGCTCGAGACGCCCCTTGCTGCCGTTGACCATCAGCCGGTAGCCCTCCCACGGCGAGTAGGCCGTGAGGTGGTACGTCAGGTTCGCGCCGCTGGCGTAGCGGACGAGGACCGACATGTCGTCCTCAATGGACACGCCGGGTTCGAACGGGTTCTGGTCGCGGCGATAGCCGTCCTCGTGCCGTGCGTCGAGGTACAGCTTCTTCAGCCAGTCGTTCTGCTTCAGGTCGATGGCGAACCTGTCGTCGTGCGTGTACCCGTGACGTTCGCCGTTTTCGTCGCCGTAGAAGAACAACCGGCCGTGCGCGTACACCGTCTCGGGAACACTGCCCACCCACCAGTTGAGCAGGTCGAAGTGGTGCGTCGCCTTGTGCACCATGAGTCCGCCGGAGTTGGCCTTGTCGCGGTGCCAGCGCCGGAAGTAGTCGGCGCCGTGCCTGGTGTCGAGCAGCCACTCGAAGTGCACGGACCCGATCTCGCCGACAGCGCCTTCGGAGAGCAGCGCGCGCACCTTCTCGTGGATCGGGTTGTAGCGGTAGTTGAACGTGACAGTGACGTTGCCGTCGTTGCGATGCACGGCATCCAGGATCTTGCGCGCCGACGGCACGTCAGTGGTCATCGGTTTCTCGGTCACGACGTCACGTCCGGCGTCCAACGCCTCGACGATGTACGTGTCGTGGTACCGGTCAACGGTGGTCACGACGACGACGTCGACCCGTTGCTCGTCGAGCATCTTGAGGAAGTCCGCCGCGTCGTACACGGGGACCGGCCCGACCCCCAGATCGGCGAGCCGGTCGTTGTGGACGTTCATCCGGGCGCGGTTCACGTCGGCGAACGCGACGAGCTCACAGGTGGCCGCGTGCTCGACGGCGATCGCGTGGACGTGCCGCTCGGCCCGCGCCCCCGTGCCGACCACCGCGTAGCGCCTGCGAGCCATCCGCGCCTCCCTGCAAACGTTTTCTCCACGCTAGCCGCAGCGGCCCTGACCTCGTCAAGAGGTGACGAAAACCTTTTCGCTCTTTTCATGGACGTGAACGGCAGGATGGCCTCATGCCGACCCCGACCCCTGTGGTGCTCGACTGCGACCCCGGCCACGACGACGCGATCGCCATCCTGCTCGCGGCCGGATCACCGGAGATCGACCTGCGCGCGATCACCACCGTCGCCGCGAACCAGACGCTCGACAAGGTCACCCTGAACGCCCGGCGGATCTGCTCCGCCGCCGGAATTCCGGTGCCGATCGCCCGCGGTTGCGCACAGCCTTTGGTACGCCCCCTGTACGTGGCGGAGGACATCCACGGTGCGTCCGGAATGGACGGTCCGTCGTTCGGTTCGATCTCCGTCGACGTGGTCGAGGAGCACGCGATCGACGTGATGCACGCGAACATGCCGTGCACGTTGGTCGCGACGGGCGCGCTGACGAACGTGGCGATGTACCTGCAGCGCTACGGAACCTCCGCGGTGCGCGAGATCGTGCTGATGGGCGGGTCGACCGAGCGCGGCAACACCACGCCGTACGCGGAGTTCAACATCTACGTCGACCCGGAGGCCGCCGCGATCGTCTTCGCCAGCGGAGTGCCGGTCACGATGATCGGGCTCAACGTCACGCACCAGGCACTGGTCACCGCGGAGGTGGTGGCGCGGCTGAACGAGCTGGGGCCGCTCGGCCGGACGTGCGGGGAGCTGATGACGTTCTTCGCGGCCACCTACCGCGAGGTGTTCGGCTTCGAGGCACCGCCGTTGCACGACCCGGTGGCGGTCGCTCGGGTGATCGACCCGTCGCTGGTGACGTGCGTCGAGGCGTTCGTGGGGATCGAGACGACCGGGACGCTCACGCGCGGCGCGACGGTGGTGGATCTGCACGGCCGGTTGGGCCGGACGCCGAACGCCAGGGTGGCGGTGGGCCTGGACGTGGACCGGTTCTTCGACCTGGTCGTGGACGCGGTGGGCCACCTCACGTAACGACGTTGACCGGCTGGCGATGATAGGCGCAGGGGGCCACTTTCTTGGGGGGAACCATGACCAACCCTGTTTTCGACCCGCAGCAGCCTGCGGACACCTCGGTTCAGCCCGAGATCGCACCGGCAGGGCCCGAGTACGAGGTGTACACGCCGCCTCCGGCCTTCACGCCGCAGCCGGAGCAGCCCGCCGTGGTCGCACCGGTTCCGCCGAAGCCGAAGCGGACCGGCATCATCGTGCTCTCGATCTTCATGGTGCTGCTGTTCGGCGCAGCGGCCACGTTCGGTGCGCTCTTCTTCGTCGAGAAGAAGCACACCGCCGACCTCTCCACGCAGATCGAAGGCAAGAACCGGGAGATCGCCGATCTCACGAAGAAGGCCAAGGAGAGCAAGGACGACGCCGTCCGGGCCGCTGACCTGCAGAAGCAGGCCGAGACCGCGCAGAAGAAGGCCGAGGCGGACGCGGCGACGTCGCAGCAGTGCCGTGACGCGGCACGTGCGCTGAGGGCGGCCGCCATCGCGAACGACCAGGGCAAGGGCGAAACCGCGGCGAGGGACGTCTTCACCCACTGCTGACGCCGACGAAAAAGGGGCCGCGGCTTTTCGCCGCGGCTCCTGGGTACACCCTTGTAGACTGGTTACTCGTTCAGGACACAGTCCGATCGCTGAGCAGCGCCCACTGGCTCCAGCCCGCCTTCTCCTTGAAGAACCGGCGGATCAGCTTCCCGTCGTCCGTGCGGGCGAAGACCTCGATGGTCTTGGTCTGCGCGTGGTACATCGCGCTCGGCGCCTCGGCGATCTTGGTGGTGCCGAGCTTGGCCCACGCGGTCCAGCCGCCGTCGGTCGCGCGCGAGTGCTCGACGATGCCGCCCTCACCGAGCTGCAGCACGTCGATCGAGCCGGTCGTCGAGTTGTACACCGCCGACGGTGCGCCGGTGCCCTTGCCGCCCAACGACTTCCACACGCCCGCCGCGTACTGCTCGACGCTGCCGGTCGCGGTGCGGACGAAGACCTGGTCGACGGCGACGCTCGGGTCGCTGACGATCAACGCGCCGCCCTGGTCCTGCCACTTCTCGCCGTCCCACTTGACGAGCTTGTCGTCGGCGGAACGGGCGTAGAGGTCCTTGTCCGCGACGGCCGGGCTGCCCTGGATCTTGACCTCGCCCAGCGGCGCCCACTTGTCCGTGAAGCGCAGCAGCACGCCGTCCGCGCCCCTGGCCAGCACCTCGACGGCCTTGGACTTGTCGTTCCACTGCAGCACCGGGTCGCCCGCGACGGCCGTGTCGCCGAGCGAGAGCCACTTGCCGTCGACGCGGCGGTAGACCTTGCCGTCCGTGCCGCGCGCGAACACCTCGACGATCTTCGTCTCGGGGTTCATCAGCGCGACCGGGTCGCCGGCGAAGAGCTCGGCACCGAGCTGCTGCCAGCCGTTCCACCGGCTCGTCTTGTGGAAGTTCGTGATGATCGTGCCGTCCGCGGCACGCGCGTAGATCTCGAGCTGCTGCTCGCCGGTGTTCGAGATCTGCGGGCCGGCCTCGACGACCGGCTTGTCCGTCACCGGGGTGTCGCTGGAGGTGTTGCCGGACGCGTCGACGATGCCGTTGTAGCGCAGCGGCACGTACTGGCGCGCGGTGGCGGCGGACCACACCCGCTGCACGGGAACGGAGCCGTCCGGGCCGGCCTGCTCGCGCACGATCGGCCGCGTCTTGGCCGCGTCGGCCCAGCCGACGAACAGCGCGACGTGGTTCAGGCGGTCGTTGAGCGCGTCACCAGGGCGGAGGTCCTCCCAGTCGATGCGGTGCGCGACCTGCTCGAGGATGTGCGTGGTGTACGAGATGCGCAGACCCCAGGCCATCGAGATGAACCCGGAGCAGTCCGTGCGGTAGGCGCCGTACTTGTTGTTGAAGCAGGCGCTCTGGCTGTACGGCACGCGAGCGCTGATCCACGTGCGGGAACGTGCCAGGACCTCGCTGCGGGTGATCTTCGAGTTCGCCTCGTACGTCCCGCAGATGCCCCCACCCTCGGCAGCCGCGACCGCGACGTCCGGCATGGCCAGCGTCGAGCCGAACGTGATGGCCGCCGCGGCGACTGCCAACATCCCCCACGATCTCATGCCGAGCACCGTAGCAAGGCGATGTGAAGTTTTGGTCCAGTCGAAGGTCCCATGTTCCTACACATCGCACCGTGTCCTCGTGGCATTACCCGTCCGGGCCCGGTCAACCGTGAAGAGCTCCCGGCCCGAACCCGCTGAGGCCGTTCACCAGATCGGCGTCGGTGATCTCGGCGGTGACCCACGCGAGCGGGTAGCGCAGCTGGATCGTGTCCTCTTCTTTGATCAGGCGCACGCCCGGCAGCACCTTGCGCACCAGCGCGAGCATGCCCTGGTTGTCCGGGAGGACGTCGCCGTGCAGTTCGGCGACGCCCAGCCGGGCCGCCACCGCCGTCAGCTCCTCCAGCAACCGGCGTCCGACGCCCCGGCGTTGCCACAGGTCGACCACCGCGACCGCGATCTCCGCGCCGCACTCGCTGGTCTTGATCATGCGGGCGATGCCGACCGGGTCGCCGCCGATCCGGGCGCACACGGCCGCGTGCCGCTCGCCGTCCACGTCGGTCAGCACGCGGCGCGCGGACGCCGTCAGCCGTGGCGTCGGCGAGTGAAACCGCAGGTAGCGGCTTCGCGCGGACAGTCCTTCGAACACCGCGTCGACAGCTTCCGGCGCGGTGTCGCGGTTGAGCTCGGTGACGCGCATGAGGATCGACCCCCTGAGTTCGGAATCCGAACTGTAGCTGAGTTCGAAAAACGAACGCAAGGGATATCCTTGGGTCATGTCGTACGCGAGTTTCGCCAGCATGCCGTGCACGCTGAGCCGCCCCGCGGCTCTGTTGGGCGAACGCTGGACGCTGCTGCTGCTCCGCCAGATCTTCCTGGGGACCCGCCGCTTCGAGGACTTCCAGTCCACGATGGAGATCTCGCGGAGCGTTCTGACAGACCGGCTCAACGTGCTGCTGCAGGAGGGCGTGCTGAAGCGCGTGCCCTATCAGGAAGACGGCCGCACACGGCACGAGTACCGCCTCACGGAGAAGGGGCGCGACCTCTACCCGGTGATGATGGCGCTGCGCACGTGGGGTGAGAAGTGGATGGCTCCCGAAGAAGAGGAGTCGTTCCACCTGCACCACCGCGGCTGCGGCGGGGGTGTGCGGGCGAAGGTGGAGTGCACCGAGTGCGGCGCCGAACTGACGGCGCGGGACGTGCAGGTCACACCCAAGCAGTGAGGGTCACGCGCGTTTGAGCGTGCGGAGGACCGGAGCGGACTCGAGCTCCCCCACACCTTCGAGGACGCCGACGCGTTCGGTCAGGTACCGGTAGAGATCACCGCTGCTGCGGCACGTGACGCTGGCGACCAGGTTCGCCGGACCCGTGGTCGCGGCGGCGAAGTACACCTCGGAATGGCCCGCGAGCGCCGCCCCGGCCTCGGCGAGGTGCCGCGGCCGCACGCGCATCCACAACCTGGCCTGCGTGGCGAAACCGAGGAGCGCGGGATCGGCGTCCAGTTGCAGCTCCAGGACTCCGGTTCGCCTGAGGTGCTCGACGCGGCGGCGTGCGGTCGACTCGGAGGTGCCGGCTTTCGTGGCCAGCTCGGCGAAACCGGCGCGGCCGTCCGCTTGCAGGACTTTGAGGAATGCCTCGTCCAGCGCCGTGAGTTCGCTTGGGGGCTCATGGGGGTGTTCTGGCTGTAGGGCGGCCACTTCTTCTTCGGTGAGACACGCGATCCCACGCCACGTGCCTGGTGATGCAAAGCCACGGAGGATGTTGTGCGCGCTCACGTCGACGAGCCGCCGTGGGAGGCGGTCGAGCAGGAGTTCGTCGGGGCTTTCCACCTGCTGGAGGCAGGAGATCTCGGTGCCGCCGGACATCAGGTGCACCCAGAACGTGTCGTTCCGCCTGGCGAGCGCCTGTGCCAGCACCGGTCCGGCGTCCGGAGTGCAGCGCAGTCTGAGCGTCCACGCGTGGTGGCCGAGCCGGAACCGGTTGAGCGCGCCGCGCACCCTGATGCCGCGCTCCTTGAGCCGCTGACAGCGGCGGGCGGCGGTGTGTTCGGAGATGCCGAGGACGCCGGCGATCTTCGCGAACGGCGCGCGGCCGTCGATCTGGAGCGCGTGGACCAGTCTGAGATCGATGGATTCCACCAGGTTGACGCTAGTTCGTGGCGGATTCCTTCGCATGTTCAATGCCGACCGCTGGATCCAAGTCAGTCCACTCAGGCTAGGTCGCATGGATTTCGAGGGGTTCTACCAGGGCGGGCAGTTGGTCGACGGGATGCCGAACGCCGGGTTGCCGTGGGACATCGGGGCGCCGCAACCCGTGGTCGTCGCCTGGGAAACGACCGGACGGTTCCGCGGGCACGTGCTCGACGCGGGCTGCGGCACCGGGGACAACGCGCTCTTCCTGGCGTCGCGCGGACACCAGGTCACGGCGGTCGACATCGCGCCGACCGCGATCGAGACGGCTCGTGCGCGCGGCGATGACGTCGAGTGGGTGGTGGGCGACGCGGCGGCGTTCACCGGCGAGTTCGGCACGGTGCTGGCGAGCGCGTTGTTCCACTGCCTGCCACCGGATCAGCGGCCAGGACTGCTGGCGTCGTTGCGGAAGGCGGCCGTCGACGGCGCGTTCCTCAACCTGACCTCGCTCGCGGTCGAGGGCGGGCCGTTCGAGGTGGGCGAAGCCGAACTGCGGTCGGCGCTCGAGAACGCCGAGTGGGAGATCACCCGGTTCGAGCGCGACGTGATCACCGTGGCCGGTGTCGACGGTCTGCCCGTGCTGCCGGTGTGGGTCGTGGAGGCTACCGCAGCGAGTCGAGGTGCTTGCGCAGCAACGACAACGTGAGCTCCGGCGTCATCCGGCCGGGGTGCAGCACCCCGTCGACGGTGAGGCCGTTGAGCAACGACGCCAGCCGTTCGGTCTCCAGCGCGACGTCGAGCGACGCCGCGACAGTCCCCGAGTCGCGCATCACGGTGAGCACGCGGCGGCAGAGCGCGCGCAGGCCGTCGAAGAGCTGTTCGGCGCGGGGCAGCAGGGAGGGGCGAGTGCGCGCGGCGGTCGCGAAGGCCAGCCACAGCACGGCTTCGTCACGCCGGCGTTCGTCGAGCGGGAGGACCTCGGAGAGCACGCGCTCGCCGGGTCGTCGCAGGTCGCCCTTGCGGTCTCCGAGCGACTGCACGTGGGCGAAGATCCGCTGGTCGATCGAGTGGATCAACGCCTCGGCCGCAAAGATGATCATGTCGTCGTGGCTGTCGAAGTAGTGCCGGATCGAGCCGATCGCGAGCCCGGCCTCCTCCGCGACGTTGCGCAGGGACGCCTGTTCGACGCCGTCCCGCACGACCACCCGGAACACCGCCTCGGCGACGGCTTGGCGACGGGCGACGGGATCGACGACTCGCGGTGACACCTCCCTTTTCTAGCATGACCCTGCTAGTTTAAGTAGCAGGGTCATGCCACTAAGGGGGATGGAATGACATACGCGCTGATCGCGGCGGGTGTGCTGTACGTGCTCGTGCGCAGGTTCATGGGGGAACCGCTCAACGCCAGGGACCTGTTGGCGCCGCCGGTGTTCCTGCTGTTCTTCGGCATCCGGGCCGTGGACGAGTTCCAGCTCATCTACGTGGTGCCGCTCGCCGCCGGTTTCGCCTTCGGCGCGTTGCGGGGCATGACGATCAAGCTGTTCGAACGCGACGGCCACCTGTGGCAGCGCTACACGCCGTGGACGCTGGTCGTGTGGCTGACGTCGCTGAGCGCGAGCCTCGGGCTCGGGTTGCTGATCGGTGGGCACGCGCCGACCCAGTTGTCGATCGGGGTGAGCATGCTCGGCGAGCTGTGCGCGCTCGGCGCCAAGGCGCTGAACACCGGAATCCCTTTCGCTCCGGAGAAAACGCTGCGCAATCCCGTGCAGGAGCGGTTCCATGGGAGGCATGGAACGTCGTGACTTCCTCGTCGGGGCCGGGCTGCTGGCCGTCGCGCCGACCGCCGCCGCGTCGGCCGCACAGGGACTGGACTGGGACGCCGTCCGCCGCGAGTTCCGGCTGGAGGAGTCACTGACCAACCTGGGGCTGTTCTACCTGGCGTCGAACCCGCGAGAGGTGCGGGACGCGGTCGACGAGTTCAAGCGCAGGCTCGACGCCAACTCGCACGACCTGATCCCCGACCAGGCTCAGGAGGTCGCCGTCGCGCTCGGGCAGTACGTCGGCGGCGGCCCGGACGACATCGCGTTCGTGCCCAACACGACCATCGGGCTGTCGATCGTCTACGGCGGCCTGAAACTCCGCCCGGACCAGGAGCTGCTGCTCAGCGACCAGGACCACGCGTGGCACCAGCAGGCGGCGCGGCTGGCAGCGGAACGCGTGGGCGCGAAGGTCAGGATCGGCACGCTCTTCGAGAGCTCCGCGAAGGTGACCGAGGACGAGGTCGCGACCCGGCTGCGCAACTCGATCACGCCGCAGACCCGTGCCGTCGGCATCACGTGGGTGCAGTCGAGCACCGGCGTGAAGATGCCCGTACGGGCGTGCGCGCAGGTCGTCGCCGACGCGAACAAGGGACGCAAACAGGAAGACCGGTGTCTTCTCGTCGTCGACGGCGTGCACGGACTGGCGGCGGTCGACGACGACGCGGCACGCCTCGGCGCTGATGTTTTCGTTGCAGGCACGCACAAGTGGCTGTCCGGGCCGCGCGGCACCGGCATGGTCTGGGTGAACCCCCAGGTGAGCAACCAGATCGTGCCGCTGCTGCCGAGCCTGAGCAACCGCAGCGAGACGGCGGCGCTCGGGCCGGGCGGCTTCCACGCGTTCGAGCACTACTACGCGGTGAAGACGGCCGTGCAGTTCCACCAGCGCCTCGGCAGAAGTCGTGTGACGGCACGGATCACCGAGCTGGCGACGAGGTTCAAGGACGGTCTGGCCGACATCCCCGGCGTCGTGATCCACACGCCGCGCGACCCCGCGATGTCCGCTGGGCTGGTGTGCTTCGACGTCACCGGCGTGACGGGCGATCAGGTCGTGGGATGGCTTGCGGAGAAACACATCCAGATCACCACCGCGGCCTATCGCATCCCGTACGCGCGCGTCGGCACGTCAATTCTCAACACACACGAGGAAGTCGACAGGACGTTGAAGGAGATCCGCGCGCTCACTCGTTGATCCGGGGCAGTTCGGCCGTTCCTGGCGGTTCGAGCTGAACGCTGGTGTTCTCCATCATCACCTGTGGCCGGTTCATCGCCTCGTGCGCGGCCCATCCGCCCAAGACGACGACCACGAGCAGTGCCGCCGCAACGAACGGTGTGGTGGGTATGTGCCGTTTCGGCTTCTCTTCTTCTCGTTGCACGGGTATCTCGACAACCGGCTCTTCTGCCGGTTCGGGTTCCAACTGCCTGGCCTCGATGAGAGCGCCTGTCGCCGCCGCACCGACGGGCGCTCTCATCACCGGAATCCTGAGCCGTTCCGTGATCTCCTTCGCCACCAGGGGAATCCGCGACGACCCGCCGACGAGCAGGACGACGTCGGGACCCGTGCTGTTCGCCACCCGTTCGAGTGCGTCGACGGCCAGCTCGACCGACGGACGGACGATCGCCTCGAACTCCAGCCTGCTCAGCCGCACCTCGCGCACCTCACCGGCCACGACGTACGGAATCCGCACCTCGGGATAGCTCCCCAGCAGCTCCTTCGCCTCGACACAGCTCTGCACGAGCTCCCGGCTGTGCACCCCGACCTTCGCGATCACGTGCTCCGCCACCAGGTCGTCGAGGTCGAACCCGCCGATCTCGACCCGCTCGGTCCGCCCCGCCAGCAGGAACACCCCCTGCTTGCGCACCACCGCGACGTCACACCCGGTGGCCCCGAAGTCGAACACCGCGACCGTGCTGTGCTCCGGCATCCGCGCGTCGGCGTCGAACGCGATGGCCGCGGCGTGCGGTGCCGGCACGAACAACACGTCGGCCCGCCCCTCGTCGATGAGGTCGTTGCGGAGCTGTTCGAGGTGCTCGTGCGGCCAGCTCGGGGAACAGGTCATGGCGACGCGGCTCGGCGGCTCCCCGTTCCGGTGCGCGAGGTCGTCGAGGACGTTCGCGATCTCCCTGGCCACCGAGGTGGTGCGGCGCTGGTTGCTGCTCGTGACACCGTGGTCGGTGGCGACCGTGGTGCCTGCGGCTCCGAGATCGAGCCCAACCTGGTACGGCATAGCGGGTCTCCCTCTTGCGCGGACACCCACAACACGTACGTCTCAGCTGGCGCGGTTCAACTCCATCAGACGCTGCGCGGCCACCCGCGCACCGTCCGTGCGCACGAGAGTCGCCACCTTGGCGGCCTGTTCGGCGAGCTGGAGCACGTCACCCAGCACCTCGGTCGTCACGGCCTGCGCCGACCGTCCGATGCCCAGGCGTTCGACCTGCTCGCCCCAGTAGTACTGGTCGTACATGTGGGGCAGCACGATCTGCGGTGCACCCGCCGCCGCAGCGGTCGTGGTGGTGCCGGCACCGCCGTGGTGCACGACCACGGCGACACGGCGGAACAGCGCCTGCTGGTTGACCTCACCGATCGCGATGCAGTCGGGAGCGTGGTCGCTGAGTCTCAGATCGGCCCAACCTCGTTGCAGGACAACGCGTTTGCCGAGCACGCGAGCCGACTCGATCGCGGTCGCCGCCGCGTCCTGAGCGCCGCGCATGCTGCCCAGCCCGAAGTAGACGGGCGGCTCGCCGTCGTCGAGGAACGCGTCCAGTGCCGGGCTGAGCGGTCGTTGGTCGTCGGCCAGCCAGGCACCGGTCTGGACGAGCTCGCCGGGACCCGGCCACGGCCCCAGCACCGGATCCGCGGCGAGCCACGGCGCGTCACCGAAGATGTGGTCGCGAACGTCGTCGATCGGCGCCAGACCGAGCTGCGCACGTTCGGCGTTGAGGGTCTCGCGCGAGTG
This sequence comes from Lentzea rhizosphaerae, assembly GCF_042649515.1. Lineage (NCBI taxonomy): Bacteria > Bacillati > Actinomycetota > Actinomycetes > Pseudonocardiales > Pseudonocardiaceae > Lentzea > Lentzea rhizosphaerae. The sequence continues at coordinate 83,620 of NZ_JBHRZI010000019.1, read as the reverse complement.
TGCGAAGAAATGGCGTTGCTGGTCCCACTGCGCGAGGTTTTCCTCGGGCGTTCCGTTCACCGGAACACGGCCCAACATCGCGGGTGGCGCGTGATGCGGTGAGGGCAAAGTGTTCGCGCAGAAGCTCGCGTACACGTAGTGGGCGTCGATGCTTTCCGCCACGGAACGCGTGGCGTGCTGCAACGCACCCCCTGCCACCAGGACGTCCGCACCTTCCGCTGCCTGCTTGACGACCCGGAACTGCTCCCGCACCGACTCCTCGGCCAGCCTGCCCAGGTCTTCCGGCTTCAGCTTGACCGCCGTGACGGTGCGCAGGGTCGGGCCCGCCGGGGTGAACTCGACGCCGTTGCTCGTCACGAGGTCCTCGAAGTCCGGCGGCGCGACGACCTTCACCTCGTTGCCGAGCTCTTTCAGCTGGACGGCCAGTGCGGTGACCGGCTGCGCCTCTCCCCGTGAACCGATCGTGGACACCAGAAATCGCATGGTGAATTCCCCTCAATCCCCTGGTCAGGCCACGAATTGTGCTGGCAACCCCTGGTCTTGCGGCAAGTCCCCCGGTGCGTTATAAGTTCCAATGGGGGAAAGAATTCACTTTGTTTCTGGCGCCTTCGCGCTGACACACAACAGCCCGCCGTGCGATCGACGGCGGGCTGTCGCTTGTCGTGCTAGCGCCTGTATCGAAGTCCGCACCGAGCCCCTGCTGTTTGGCGCGAAAAGCACGTTCGGGCCGATAGATGGCCCGAACGTGCTTTTCNCGCCAAAATATGTCGGGTAGGCCTGATTCGATACAGGCACTAGTGAGCGGCGTCGTCCCACGAGCGGCCCACGCCGACCGAGACCTCCAGGGGGACCTGGAGCGGGTAGGCGTTGCCCATCTGGTCGCGGACCAGGGCCTCCACCGCCTCGCGCTCGCCGTCCGCGATCTCCAGGACCAGTTCGTCGTGGACCTGGAGCAGCATGCGCGAGCGCAGGCCGGACGACTCCAGCGCACGGAACACACCCAGCATGGCCACCTTGATGATGTCCGCGGCGCTGCCCTGGATCGGGGCGTTGAGCGCCATGCGTTCGGCCATCTCGCGGCGCTGGCGGTTGTCGGAGGTGAGGTCCGGCAGGTAGCGGCGGCGGCCGAGGACCGTTTCGGTGTAGCCGTCCTTGCGGGCCTTCTCCACGATCTCGTTGAGGTAGTCGCGGACGCCGCCGAAGCGCGAGAAGTACGCCTCCATCTGCTCGCGGGCCTCTTCGGTCGGGATGCGGAGCTGCTGCGACAGACCGAACACCGACAGGCCGTACGCGAGGCCGTACGACATGGCCTTGATGCGGCGGCGCATCTCGCCCGTCACCTCGGAGGTGGGGATCGAGAACGCCTGCGACGCCACGTAGGTGTGCAGGTCCTCGCCGCTGTTGAAGGCCGCGATCAGGCCCTCGTCGCCGGACAGGGTGGCCATGATCCGCATCTCGATCTGGCTGTAGTCCGCGGTCATCAGCTCGGAGTAGCCCTCGCCGACGACGAACGCCTGGCGGATGCGGCGGCCCTCGTCCGTGCGGATCGGGATGTTCTGCAGGTTCGGGTCCGTCGAGGACAGGCGGCCCGTCGCGGCGATGGTCTGGTGGAACGTCGTGTGGATGCGGCCGTCGTCCGCCACCGACTTCAGCAGGCCGTCCACAGTGGACTTCAGGCGCGTGACGTCGCGGTGCGACAGCAGGTGCTGCAGGAACGGGTGCTCGGTCTGCTCGAACAGGTTCTGCAGAGCGTCCGCGTCCGTGGTGTACCCGGTCTTGGTCTTCTTCGTCTTCGGCATCTTCAGCTCGTCGAAGAGGACCGTCTGCAGCTGCTTCGGGCTGCCGAGGTTGATCTCCTTGCCGATCACCGAGTACGCGTCCTGCGCCGCCTGCTTCACGCCGGCGGCGAAGTGCGCCTCCAGCTCCGAGAGGTGCTCGACGTCGATGGCGATGCCGACGGCCTCCACCTCGTCGAGCACGTTCATCAGCGGCAGTTCGAGGTTCGCCAGCAGGTCGGCGCCGCCGATGGTGACGAGCTCGGTGTCCAGGCGGTCGGCGAGCTCGGCCACGGCACGCGCGCGCAGGATCGTGCTGGTCACGACCTTCTGCGCCTCCTCCGACTCGTCGGTGAGCAGCGACAGCTGGCCGTCGCCGGACTCCTCGGCGCGCAGCTCGCGCTTCAGGTAGCGCAGCGCCAGGTCGTCCAGGGCGAACGACCGCTGACCCGGACGCACCAGGTACGCGGCCAGCGCCGTGTCCGAGGTCAGGCCGCGCAGCTTCCACCCGCGGGCGCGCACGCGGCGCAACGGCAGCTTCAGGTCGTGGCCCGCCTTGGCCACGCTCTCGTCGGCCAGCCACGCGACCAGCGCCTGCTCGTCCGCCTCGTTCAGCTCGGAGACGTCGACGTAACCGCCCTCACCGGTGGCGGTGCAGAGCGCGACGCCCTCCAGGTCGTTCGTGATGCGCAGGGCCACGCCCACCCGCGTCTTGCGCGCGTTCGCGTCCAGCCACTTGGCCAGCGTGCCGGCGGGGATCGCGCCGCCGGAGACCTCGAAGCCCTCCTCGGCCTCGGGCTCGGCGGTCGAGAGGGTCTGGAACAGCCGGTCGCGCAGGACGCGGAACTCCAGCTCGTCGAACAACCGGTGCACGGCGTCGCGGTCCCACGCCTGGGCCTCGAGACCGTCGATGGTGTACGGCAGCTCGACGTCCTTCACCAGCTCCGTGAGCTGGCGGTTCATGATGATGTTCGCCAGGTTGCCGCGCAGGGCCTCGCCGACCTTGCCCGGCACCTCGTCGATGCGGTCGACCAGCTCGTTCAGCCCGCCGAACTGGTTGAGCAGCTTGATGATCGTCTTCGGGCCCACGCCCGGCGTGTTGGGCAGGTTGTCCGACGAGTCGCCGCGCACCGCCGCGTAGTCCGCGTACTGCTCGGGACGCACGCCGTGCTTCTCCTCGACGTACGCCGGGTTGAACCGCCCCATCTCCGAGACGCCCTTGACCGGGTACAGCACCGTGACCTTGTCGTTGACCAGCTGGAACGCGTCGCGGTCGCCGGTGACGATCTCCACCTCGAAGCCCTGCTCCACCGCCTGGGTGGTCAGGGTCGCGATGATGTCGTCCGCCTCGTAGTTCTCCTTCTCCATCGTGGCGATCCGGAGCGTGGCGAGCACGTCCTGGATCAGCGAGACCTGGCTGCGGAACTCGTCCGGCGTCTTGGAGCGACCGGCCTTGTACTCGGGGTACTGCTCGGAGCGGAACGTCTTGCGCGACACGTCGAACGCCACCGCCACGTGCGTGGGCTTCTCGTCCCGCAGGATGTTGATGAGCATGGACGTGAACCCGTACACGGCGTTCGTGACCTGGCCCGTCTTCGTCACGAAGTTCTCGGCGGGCAGGGCGTAGAACGCTCGGTAGGCCATCGAGTGACCGTCGATGAGCAGGAGCCGCTTCACGTCTGAGGGAGTCACGGGCCCGAGTCTAGGGTGGAGGTCTGACAGTTTTGCTCGAACCCTTGGAGCCCGCGTGACCCCCGACCTGCCAGTGGACTTCGCCGACGAGCAGTTGCACGTCCGGATGGGCATCGAAATCACCCAATGGGATGTCCAGGAGATGATCGGCACCATGCCGGTCAAGGGCAACCGCCAGCCGTTCGGACTGCTCCACGGCGGAGCGAACGCCGTTCTCGCCGAACAGCTGGGCTCCCTCGGCTCCGCGATGCACGCGTCGCAGTTCGGCTCCATCGCCGTCGGCCTCGAGCTGTCCTGCACCCACCACCGAGCCGCGCTCGAGGGCCTCGTCACGGGTGTGGCCCGCCCGATCCACCTCGGCCGCAGCACGACGACGTACGAGATCGTCGTGACGGACGAGGAGGGCAGGCGCACCTGCACGGCCCGCCTCACGTGCATCCTGCGCCCGAAGCCGCCGGGTGCGTGAAAACGAGCGACTTGCTGAGGTTCTCCGCATCCCAACTGTGCGGGTCAGCCCCACTGACGCGCCATGATCGCCACGGCATCGTGGTGGCATGACCTTCCCGACTCGACCGACCGCAGCCGTCCTGGACGGACTTCCCGACGTGGTTCCGGTGTCCACGACGGACACCGGCTGGTCGTGCTGCTGCAGCTGTTGCCGCTGACCTCGTCGACCTGCCGCAACACAACCAGGCGCCGACGAGCACGCCCGGCCAGGTCCTTCTCGCTCCGAACCCGCTCAGGCACGGGCCTCCCCCGATTCACGAGTCCAAGTGGGCTGCCAAGGAGTCCTGTCCGCTGCTGCTCCTGTTTGGCGCGAAAAGCACGTTCGGGCCATCTATCGGCCCCAATGTCACGTTCGCGCCAAACGGGCCTGGGGAGCGAACGTGACGTTCGGGCGATCTAGCGGCCCGAACGTGCTTTTCGCGCCAAAACCGGGGCAGCGACGGTGCGGACGGGGGTTCTGGCCGGGGGCTCAGGGCCGTCACCAATCCCAGTCAGTTCTGGAGGTGGTCGGTCGCCTACCCTCGGTCAACGCCACCTCCATCGGCGTTCGGCTCGGGCGTGGACCGCACACCGAGGCGGCCGACCCTCACCGAGTTCGACCGCAGGTGAACGAAAGGCGGGGCGGAGGACAAGCCCTCCGCCCCGCCTCCCACAACCGAATACCTAGTGAGCCTCACCCAGGTACGCGTCGCGCACCCTCTGGTCGGCCAGCAGCTCACGCCCCGGACCGTCCAAAGTGGTCTTGCCGAGGTCGATCACGTAACCGTGGTCGGACAAGGCCAGCGCGGCCAAGGCGTTCTGCTCCACCAGGAGGATGGTGGTGCCGAGCGACTGCAGCTCCTTGATGGTGTCGAAGATCCGCTGCGTCATGATCGGCGAGAGACCCATCGAGGGCTCGTCGAGCATCAGCAGGCGGGGCTTGGACATCATCGCGCGACCGATGGCCAGCATCTGCTGCTCACCACCGGAGAAGAGCCCGGCCTTGTTGTGCCGCCGCTCCCCGAGGACGGGGAACAGCTCGTACACGCGGTCCATGTCGGCCTGCACGCCGTCGTCCTTGCGGACGTACGCACCGAGCTGCAGGTTCTCCTCCACGGTCATCCGCGGGAAGAGCCGGCGGCCCTCGGGGCAGTGGGCGATGCCCTCACCGAGGATCGCGTGCGCCGGGTCGTTGTGGATCGGCTTGCCCTGGAACAGGATCTCGCCGGACGCCGGCCGCAGCAGACCAGAGATGGTGCGCAGGGTCGTGGTCTTGCCCGCACCGTTCGAGCCGATCAGCGACACGATCTGGCCGGCCTCGACGGTGAACGAGATGTCGCGGACGGCCTCGATGGCGCCGTAGGCGACCGAGAGGTTGCGGACTTCGAGCAGCGCGGTCATGCCTGCTCCTCCTCAGCAGAAGCAGCGGCGGCCTCGACCTCGTGCTGGACTTCCTCCGGCGGCTTGCCGAGGTAGGCCTCGACCACCCGCGGGTCCGCCCGCACGACCTCGGGGCTGCCTTCGACGAGCAGCTCGCCCTGCACGAGCACGGAAACCGAGTCGCACAGCCCGAAGATGAACTTGATGTCGTGCTCGATGACGACGACGGACACGCCCGTCTCGCGGATGCGGAAGATCAGCTGCTGCGTCGCTTCCGTCTCCTGCGGGTTCATACCCGCCGTGGGCTCGTCCAGCAGCAACACCGCCGGGTCCGTCGCCAACGCGCGCGCGATCTCCAGACGGCGCTGGTCGCCGTACGGGAGGTTGCGCGAGAGCTCGTCGTCCAGGTTGCTCAGGCCGACGAACTCGAGCAGTTCCCGCGACCGATCGCGGGCCGCCTTCTCACCGCGGTGGTAGGCGGGGCCGTGGAACAGCGAGGCCAGCGGGCCCTGCTTCATCCGCACGTGGCGTCCGACCATGACGTTCTCCAGCACGGTCATGCTGGGGAACAGCCGGATGTTCTGGAACGTGCGGGCCACGCCCGCGTCCGTCACCTTGGCCGGGTCGCCCGGCAGGACGTTGCCCTTGAGCAGCACCTGACCGGTGGTCGGCGTGTACAGACCCGTCAGGCAGTTGAAGAACGTGGTCTTCCCCGCACCGTTCGGGCCGATCAGGCCGACGATCTTGCCTTCGTCGAGCGTCAGCGTGACGCCCTTCAACGCCTTGAGGCCACCGAAGACCATCGAGACGTCACGCGCCTCCAAAACCGGCGTGCTCATGCCTTCTTCGCCTCCACGTGCGCCTCTTCGGCGTTCTCATCGGCGCGCTCGATCATCTCAGCGCGCCTGTGCGCATCGGGGATCAGGCCGACCGGCCGGAACCGCATGATCAGGATCAGCGCGAGGCCGAAGATCATCAGGCGGTAGTCCTCGAAGTCGCGCAGCTTCTCGGGCAGCACGAACAGCAGTGCCGCACCGAGCACGGCGCCCGGGATCGAGCCCATGCCGCCGAGGATGACCGCGGCGAGGAGCGTGACCGACTCGAGGAACTTGAACGACTCGTAGGACACGGTGCCGTTCTTGTGCGCGAACACCGCACCCGCGACGCCCGCGAGCATGGCACCGATGAGGAACGCGAGGATCTTCATCTTGCCGGTGCGGATGCCCATCGCGCGGGCGGCGTCCTCGTCCTCGCGGATCGCGATCCAAGCGCGGCCGATGCGGCTGAACTTGAGGTTCGCGAACACCGCCATCGTCGCCGCGACGAGCAGCACGATGAGGATGTAGTAGAGGACACCGGCGGGCAGCTTCACCGCGCCGATCGAGATCGACTTGTTGAACTCGGCGCCGAACAGCGACAGCGGCGGGATGCCGGGGATGGCGTTGGAGCCGTTGGTGATGCCACCGATGTTGTTCTGCGCGGAGCGGGTGAAGATCTCACCGAACGCCAGCGTCACGATGGCCAGGTAGTCACCGCGGACCCGCAGCGTCGGCGAACCGACGATCGCGCCGAAGATGCCGGCCACGACGGCCGCGATCACCGCGGCGACGGGGAACGGCAGGGTGATGCCGAAGTGTGCCGTGGCGGCACCGGAGAAGTTCGCTGCCACGAGGGCACCGATGCCCATGAACGCGACGTACCCGAGGTCGAGCAGACCCGCGAGACCGACGACGATGTTCAGGCCGATCGCGGTGGCGGCGTAGATGCCGATGTTCGCCGCGACCGTCATCCAGTACTCGTTGCCGGCGTCGGTGAACGGCAGCAGCAGTGCGCACGCCGCCAGCACGATCACGCTGAACACGCGGTGCTGCTCGGACAGCGCCGACAGCCAGCGGATGAACCCGACACCGCTCAGCGCGCCGAGCACACCGGCGGCGAACCCGAGGAACGACAGGAAGATCGCACCCGCGTAGGGGTTCGAGGCGCCGACGCCACCGGTGGTCAGCATCGCGGCGACGGCGTAGAGCACCGCCGCGAACGACACCAGCAACACCAGGTACGCGACCGGCGTGGAGACCTTGATCTTCCACTCGCCCACCGGCTCGATGCCGATGCCGTATCCCGCCAGGATCGTCAGCACACCGGCCACGAGGCCGACGATGCTGCCGAACGCCACAGCGCCGTCGAGGGCCGTGATGGCGCCGAGGCCACCGCCCTTGACCGTGATGTACGCGGCGTTGACGAACGAGACGAGGGTGAGACCCCAGCCGAGTGCACGGACGACCCTGCCCTTGGACGGAGTCGGCGCGAACGCCGCGACCAGGATGAGGACACCGAGCAGCAGGACGTGCCACCGGAAGCCGGTGACGGCGAACGGCGCGTCGAAGAACTGCAGCGTCGACTTGTCCGGCCAGTTGCCGTCGTTGAGGCTGAACGTGACCCACGGCAGCAGTGCCGCGACGATGCCCAGGACACCACCGGCGGCCGCGAACGGCTTGCCCAGCGGCGCGAGTGCGGAACGCTTCTCCACGGGAGTCGTCGTGTCCGGAGTGGACACAGTGCTCGTGCTCATGCGCGCACCCTTTCCGGCTCACCGAACAGACCCTGCGGGCGGAAGACGAGCACGAGGATCAGCACGACGAAGATCCACACGTAGTCGTACTGGGTGCCGCCCGGCATGTACTGACCGGCCAGGGTCTTGATCAGACCGATGATGAACGCGCCGATGACCGCGCCGCGGATGCTGCCGACGCCGCCCAGGACGGCCGCCGTGAAGGCGAAGATGCCGTTCTGGAAGCCCATGTCGATGTTGATGTTGTTCAGGTACCCGCCGAACATGACGCCCGCGACACCGGCGAGCACGGCACCGAAGATGAACGTCAGCACGATCACGCGGTCGGGGTTGACACCCATCAGCTTCGCGGTGTCGGGGTCCTGCGCGGTCGCGCGCATCGCCCGGCCCATCCGCGACTTGTTGATGTAGGTCTGCAGGATGACCGAGAGGCCTACCGACAGTCCGACGAGCAACACACCGGTCCACGCGATGTTGACCGAGCCGAGCGACAGGCCGCCCTCCGGGAAGACCTTCGGGTAGGGCAGGTTCGACGTGGCGTTGGGGTACCACACGCGCACGGCTTCCTGCAGGAACACCGACACGCCGAGCGCTGTGATCAGCGGGGCCAGCCGGGGCGCGTTGCGCAGTGGCCGGTACGCGAACCGTTCCATGATCACGGCGACGACGACCGCCACCACGATGCCGCCGACGAACATGAGCGGCAGGGCCACGGCAGGCGACTTCTTGAGATCGTCAGGAAGAAGCGTGAACGTGGCAAGGCCTCCGTACGAGGCCACCATGAAAACCTCGCCGTGGGCGAAGTTGATCAGCTGGATGATGCCGTACACCATGGTGTACCCGAGAGCGATCAGGGCGATCAACGCGCCCTGGATCACCCCGTTGGCCAGCTGTTGGAGCAGGACTGACACGACTACCTCCGTAAACGACGGGGGCGAGCAAACAACGCCCGCCCCCGCCGTGGCTTCAATCAGATGACCAGGTAGCCGATCAGCCGGTGAACTCGCCGGTCTGAACGTCCTTCCACTTGCCAGAGGTGACCGAGTAGACGGTCAGCACCTTGTTCGTGCTGTCGCCGTACTGGTCGAACTTGATCTCACCGGTGGCGCCGGAGCCGCTGTAGGAGCCGACGTTGGTCAGCATCGCGTCGCGCTTCGACTCGTCCCAGGCACCGCCGTCGACGGTCTTGGCCAGGGCACCGATGATCGCGTTCGTGGAGTCGTAGGAGAACGCACCGTAGGCGGCGTAGTCCTCCTTGCCGAACTTCTTCTTGTACGCGTCGACGAACGCCTTGGCCGTGGCCAGGGACTCGGTCGGCGCGCCGACGGAGGTGGCGAGGTCGCCCTCCTTGCCGCCGAGCTCGATGAACTTGCCGTCGAAGATGCCGTCGCCGCCCATCAGCGGAACGTTCAGGCCCGCGCTGGCCATCTGCTTGGACAGCGGACCGGCGGCCGGGTACTCACCGCCGTAGTAGACGGCGTCCGGGGCGAGCGCCTTGACCTTGGCGATGACGCCGGAGAAGTCGGTGTCCTTCTCGCCGACGGTCTCCTGGCCGACGATCGTGCCGCCCTTCTTGGCGACCTGCTTCGACAGCTCGGCCGCGAGGCCCGCACCGTAGGTCTTGCCGTCGGTGATGATGGCGATCTTCTTCTTGCCGGCCTTCTCGACGAGGTAGTTGGCCGCGTACGGGCCCTGCAGGTCGTCGGTGGCGCAGACGCGGAAGTAGTTGTCGAACTGGCGCTTCGGGGCGGTCAGGAAGTCGTTGCCCCTGGTCAGCGTCGGGTTCGTGTTGGCGGGCGACACCTGGGGGATCTTCTTGTCCCGCAGGATCGGCTGCACCGTCTGGGCGACCGACGAGTTCAGCGTGCCGACGACGCCGACGACGTTCGGGTCGGTCGACAGCTTGGTGGCCGCCTGGGCGCCCTTGGCGGGGTTCGCCTCGTCGTCCTGGGCGGACACGGTCAGCTTGTAGCCCTTGACCGTGCACTTCTGGTTGGCCTCGTCCACGGCGAGCTCGGCGGACTGCTTGATGCCGATGCCGAGAGCGGACAGGTTGCCGGACAGCGGGGCGACTACACCGACGGTCAAGGTGCCCTTCGACGTGTCGCAGCTGCCCCCCGCGGTGCCGCCTTCTTCCTTGTTCGAGCCACAGGCTGCGACGACGAGCAGCGTGGCGCCGACAATCGCAGCGGACTTCACAGAGTGCTTACGCACGTGATGTCCCTCCTATATCCCTGCTCCCGGCGACGCGAGTTCTCCGCGCACCGCTCCTGCACCCTCTCCTGAGGGATGGCCGGAACCTAGGCGATGACTGTGACCCCAGTCATCCATGCCAATGGGCTCGTGACCATAACGCAACGCGGCGTTATGTTTTACTTAGGGAAAGTTACATAACGTAACCCGCGTTCACTCTTTGGACGGCTGCCATAACCTCGACGTATGACTCCGCGTCGTCGAGTGATCGCAGTGGTGGGTGCAGCCGCGGTGCTCATCGCGGCGGTGCTGGTGCTCCGGCAGGCCGACGACACGCCGAAAAAGCCCAGCTCAGAACCCGTTCGACTGACACAGTACGCCGCGGATTCCGTCACGTTGCCCACTCGACCTGCGGCTCCCGAGCCGCCGTCCTCCGCTTGGAGCAGTGACGGGAGGGTCCAATGGACGCCCGTGACCGGGGCGTCCGGGTACGAGGTCAACGGCCGGGTCGTCGCGTCACCGGAGGTCTCAGGTTCAGGACGCCCCGAAGTGCGCGCCGTGGACGCGTTCGGTCAGCGGTCGTTGCCGGTCAGGGCCGAGGAACGTCCCAGCGACGACTCCTGGCGCCGGGCGTACACCGGGTGGCTGGACGACTTCGACAGCACGTTCCTGGAGCGCCGCTACCACCTCAGCGGGCGGCGGGGCTGCGTGAACCCCGGCTCGGGCTCGGCAGGCCGCCTGGTGATCGACATGCCGTGCGGCAACGACACCGCCGTCTTGCGCGCGCGGCCGCTTCTCCAGCTGAAGGACGCGGACGAACTCGGCAGGGTGGCCGTCGTGACGGACGCGGCCGGACCTCGCGGAAAGCTCGTGCTCGATCTCGTGCCCGGCACACCGGATCGCGTCGGGCCCATTCCTCCTGCTGATGCCGTGCGCGTGGTGGTGGACGATTCAGTTTCGCCGGGCACGCGCGGTGCGGGCGTTCTGCATCGATTCGAAGTAGTACTCACACGCGATGGTGTGCGCGTTCTGCAAGACGGCGCGCAGATTGCCATGTCGGATGTCGTGCCGAAGTGGCGCGAAGCGAGCGTGCTGATCGGTGTGACTCCCCCGCCGAGCTATCCGGGACGGGTGGTGATCGACACGATCGCCTTCAGCGGTTCGCTCCCGCCGCCGGACGAGGTGACCGAAACGCAGGTCATCGCGGGGACGTTGCGGGTGCTGGAGCCCGACGAGGAGGCGCCGGGCATAGGCACGGCGCGTGCACCGTTGCGTGGGGTCCCCTCAGCGCGATTGCGGGCAACGGTCCGGATCGGCGACGGCGGCGACCTGAACGGCCTGGTCGCGCAGCTCGGTTCGGCCCGGCTGCCGATGCGGCCGGTGGTGGACGGCTGGTCCGCGGCCGAGGACAGCGAGCTGACCGTGGCCGGCGACGTGCCGGCCGAACTGCTCGCGCCGGACGGACCGGACGCGCTGACGCCGTTCGTGCTGCGGATGCCCGGCGCGTCGCAGGCCCAGGTGCTGGAGAGCTACCTGGAGGTGCCGGGGCCGTCGCCGGTGAAGCTGCCGAACGCCCCGGACGAGCCCGCGCCCGTTCTGCCCGTCATGACGGCTGAGTTCGCCGCTGTGACGCCGAACGAGGCGATGCTGGTGATCACCCTCGACGCCGCCTCCGCGCGATCAGTGGCGCCTGTGGCGGGCTTCGAGGTGTACATCGACAGCGGTCACGTGGCGACCGTGCCGATGCCCGGCGGCGTCGGCGGCAGGCACGAGCTGCTCATCTCCCTCAAGGGCAGCCACAACGTCGAAGTCCGCCTGCGCCCCGAGGATCCGGGGCGGCAGACGGACTCCGTGTGGCTCGAACTCAGCCGAAGTTCTCGATGACGGCCTCTGCGACGGCCTTCATCGTGGTGCGGCGGTCCATCGCGGTGCGCTGCACCCACCGGAACGCCTCCGGCTCGCTCAGTCCCTGCTTGGTCATGAGAATGCCCTTGGCGCGTTCCACGACCTTGCGCGTCTCCAGGCGCTCGGTGAGCCCGGCGACCTCCTGCTCGAGTGCGGCCAGCTCGTTGAACCGGCTGATCGCCAGCTCGATCGCGGGCACCAGGTCCCGCTTGGCGAACGGCTTGACCAGGTAGGCCATCGCACCCGCGTCACGGGCGCGTTCGACCAGGTCGCGCTGGCTGAACGCGGTGAGGATGACGACCGGTGCGATGCGGTTGCCCGCGATGTGCTGCGCCGCCTCGATCCCGTCGACCTTGGGCATCTTCACGTCGAGGATCACCAGGTCGGGGTTGAGCTCGGTCGCGAGCTTGATGGCCTCTTCACCATCTGCGGCCTCACCCGCCACGTCGTAGCCCTCTTCGCGCAGCATCTCGACGAGGTCGAGACGGATCAGCGCCTCGTCCTCGGCGACGAGGACGCGCGGGGCCTTGCGCGTGGCTTCGGCTTGGGCCTCGGCAGCCTGCTGGGTCACCGGGGTCCTCCTGACGATCGTTCCTGCGGGCGAAAGCGCAGTCTACCGGCGGTCCGGCCGCTGATCAGGCTCAGCAGCCGTGACGGCAGACACGAACTCCTCGGGCCACGGATAGGTCCGCATGCCCTCCTCGACGTCCTCGGCGGGTGCGTCGATGCGGCGGAGCGTGATCTCGCGGGTGGTGCCGAAGTCCCGGTGACCGAGCCGGTCGCGGATCTCCGCCTCGGCAGGACCTCCGGCCCACTCGACGAACCACGTCTCGCCCAGGGGAAGTGCTCGCAGCCAGCTCGCTTCATGCCACAGGTGTACCCGGCGGAGGAGAGCGCTCCCAGTGGCCGCTTCGGCCGTCGGCGCATCGTCCCCACCGCCGTCGGTGTACTCGAGGCCGCGGAAGTCGTGCATCCAGCGCACGTAACGCAGGCCGAGGTCCCACGCCCGCTCGTCGACCCCGACGAGGACGACGCCGGCATCACCGGTGGTCAGCTCGGCCGACCGCCGGTACTGCCGGTGCGTCAGACCCGCGACGCCCAGGCCCGAACCGGCCTCGGTGCGCGGCAGCAGTTCGAACAGCAGCGGGCCGAGCGCCCTGCCGGTCAGGTGCAGCTTGAGGGTCTCCCCCGGTTCCACAGTCCGGAACGCGTGGGCGGGCCTGATGATGCTCGCGGGCGGCATCAGCTGGAGCACGCTGGCCGCGGTGCACGCCGCGACCAGGACCTTGGCCTCCAGCTGGTGCTGAGCTTCGGTGGTCGCGTCGGGCAGTGGTTCCCCTCCGCGGACGGCAGGGACCGCCTGGGACAGGTTCTCGCCCGTGTAGATGCGCCGCAGATCGGCGAGCTGGTCCGTGGTGGACAGACGTGCCATGACAGCAGTCCTCGTTTCCGCCGCCCGGCTCGGCACGACAAGGACGCATGTGCACGCGTCTACGTGGTCGGTTCGCTTCGGTGAGCAGGAGTTGCTGAACACTGCGGCGGAGAGTGCCGCTCACTGCCGGGGAGCGGCTCCAGCCTCACGTCTGCTCGGACGCCGCTGACCACGTTACCGAACCGCGCACCTGGTTTTAGTCGGCGCCGACGATCAGCTTGTACTTCACGTCGACGTCCTTGCCGTCGGCCGAACCGCGGATGTGCAGCTCGTGCTCGCCGGACGCGGGCGGGTTGATCCACGCGTACAGCCCGCAGCCGACCGAGTTGATCCTGCCGACCTGGTTGCCGAACGGGTTGCCCGCGCGCGCCTCGTAGGTGAACGGCGTGGCCGACACCCTCGTCAGCGCCTGCGTGGAACCGTCCAGCAGCACCTCGCCCTGGGCGCTCTTCATGAACCTCTCGCAGCCGGCGACGTCGCTCGCGAGGTTCACGACGGGGGCGAGCAGCGGCTTGGAGGCGGGGACCCGGCACTGCCGCTCCACCGGCCCGTCGCCGAGCGAACCGGCGAGCAGCCAGACCTCGACGGGCTGGTCCCGCATGCAGAACCGCCCGGAGGTGTCGGAGACGGGGTTGCTGTTCGCGGGCTGGGAAGCCCACGTCCACCAGCGCGCCTGGAACTCACCCGGCGCCAGTTTGTCCGAAGTGGACGTCTGCGGTGCGGTGGGTGGGGCCGCCATCTGGGCGTTGCCGCCGCAGCCGGCGAGCAGAACAACTAAGAACAGCAGGACTATCCTCACTGGTTCTCGCGTCCCTTGCGTCGTTGTTCCTCCGCGCGCTCACGGCAGCGGCGCAGGAACTCCTCGTCGTCGTCAGGATTGGTGGCCGCGAACCGCCCCGGCCGGTTGTACTCGGGAAAAGCAGAAGCATCACGTTCGAATACACCGAGGCGCGCACGTCCGGTCCCCACCACCGGACGACCCGCCACGAACCACGCGATCGAGCCAACCAACGGGAACAGCAAGACCAGGAGAAGCCACAACAACTTCGGCAGGTTGCGCACGGAACCTTCGTCGGTCGTGATCACGTCCACGACTGCGAAGATCGTCAGGCACAACATCACCACTCCGAACAGCCCACCGAAGTACAGCATCTCCAACCCCCCAGGTCGTGCGGTCGCGCACATCGTGGCACAAGGGGCCACGCCGTGAACATGGTTCAACCCTCAATCATCTGCACAGCAATTCACACAGTTGTAAATCCACAGGAAACAAAACTTGTTGATTCGTGTTGAACCACCCGTTTCCGCCCGCCTTTCCAACACTGGACCGACCGGACGGTCTGCCAGCTCGCTGTAGTGATACACGACGTGGAATTGACCTAGCCACAGTGGGTGGACCATCGACGGCGGGCACTTCGCGGTGCTCGGCTGAACAGGTTCGCCGGTGTGGGCTGACCCGCGCAATCAATTCACCCCAGAGGGTGAAACAGAGCGGGGACGAGGCCGAATTACTCGCAGGGCGGCGCGCCACCTCCGGATTCCACTTCCTCGATTCCGTACCCGGCCCGATCGAACACCCGGCGCTTTCCGTCACGTCGTTCCGACCCGGGTACCGGAACGTTCACACCAGCCGTGGCGCACGTGAGGCTCAGCACCAGACCTGCTGCACGGCCGTTGCCGCCGCCGTAAGCACGCCTTAGCGTCGGCGCATGCCAAGGGGTGCCGAGGGTCTGCTGGAAGTGCTTGCCGCGCACGGCGTGGAGGTGGTGTTCGGCCTGCCCGGCGTGCACAACCTCGCCGTCTGGGAGGCCCTGCAGAAGCATCCCGGCATCCGCATGATCGGCGTGCGTCACGAGCAGACAGCGGTCTACGCGGCAGACGGCTACGCACGGGCCACTGGCAAGCTCGGCGTCGCGGTCGTGACGACGGGGCCCGGTGCGGCGAACACGCTAGGTGCCACCGGTGAGGCGTGGGCGTCGGGCAGCCCGGTGCTGGTGATCGCCACGGACGTTCCCAGCACGTTGCGGCAGCCCGGGGTCTACCGGGGCGTGCTGCACGAGACGCGGGACCAGCGCGCGATGTTCGGGCCGGTCACCAAGGCGTCGTTCGACGTCCCCTCCGCGCAGGAGCTGGGCGCGTACGCGGACAAGGCGATCCAGCAAGCCGTGCAGAGCCCGCACGGGCCCGTCTACCTCGGCGTGCCGACGGACTTCCTCTCCGCCGAGGTTCCGCACCACACCCCGTTGAAGAACGAACAGGCTCACGCAGTCCCGGACCTCACCGAAGCGGTCGAGCTGATCAGTCAGGCGTCGAGGCCGTTGATCTGGGCCGGCGGCGGCGCGGCGCGATCGGGAGCCGGTGCCGCCGTTGGTGCGCTGGCGGACAAGTTGAGTGCGCCGATCGTCACCACCTACGGCGCACGCGGATTGACCGACAGCCGTTTCGTCGTGCGGGGGCCGGTGCACGCCCCGCCCGTCGGGAAGCTCTGGGACTCCGCCGACCTCGTGATCGCGATCGGCACGGACTTCGACGGGATGATGACGCAGAACTGGTTGCAGCCCAAGCCTCACACCCTGCTGGCCGTCAACGTCGACAAGGCCGACGCCAACAAGAACTATCCCGCGGACGTCACGGTCGAAGGCGACGCGGCCGCCGTCACCGCGGCGCTCGTGGCGATGGTCGGCGAGAAGGACGCCGCTGTCCACGTCGGCGCGGTCAACGCCGAGGTGCGGGCGCTGGCGGAAGCGGACTCCCCCGAGGCCGTGAAGCTGTTGCGGGCGCTCGAAGGCACCGAAGCCACGATCGTCGCCGACATGTGCATCCCCGGCTACTGGATCGGCGGCTTCCACCACGTCACCAGGGAACGCGGTCTCGCTTACCCGGTCGGCTGGGGCACGCTGGGGTTCGGGTTCCCGGCGGCGATCGGCGCGGCCGTCGAGCACCGGACGATCGCCGTGGTGGGCGACGGCGGTTTCCTGTTCGCGTGCGGGGACCTCGCGACGCTCAGGCAGGAGAACCTGCCGCTGACGATCGTGCTCGTCGACGACGGCGGCTACGGGATGCTGCGCTACGACCAGCAGGTCGCGAACCACGCCATCAGCGGGGTGGACCTCACGCGGCCGGACTTCGCCAAGCTCGCCGAGAGCTTCGGCATCCCGGCCGTCACCCTCGAAGGCTTCGGTGGACTGCGGGACGCGCTGGACGACGTCGAGGGACCGGCCATGATCGTGGTCAACGCGAACCTCAAGCCGCCGATCAACACCTCACCCCGCTGGTACCGCAAAAACACCACGTGATCATCGGCCCGATCGGTACCTTCCGCCCATGAGACGTGGGCTGGGGATCGTGCTCGCCGTGCAGGCGGTGGTGCTGACCGCGTTGTCGGGACGGTACGGCTTCCACCGGGACGAGCTGTACTTCATCGCGGCCGGAAAGCACCCCGCGTGGGGTTACGTGGACCAGCCGCCGATCACACCGATCCTCGCCCGCCTGAGCACGTCGTTGTTCGGCGAGGCCCCGGTCGGCCTCCGCGTGGTCGCGACTCTCCTGGCGCTGGCCATCACCGTCGTGGTCGCTCTGATCGCCCGGGAACTGGGCGGTGGTGAGGTCCTGGCGGCCACCGCGTCGGCGACGTCGACCTTCGTGCTCGCTGTGAGCCACATGCTGTCCACCGCCACCGTCGACCTGCTGATCTGGGTCCTCATCGGCTACTTCGCGGTCAGGCTGCTGAAGACGAGGGACGGCCGTTGGTGGCTGGCCCTGGGCGCGACGGTCGGCGTGGGCCTGGCCAACAAGTGGCTGCTGCTGTTGTTGTTGGCGGCCATGGCGATCGCCCTGGTCGCGGTCGGACCGCGCGACGTCCTGCGCACGTGGTGGCTGCCCGCCGGAGCCGCCCTGAGCCTGGTGATCGCCGCACCGGTGGTGATCTGGCAGGCGCTGCACGACTTCCCGTTGCTCACGGTGGCCCGCGGCATCAGCGCGGACGACGGCACCGAGAACCGCATCATGTTCATCCCCATGCAATTCCTCATGCTCTCGCCGTTGCTGGTGCCGGTGTGGGTGATCGGCTTCCGGAACCTGTGGCGCGACAGGACCTTCCGCGCGCTGGCCCTCGCCTACCCCGTGCTGTGCGCGCTGTGCCTGGCGACGGGCGGCAAGCCCTACTACGCGGTGCCGCTCCTGCTCGTGCTGGTGGCCGCAGGTGCCCGCCAGACCCAGGAATGGCTCCTGCGCCGCAAGGCGATCGGCGGTGTGCTCGTGGCGTTGAGCGTCGTGCCGGCGTTGGTCGGCTCGCTCCCCATCCTGCCCGCGAGCGCCCTGGCACCGGTCATCGCCATCAACCCCGAACAGGGCGAGCAGGTCGGCTGGCCCGAGCTCGCGAGCACGGTCGAGAAGGCGTGGCAGGACAACGGCCGCCCCGTCGTGATCACCCGCAACTACGGCCAGGCCGGCGCGATCTCGGCGTACACGCAGATCCCCGTCTACTCCGGCCACATGTCCTTCTACGACTGGGGACCGCCTCAGACGCAGGACAAGAACGTGTTGCTCGTCGGCTTCGGCACGTTGCCGTTCGACGGGTGCAAGCGCGTTGCCCAGCACCACAACATCATCGAGAACGAAGAAGACGGCACGGAGATATGGTCGTGCACGGCACCAACGGGCACATGGCAAGAAATCTGGCCGAGGCTGCGTCACTACTACTGAAGACAACAACACTGACCACATAGGACATTGGAAGTCTTCCAACACCGACGCCCCTTCGGCTGAATTTGGCCGAACCTGTTGGAATCACTCGATGTTTGGCTCTAGCTTCATTTCATGCCAAAGAGAGACTCCACGGTACGTGGGCGGGAGTTTGGCGCGGGCGTGCGCGAAGCCCTCCGCAAGGCAGGCCTGACCGGACGTGGCGCGTGCGAGATCCTCGGCTGGGATCCCGCGAAGCTGTCCGACATGCTGAACGGCAAAGGAGGCGTGACCGAGGGCGACGTCCAGCGCCTGCTCGGCCTGTGCCGGACGCCGTTGGACGAGGCCAGCCACCTGGTGACGCTGTTCCACGAAACGACCCGTTCAGGCTGGCTCCAGATACACGGTGAAAGACAGCCGATCCTTCCCCGCACACTGGGTGAACACGAGGCCGTCGCGACCCAGATCATCTGCTGGAGCATGAACCTCGTTCCCGGACCGCTCCAGTTGCCCGACTACTTCCGCGCGCTGATCGCAAGCAATCCGAACACTCCCCAAGAGGAGGCAGACGATCGCGTCGCGGCTCGGGTTGCACGCCAACAACAACTCATCAAGCGTCGATGCGGCATGACATTCTACATCCACGAGCAGGCACTGCGTCTCCCGGTTGGTAACGCCGAAGTCATGTCCGATCAGCTGCACCACCTCATAACCATGGGAGCCCGCTCTTACGTCACCTACCGAATCCTGCGCACGTCGACCGGGGCGCACGCAGGTCTGGCAGGGTCGTTCACGCTCATGAAGTTCGACAAGCTGGAACCGGTCGTATTCATCGATGCGGAGAACCACGCGGTGTTCTTGGACGACAAGGACTCCACCAAGGCCTACATGAAGATTCTGAGCTCACTCGACGAGGCCGCGTTGGATGCGGAACAATCCAAGGAGCTGATCGAACGCATCACTTCGTGAGGGGACACGTCAGATGACCGAGTGGCGAAAGAGCACCTACAGCGTCAACGGCACGGACTGCGTGGAGATCGGCCGCGGCGTCGGCGTGCGCGACAGCAAGGCGCCCGCCGCCCACCTCGCGATCGGAACGACCGCGTGGGTCGCGTTCCTCAACGCCACCAAGGCTGACAAACTCACGCGGTGACCCGAACCTGGCCCACCAAGCTCGCGAAGGACGAAGGCGTACTCGCCTGGGAGTTCCTGGACTTCCTGCGCAAGACCGCCGTCATGAAGGTCGACGGGCTGACCCGCGACCAGGCCGCGGCGGCGCCAATCGCCACCTCTCCGAAGCTCACCGCTCTCGGCGTGCTCAAGCACCTGGTGGCCGTGGAACGGTACTGGCTGTGCATCGCGGGCGCGGGCCTCGACCTGCCGTCGTTGTGGCAGGGCGATCCGGACCCGTCGTGGGACCTCACCGAGGACGACACGCCTGAGTCGCTGATCCAGGCGTACCAAGCGGAATGGGTCAACGCCGAGGCTCTCGCACACCGCGACCCCGACGACACCGCGGCGGACGACGAGCGCACCGTGCGGTGGATCCTGGCCCACGTGGCGCAGGAAACCGCGCGCCACGTGGGCCATCTGGATCTGCTCCGCGAACTGGCAGACGGTCAGACCGGCGAATGACGCCTACATCCGCACCGGGTCCCGCCCGGTGATGGCCCTGGCGGCCGAGACCCACCGAGGCGGCGGATCGGAGTCGGGCGAACCCACGCACTGCAGGGCGAACACCACGACCACGCTGCCGTCGTCGAGCACGAGCTCCATGCCGTACGAGCCCTGCCGTGCGCTCGTCACCGCCGAACGCGGGAACAGCCTGCTCTGCCACGGGTTCGTGACGCGGACCAAGTTCCCGCCGAGGTCGAGCCTCGACCGGAACGCCGCCCACGCCGCGAACCCGAGGGCCAGGTAGAGGAACATCAAGGCGGTCAACTCCACCAAGGGCAGACCGCCGGTCCATTCCGGGTTGAGCAACTGCGGCTGGAACACGAACGGCAGCCCCGCCAGTGGCACGGCCACGGCGACCAGCCGGACCCACAGACGGACGCGCCAGACCTGGCGATCCGCGGCGGGCCCTTCGGACGGCGAGCCGTCAACGAGCTTCCGCTCGAACGGCTGGTCCTTGCGCGCCCACCCCACCCACAGCAGCTGTCCGCCGAACAACGCGACGAACACCATCACCGAGCGTTCCGGTACCGGCAGCGCGTCGTACGCCTTGATACAGCCGAACAGGAAGGCCGCGAAGACGAGCACTCGCAGCACCGTCATCCTTGGTAGCAAGGCTCTGTACCTCCAACTCCGATGCTGCGACCACGTTACCAACGGTTACCAGCTGTTACCCCCGCCAGGGCTTCCACCACGGTGCTTTACGGTGCTTGTGCGTCTGTCCCCTGAGGTTGCGCTGCCAGATTTGCGGGATGCCCTTGGCATGCCTGGCCAGCAGTGCGTGCTTTCCGGGATACCGGCGGGCGACGTACCGCGCCGCCCCAGCGATTCCCTTGCCGGTGAACGCACCAAAAGCGGTGTCGGTCGCGGCCTCACCCCAGTTCCAGCTGGATTTTCCCGCGTTCATGACCGCGTACGAGGCAAACCCGGCTGCCGCACCCACTGCGACGCCGCAGACGATCGAGATGCCGCAGGCCACTCCACCGGCAACGCCGGCGGCCATGATCGCGTACTTGCCGACCAGGCGGATGTTGTCCTCGTGCCGGTGCCAGGTTCGCCTGGCCATACCAGCCGCCTTCCGGCCGCAGTCGGGGTGTCCGCGACGAGGGTCGTGTCGACCGGGCGCCAGTTGCCGAGTGCGTCCTTGACGTTGCGCGGCTCGGTCGACTGCTTGATCGTCCGCGTGCCGTCCGGGTTCTCGTACTCGTCGACGAACGTCGAGCTGGAGACCACTTTGGACGCTGCGGGTCGAAGCTGCTCCTGCCGGTGCCCATCAGCGGCGTGAAGTCCGCCTTCGGATCGGCCGGCTGGATCGGCGGTTGCTTGACCTCGGCACCCTTGAGCACCGGGAGAGCGGTCGGATCGACCGCAGTGGACTTCGGCGGAGGCGCCGCGAACGCGGGTACCTGCGCCAGTGACATCGTCAGAGATGCTACGAGGGCAGCAGCGCCGCATCGCGACGCGTCATCAGGTGTGTCCCCCAGGCTTCACGGGGAGAGACGTGAGCTTCCGCCGCCCACACGCCCCCCAGCGTTGACGGGCGGAAGCATGCCCAATACGGACATAACAGAGCAATGAGCTATTTGGGCTAACTCGCTCACAGTAGACATGAGATCACACTCTGCGTATCACTTCTCACCCAGACGTCCGTCACGGCGGATTCAGGTAGCCGCCCACAGCGTCTTGGCAGACTTCACGAAGAGCGTTCACCGCGTCACGCAGCAACGGGTTCGTGTTCGCGGTGCGGTGGACGACGTGCACATGACGACGCAACGGCTTTTGCCGCAAGGGCATCACATGCGTGCCGGGTAGCGCTTTGTAACCCAGGGCGGGCACCAGCGCGACGCCGACGCCGGCCGCCACGAGCGACTGCACGACCTCGTAGTCGTTGCTGCGGAAGGCAATTCGCGGAGCGAAGCCGGACGCCGCGCACAACCGCGTGAGGCAGGTGGCCCCAGAAGTGCCGTCGCGGGAAGCGATCCAGCGCTCGTCTTTGAGATCTTCGAGTTTGACGTTGCTCTTCGCGGCCGGGTGCTCGGCCGGAACCATCACGAGGAGCGACTCGTCCAGCAACGGCACCACGGTCAGCTCCTCCGGCCACATCCGCGGGACGAGGTCGTAGGCGTAGACCAGCGCGAGGTCGAGCTCACCGGTCAGCACGAGCGGCAGCACGTCGTCCGGCTCTGCCTCGTCCAGGAGGATCTCCGCGTCCGGCAGGTCCGCCGACAGCTTCGCCAGCGCCTTCGGCACGACCCGCGAGCTCGCGGTGGGGAACGTGCCGATCCGCAGCCGCCCCCGCAGGCCCTGCACCATCGCCTTCACCTCGTGCTCGAGGCCGTCGAACGCCGCCAGCAGCTCGCCACCGCGGTCGGCGATCAGCAGCGCCGCACTGGCAGGCCTGATCGAGTGCGCCTCACGTTCGAAGAGCGTCACGCCGACGGCGCGTTCGAACGCCGAGATCTGCTGGGACACGGCCGACGACGTGTAGCCCAGGCGGCGGGCGGCCTCGGCGAACGACCCCGTCTTCACGACCTCGACGAGGGTCCGGAGGTGGACCGGGTTCAGCACCAGGACAGCTTATGCTCGACCTCGCGAGGTTTCATTCTGCATCCCCTGGCGGAACCACCGGGTAACGACAAGGGTGGGTGCATGCCCTACGTCTCCACGAACCCGTCGAACACCTCCGACGTGGTCACCGAGATCGAGCTCGGGACCAGCCGCACCTTCGTCGACGCGGCACAGCGCGCGAAGGCGGCACAGCGCGCGTGGGCTCGCGTGCCCGCGCCAGTGCGTGGACAGGTCATCGGCAACATCGGCAGGCTCGTCGAGGCGAACTTCGAGCCCCTCGCCGAGCTGGTGACCCGCGAGATCGGCAAGCCGATCGCGGAGGCACGCGGCGAGGTGCAGGAGATCGTGGACACCTGCAACTTCTTCGTCGGCGAAGGCAGGCGCCTCTACGGGCAGACGGTGCCGTCCGAGATGCCCGACAAGCAGCTCTTCACGTTCCGCAACCCGGTCGGCGTCGCGGCGATCATCACCGCCGGCAACTTCCCGGTCGCCGTGCCGTCCTGGTACATCATCCCGGCGCTGCTGTGCGGCAACTCGGTCGTGTGGAAGCCCGCCGAGTACTCCGCCGCGTCGGCCCAGGCCTTCTACGACGTGTTCCAGGCGGCCGGAATCCCGTCCGGCGTGTTCGAGATCGTCTTCGCCGAGGGCTCGGAGACGTTCAACGGCCTGGAGCAGGCCCTGCAGCAGGGCCTCGTCGACAAGGTGGGCTTCACCGGTTCCAGCGAGGTCGGCGTGCGGATCGGCGAACTGTGCGGACGCCACCTCCAGACACCGTGCCTGGAGCTGGGCGGCAAGAACCCGATGGTCGTCACCGAGAACGCGGACCTCGACCTGGCCGTGCAGGGCGCACTGTTCGCAGGCTTCGGCTCCGCGGGCCAGCGGTGCACCTCGCTCGGCACGGCGATCGTGCACGAGTCGGTGTACGACGAGTTCCTGTCCCGGTTCGTCGAGGCCGTCGCCGGCGCCACCGTGGGCGATCCGACTGGCGATGTCCTCTACGGACCGTTGCTGGACGAGAAGTTCGCACTGGCGTACGAGAAGTACCTCGGCTGGATCGGCGAGCACCACACGGTGCACGGCCCGACCGGCCGCATCACGGCTGCCAGTCCGCGCAACGGTTTCACTGGTGAGAACGGCTTCTTCTACCACCCCGCAATCGTTTCCGGTGTGCGTGCCGACGACGAACTGTTCCTCCAGGAGACGTTCGGCCCGATCGTCGGCGTCATGAAGTACTCGGACCTGGACGAGGCGATCGAGCTGGGCAACAAGCCGGGCTACGGCCTGTCGTGCTCGATCTACACCACGGACCCGGACAAGGCCTTCCGGTTCCGCGCCGGCATCTCCGCCGGCATGGTGAGCGTGAACAACTCGACGTCCGGGGCCGAGGCGCACCTGCCGTTCGGCGGGAACGGCAAGAGCGGCAACGGCTCCCGGCAGTCGGGCGTGTGGGTGCTCGACCAGTTCACCCGCTGGCAGTCCATGAACTGGGACTACTCCGGGAAGCTGCAGAAGGCGCAGATGGACACGCTCGCGATCGAGGCCGACCTTGACTTCCGCCTCGCCTGAGCTGCCCAGCCAGGCAGAGGTCGTCGTCATCGGCGGCGGGGTGATCGGCACATCCATTGCCTTTCACCTCGCCGAGGCAGGCGTCCGGGATGTCGTGGTCGTGGAGAGGGATGAGCTGGGTTCCGGCTCCACCTGCAAGGCAGCGGGTGGAGTGCGCGCCCAGTTCTCCGACGAGCTGAACATCAGGCTCGGCGCCCGATCACTCGAAGCGTTCCAACGCTTTCCGCAGCGGCCCGGGCAGGAGATCGATCTGCACCAGGTCGGCTATCTGTTCCTCCTTTCGTCTCGGGAACACGTCACGGCGTTCGAGCGCAACGTCGACCTCCAGAACTCCCTCGGCGTGCGCAGTCGCATGCTGACTGTCGAGGAAGCACGACGGATGTCGCCGTTGATCGAAACGGACGGTCTGCTCGCGGCGACCTTCTCCCCGGACGACGGACACTGCACGCCTGAGTCCGTAGTCCTCGGTTACGCCACCGCGGCCCGCCGATCCGGGGTCCGTTTCCACACCAGAACCACCGTGAGATCGATCGTAGGGACGGGGTCCGACACTTTTCGCGTGCAGACCGACCGCGGCACCGTTTCGGCGGGGAATGTCGTCTGCGCGGCCGGGGCCTGGTCGCGGTCGATCGGCGAGATGGTGGGCGTTGACCTGCCGGTTTCTCCCCTGCGGCGGCAGGTCATGTTCACCGAACCCATGCCGGAGCTACACGATCGGGTGACTCCCTTCACCATCGACTTCGGCAGCACCTTCTACTTCCACCGCGAGGGCCCCGGGCTGTTGTTCGGCATGTCCGACCCGGAGGAGACACCGGGCTTCAAGCTGGACGTCTCCGACGAGTGGCTGCCGCGGCTCACCGAGGCGATCGGAAGGCGCGCGCCGAAGCTGCTCGACGTGGGCGTGCGCAACGGCTGGGCCGGGCTCTACGAGATGACGCCGGACCACAACGCGCTGATCGGTTCGACCGGCCGGTTCTTCTACGCCACGGGTTTCTCCGGGCACGGCTTCCTGCAGGGACCCGCGATCGGCGAGGTCGTGCGCGACCTCGTGCTGGACCGCGAGCCCTTCGTCGACGTGTCCAGTTTGGACGCCTCCCGCTTCGCCGCCGACCGTGCGCGGCCGGAGCTCAACTGCGTGTGAGGGAATGCTGATGGACGTTCTCGAGCTCATGGACGAGTGGGGACCGGAGAAGGTCGTCTGCGTGTCCGACCGGCGGACCGGGATGAGAGGTGTGCTCGTCATCGACAACACCGCGCGCGGCATGGGCAAGGGCGGCACGCGGATGAGCCCGAACGTGACGGTCGCCGAGATCGCGCGCCTCGCGCGCGTGATGACGTGGAAGTGGGCGGGGGTCGACCTGTTCTTCGGCGGCGCCAAGGCGGGAATCGCGTTCGATCCTTCCTCTCACGGCAAGGAAGCGGTGCTGCGGGCGTTCGCGCGCAAGCTCTCCAACGAGGTGCCGCGCGAGTACGTGCTCGGCCTCGACATGGGCCTCACCGAACGGGACGCCGCGATCGTCCAGGACGAACTGTCGGACCGCGGCGCTATGATGGGCGCACCGGCTCAACTCGGCGGTCTTCCGTACGACGAGCTGGGCGTCACCGGGTTCGGCGTGGCCGAGGTGGCGGACGAACTGATGGCCCTGCGCGGCAAACGCGTGGCCGTGCAAGGGTTCGGCGCGGTCGGTGCCGCAGCGGCGAAGCGGTTCGCCGAACTGGGCGCCGTGGTCGTCGCCGTGTCGTCGGTGCACGGGGCGTTGGTGGATGCCGACGGCCTGGACGTCGCACGACTGCTGAAGCTGCGAGAAGAATTCAGTGATCTCGCGGTCGAGGAGTACGGCGGTGTCCTCTCCGAGCTCGGTGCCGAACTCAGAGCACCGTGCGACGTGCTGGTGCCGGCGGCGCTGCAGGACGTGATCGACGCGGACCTCGCGGGCGAGCTCGACACCACCCTGGTGGTGGAGGGCGCTAACCTGCCGACTTCCGCTGCGGCACAGGAGGTTCTCGCGGCGCGCGGGATCACGGTCGTGCCGGACTTCATCGCGAACGCCGGCGGCGTGGTCGCGGCGGCGTTCGGGATGGACGCGCGGTACTCACCGTTCCCGGTGAACCCCGCGACGGTGCTGGACGTCGTGTCCTCGAAGCTGAGGGCGAACGCGGCGCACGTCATCGCCGAGGCGAGAAGCCGTGGCACGACAACACATGTGGCCGCACGTGCGCTGGCGCAGGAACGGGTGCTGGCCGCGATGAAGCTCAAGGGGCGAGTCGCATGAGCTCGCTCGAAGGGATGGTGATCGCAGACTTCAGCCGGATGCTGACCGCCGGGCACGTCGTCACCGAGGTCGGAAACCGCGGCACGGCAACACACACAGCTGCACGCGCCTCAGCCGAGCCGCTCCCGGCGAACCCCGCCACGATGCTGGCCGCCGCGTCGGAAAAGCCGAGGACGAACGTGGCCCACGCCGTCGCCAAGGCCACAACCCTGAACACGACGCCAAAGGGGCGAGTCGCATGAGCTCGCTCCAAGGAGTGGTGATCGCGGACTTCAGCCGAGTGCTGGCCGCGCCGTACGCGACCATGATGCTCGGCGACCTCGGTGCCGAGGTCGTCAAGGTCGAGCAACCCGGCCGGGGCGACGAGACCCGTTCGTGGGGTCCGCCGCACTACGAGGACGAGGCGACGTACTTCCTGTCCGTCAACAGGAACAAGACGTCCGTGCAGATCGACCTGTCCACCGAGGCGGGCCGGGAGCAGGCGCGCGAGCTGATCGCGCGGGCGGACGTCGTGGTCGAGAACTTCAAACCGGGCACGATGAAGAAGTTCGGGCTGGACTACGAGTCGTTGGGGCGTGACGACCTCGTGTACTGCTCGATCTCCGGGTTCGGCTCCGGCAAGGGCGCCGATCTGGCCGGTTACGACCTGCTCGTGCAGGCCGTGGGCGGGTTGATGAGCGTGACCGGGCCGGGTCCGGACGAGCCGGTGAAGACCGGTGTGGCGCTGGTCGACGTGCTGACCGGGTTGCACGCCTGCGTGGGCATCCTCGCGGCGTTGCGGCACCGGGACGCCACCGGGCAGGGGCAGCTCGTCGAGCTGGACCTGCTGACGGTGTTGTTGTCCAGCATGGTGAACCAGAGCGCCGGCTTCACGCTGGCCGGTTCGGTTCCGGAACCGATGGGCAACCGGCATCCGTCGATCGCGCCGTACGAGGTGTTCCCGACGGTCGACCAGCCGATCGTGCTCGCCGTGGGCAA
Source organism: Lentzea rhizosphaerae (assembly GCF_042649515.1). Taxonomy (NCBI): domain Bacteria; kingdom Bacillati; phylum Actinomycetota; class Actinomycetes; order Pseudonocardiales; family Pseudonocardiaceae; genus Lentzea; species Lentzea rhizosphaerae. The sequence goes on along the minus strand of NZ_JBHRZI010000019.1, from coordinate 56,443 downwards.
CGACAGGCAGTTCCGGCGGCTGTGCTCGGTGCTGGACGTGCCCGAGCTGGCGACGGACCCGCGGTTCGTCACGAACTCGGACCGGGTCGAGAACGTCGACGAGCTGTTCGAGCTGCTCTCGGCGCGGTTGCGCACGCGTCCGGCACAGCACTGGTTCGAGACCCTGACGCCCCTCGGTGTTCCGTGCGGTCCGGTGAACGACATCGCGCACGCGTTCGCGCTGGCCGAGTCGCTGGACCTCAACCCGACCGCGACGATCGGCGACATGACGCTCGTCGCGAACCCCATCCGCCTGTCGCGCACGCCGGTCAGCTACCGGCTGCGCCCGCCGAAGCTGGAGCAGTGAAGTGCAGGACCCGTTGCAGTTGCTGGACATCCCGTCGTTGCTGAGCGACGAGGAGCGCGACATCCAGGCCACCGTCGCGGCGTTCCTGACCGACAACGTGCGGCCGCACGTCGGGCAGTGGTTCGAGGAGGGAACCCTGCCGCGTGAGCTCGCCCAGGAACTGGGCAAGCTCGGCGTGCTCGGCATGCACCTCGAGGGTTACGGGTGCGCCGGTACGTCGGCGCTGGCGTACGGGCTCGCGTGCCTGGAGCTCGAGGCGGTGGACAGCGGGATCCGCAGCTTCGTGTCGGTGCAGGGTTCGCTGTCGATGTACTCGATCTGGAAGTACGGCTCGGAAGAGCAGAAGCAGGAGTGGCTGCCGCGGCTCGCCGCCGGTGAGGCGATCGGGTGCTTCGGGCTGACCGAGCCGGACTTCGGCTCCAACCCGTCCGGCATGCGCACGCGGGCGGTGCGCGACGGCTCGGACTGGGTGCTCGACGGCACCAAGATGTGGATCACCAACGGCGGCCTGGCGGACGTGGCGACGGTGTGGGCGCGCACCGAGGAGGGAGTTCGAGGATTCCTCGTTCCCAGGGGCACGCCGGGATTCTCGACGCGGAACATCAAGCACAAGTTGTCGATGCGAGCGTCCGTCACGTCCGAGTTGGTGCTGGAGGCGGTGCGGCTGCCGGAAAGCGCGCGGCTGCCGCTCGCGACTTCACTGCGCGCTCCCCTTTCCTGCCTCAACGAGGCCCGGTTCGGCATCGTGTTCGGCGCTGTCGGTGCCGCGCGGGATTCGTTGCAGGCGGCACTGGACTACTCCGGCACGCGCATCCAGTTCGACAAGCCGATCGCCGCTTTCCAGCTGACGCAACGGAAGCTCGCGAGCATGGCCGTGCAGGTCAACAACGCGATGCTGCTGGCGTTGCACCTCGCAAAGCTCAAGGAGGCGGGCACGCTGAAGCCGGAGCAGATCAGCGTCGGCAAGTACAACAACGTCGAGGCCGCCATCGCGATCGCGCGGGAAAGCCGGACGATCCTCGGCGCCAACGGCATCTCGTTGGAGTACTCGCCCCTGCGTCACGCGAACAATCTGGAATCGGTGCTGACCTACGAAGGCACGTCCGACATCCACTTGCTATCCATCGGCCACGCCTTGACCGGAATCGCCTCGTTCCGGTGATCGCTCGCCCTATCCTGCACTCGCAGCAGAGTCGTGGGGGGAGGGCGTTCTGCCGGAGGAGACGAACGGCCGCAGTGACGCGCGCCGCAACCGCAAGCGATTGCTGGATGCCGCGACGCACGTCCTGCGCGCTGAACCAGCTACAGCGACGATGCAGTCGATCGCGCGCGAGGCCGCACTTTCGCAAGCGACGGCTTATCGCCATTTTCCGTCCGTGGAAGCGCTTGTGGCGGCCTATCACGAGGACGTCATAGCGTCGTTGGCCGAACACGGCGAACGGTCCCGCAAGACCGGCAAGGAACTGTTCGAGCACCAGGTGACGCGCTGGGTGAAGATGCAGAACGTGCACGGCCCGGTCATCGTGCGGTTCTGGTCCCAGCGCGGTTACCTGGAGCGGTTGCACGCCGCAGATGTCCTGACGACGCTGTCTTGCACGGCATGGGACCGGGCGTTGCGCGGGGTGCTGATCGATCTGAGCCTGCCGGACGCTTTGCTGCCCGTGGCACGGTTTCTGCACAACGCGTTGTTCGACCCGCGCGCGATCATCGATCTGACGAAGTCCGCCGGACTACGTGACGAGCAGGTGGTCCGGCGGCTCTCCGACGCGTTCTACGGAGCGTTGACGGGGTGGGCCTCGCACTAGCGCCTGTATCGAAGTCCGGACCGAGCCGCTGCTGTTTGGCGCGAAAAGCACGTTCGGGCCATCTATCGGCCCGAACGTGCTTTTCGCGCCAAAAAATATGTCCGGTAGGCCTGAGGCGCTAGACGCCGAGCGGAAGCACCCACTTCAGCTCCGACTTGAGGTTCGGACGGCCGTCCAGCGGGTTCTCGCCCGCGATGCCACCGGCCGCGATCTTGTCGAGAGTCTTCAGGCCCTCGGGCAGGATCTGGCCGAACACCGTGTAGTTCGGGCGCAGGATCGAGTCCGACTGCACCAGGAAGAACTGCGAGCCGTTCGTGTCCGGGCCGGCGTTGGCCATCGCGAGCGTGCCGCGCGGGTAGATGCGGCGCAGGCCGGTCGGGTCGTTCGGCGCGGGCTTGAGGTCGACCGGCAGCTCGTCCTTGTACTTGTAGCCGGGACCGCCCTCACCCGTGTTCGACGGGTCGCCGCACTGCAGCACCTTCAGCGTCGGGTACGCGGTGAGGCGGTGACACTCGGTCTGGTTGTAGAAGCCGCGGTGTGCCAAGTGGATGAAGCTGTGCGTGGTGCACGGCGCCTTGGCTCGGTCGAGCACGAGCGGTATGTCGCCCTGGTTGGTCTTGACCTTCACCAGGACCTTGCCCTTGGTGAACCACGGGTCGTGAGGAATGGACACCGGACGAGCGGGAGGTTCGTCCGGCGTCGCCGTGTAACCGCAGTCAGGACGTGATTCCGCTTGGGCGGAAGCGGTTCCGGTCGTGATGAGTCCAACGGCCAGTGCCGCCACTGCCAGACCAGCTGCGATTCGCCTCATGCGCGTTTCCTAGTGGAGACGAAGGTGCGCCGCAAGGTTTAACGGATCACTCAGTTGATGGTGTCCTCGGTGATCTCGTACTCGCACGTCGCTTGCTTGCCCGCGTTCGAGATCTCCTTTTCCTTCTCGACGCGGAGCTTGCACGTGGCCTCGCCGCTCCGCGGCTTCACGATCAGCGTGATCCTGCCGAGCGCGTTGGCGAGCATCGCGCGGTTCTTGACCGGCAGATCAACGGTTTCGGACTGCGATGCGCCGCCGGGGACGTTGAGCGTCATCTCGGCTTTGCCGGTGCCCTCGATGTCGTAGAACGCCTCGTAGGTGTAGCTCTTCTGGCCACACGCGGAGAGCGCCAGCACGGGAATCAGCAGGAGGAGTTTCTTCATGGCTCGAATTCTGGTGTTGTGCGGGAAACGGGACTTCTGTCCGCAGACCGGTTGTGGGTCCTACTTTTGGCCGACCAGCCTGGCTTCCCACGCCCAGGCAGCGATCTCGACGCGGTTGCGTGCGTCCAGTTTGGTCTGAACGCTCGCGAGGTGCGTCTTCACCGTTCCGATGGAGATGAACAGTTCTTGTGCGATTTCCGCGTTCGTCCTGCCTATGGCCGCCAGCTTCACGACGTCGAGCTCGCGTGCGGAGAGGTTGTGCGGCCGCTGTGGTGTAGGTGCGTTCATGTGCTGCAACAGCCGGACGGTGATCGACGGGCTGATGAGCGCGTCTCCCGTGACGGCCGCACGGACCGCTTCGACGAGCAGGTTCGAACCGGCGTCCTTCAACAAGAACCCGCACGCGCCGTTCTTCAACGCTGTGTGTACGTACTCGTCGTGGTCGAACGTCGTGCACACCACCACGTGGACGTCGTTCGCGATCTGTTTGAGAGCTTCGAGGCCGTCCATGCGCGGCATGCGGATGTCCATCAACGCGACGTCCGGCTTGGTGCGGCGGGCCTCGGACACGGCCTCGACGCCGTCACGGGCCTCCGCCACGACCTCGATGTCGGGTTCAGCGCCCAGGATCATGCCGAACCCGGTGCGCACCATCGCCTGGTCGTCCGCGACGAGAACCCTGATCACGCGGTCGTCCTTCCTGTCGGGAGCGCGGCGTCGACGATCCAGCCGCCGTCGATGCCGGGTCCTGCCTTGATCCTGCCACCGAGCGCCTGCACGCGTTCGGTGAGTCCGATGAGGCCGAAACCGTTGCCCTGTCTCGCGGGTCTGCCGTCGTCGGAGATCCTGACGGTGACCCAGCTCGGTGTGGTCTGGATCTGGACGTCCACTTTGGTCGCTTCCTGGGCGTGTTTCCTGATGTTGGTCAACGACTCCAAGACCACGCGGTGGACGGAGCTGGCGACTTCGAGCGGCAGGTCAGCGGTGTCCCCGCTGACCTCGAGGGTGGCGCGCGGCTCGGCGGCGACCAACGGCTCGATGTCGACGATGCCCGCGACGGGCGCGATCGGCACGTCGTCGCGGAGCATGCCGACCATGCGGCGCATCGCGGTCATCGCCTCACCGCCGGCTTCCTCTATGCGTTCGAGGGCCTGCTTCGCCTGCGCCGGGTTGCGTTCGACGATCCGGCTCGCGCCCTGGGCCAGCACGACCATGCCGGTGACGTGGTGGCCGATGAAGTCGTGCAGGTCCCTCGCGAACTCGGCCTTCTGCTCGGCTTTGACGGCCGCGACCTGCTTGTCCCTGGCGTTGCCGAGCAGGCGCAGGTAGCCGACGAGCGCCACGACGCCGGTGGTGACGACCAGCAGACCCATCGCCAGGGTCAGGTCCTTGCTGTCGAACGGGCGCTGGACGGGCTGGGTGACCAGGGCGATGGCGATCCAGCCGATCAGCGGCCCGTCCCGCCACGACCTGGCCCGGTTGGCGGTGATCGCCAGCACGCCGGTCAACGCCAGGCTCTCCGCCAGACCGAACTCCTTGTCGAGCGGGTTGACCAGGGTGAACGCGAAGCACGCGGTGGCGGCGAGCGCGGCCAGAGCCCGGTTCGGGCGCAGCCAGGCGAGAGCGGGCAGGACGACGCAGCCGAACGCGGCCCACCCCGTCCACAGGTAGAGACCTGGCGACTTGAACAGGCCGTAGTAGGCGTCCACGAATGCGGCGGCGACCAGTGCGGCGATCGCGCCGGACCTCCAGAGCACGGCACCGACCTTATGCACCGGTGTGCGGTCCGCAGATCGGCCGAAAGACAGAGGCAGGCCGTGCTCGGGACTGAGGTTCTCACCTCCGTGCTGGACTTTCCTGGCCATGTGAACAACTTTGCTTCCGCCGCGGTCGACCTCGTGAAGGTGTACGGCTCCGGCGACACCGCGGTTCGAGCACTCGATCGCGTGACGGTCGGGTTCCGGCCCGCCGCCTTCAGCGCGATCATGGGCCCGTCCGGCTCCGGCAAGTCCACCCTGATGCACTGCCTGGCGGGGCTCGACACGGCCACGTCCGGCGCGGCGCTGCTCGGCGGCAAGGACCTGACCAGGCTCTCCGACACCACGCTGACGAAGGTGCGGCGGGACCGGATCGGGTTCGTGTTCCAGGCGTTCAACCTGCTGCCGACGCTGACCGCCGAGCAGAACGTCCTGCTGCCGCTGACCCTGGCGGGCCGCCGTCCGGACCGTGCCTGGTACACGCAGCTCGTCGAGGTGCTGGGGTTGTCGGCACGGCTGTCGCACCGGCCGTCGGAGATGTCTGGCGGGCAGCAGCAGCGCGTGGCGTTGGCGCGTGCACTGGTCACACGGCCAGAGGTGGTCTTCGCTGATGAACCGACCGGGAACCTGGACTCGCGCGCGTCCGCGGACGTGCTGAATCTGCTGCGTCAGGCCGTGCGGGAGTTCGGCCAGACGATCGTGATGGTCACGCACGACGACAGGGCCGCCTCCTACGCAGACACCGTGGTGCGGATGGCCGACGGACGTGTCGTTCAGGAGGTCGCCGCATGAGGAGGTTCCTGCCAGTCCTGTCGATCACGATCGCGGCGTTCTTCGCCTACTCGACCGTGCTCGCCAAGGACATCACCGAACGTTCTCTCGCGGTCAAGGCGGCGCGGCTGGTCGAGGTGTTCGCGTTGCTCGGCGCGTTCGTCACTGTCGCCATGATCGTGGCGGCACTGGTGTCCACTTCGACGTTCCGAATCGTGTTCGCGCAACGGATGCGGCAGCTCGCGCTGTTGCGAGCCGTCGGTGCGTCGCGGGCACGCCTGGCGCGGAGTCTGATCGCCGAGGGAGCGCTGACCGGGCTGCTGGCCTCGATCGCCGGGGTCGCGCTCGCGGTGGGCGCGGGGCAGCTCGTGCCGCTGGCAGGGCTGGAAGCGCCGGGAGTCCCGCTCACCCCGGCGCTGGTCGTGGTGTTCGGGTCGTTCGTGCTGACGACGCTCGCCGCGCTGGCGCCGGCGTGGTCCGCTGCGAAGGTCTCGCCGTTGGAAGCACTGCGCACCTCCGCCGTTCAGGACACCCGGAACCGGATCGGCGGGCCGCGCTGGGTCCTCGGTGTCCTGATGGCTTCGGCTGCGGGCGTGTTGCTGGTCAACGTCGTCGTGGACGGACTTTTCTCCAAACAGCGACCGAGTGGCATGACCGAAGATCTGCTGCTGCGCACGACCATCAGCGGTGCGCTGGCGTTCGGCGCGTTGATCACGCTCGGACCCGCGTTGATCTCACCGGTGCTGCGGTTGATCGGTGTTGCGTTGCGGCGCAGCACGATCGGAACGTTGGCGGTGAGCGGGGTGGGTGGTGCGCCACGCCGTGCCGCCTCGGTGACAGCGGTGGTGGCGCTGGGCGTCAGCCTGGTCATCGCGACGCTGACCGGCGCCAACACGTTGCAGGGGCTCGGGAAGGCCGAGATGGCGAGTGCCTACCCAGCGGATCTGGAGATCACCGGAGCGGTCGACTTGGCGGCGTTGCGGGCGGCCGGCCTCACGGACGTGCTGCCGTACCAGCGCACCGAGATCACCGTGAACGGACGACTCACCATGCAGGCCACCGATCTCGACATCACCAGACTTCGCGACCTGTCGGACTTTCGCGTCGACACCGGTTCTCTCAACAGCGTGGGGCCGCGCAGCATCATCCTGTCGACCTACACGGCGAGCAGGCTCGGGCTGGTCGCGGGGTCGCGTGCCGACGTCAACGGTGTGCAGATGACGGTGGCGGCCACTGTGTTCGGCGGTGTTCCGCTCGGCAGTGCGTTGTTGCATTCGTCCGATGTGGAGGGTGATCCGGTCGGCGCGCTCGCCAACGGTGCGAAGGATCTTGTTCCGGCGGGGTATGAAGTCGAGTCGCTCACCGACCGTCGCCTGGCGCAGGAGAACTGGTTCACCACATTGGTGGCAATCGCGGTCGGACTGCTGTTCCTCACCATGTTGATCGCGGTCGTGGGAGTAGGCTCGACCACGGCGTTGTCGGTGCTCGAACGGACCCGTGAATCCGGGCTGCTCCGCGCGATCGGGTTGACCCGCAAGGAACTCGGCCGCCTGGTCACGGTCGAGGCAGGCCTGTACGGGATCATCGGTGCGGTGCTCGGGCTCGCCATCGGTGTCCCCTACGCGTGGCTCGCGATCATCTCGCTCGGCGTCGAATGGCCGTTGCAGGTGCCGGTCTTCTCCGTCGGCGTGGTGGTGTTCGTCCTGGCCGCACTCACAGCAGGTGCGGGGCTGCTGCCTGCCCGTCGTGCGGCGCGAGTGAGCCCGGTGGCGGCGCTTCACTCGATCCAGTGAGGTGTGCCGGATACCAGACCGGGTACCCGAACTGCATCGGGAGGTGATGCAGTCATGGGCTTCGATGAACTGAAGGACAAGGCCAAGGACCTGATCGGCCAGCACGGCGACAAGGTCGACCAGGGTGTCGAGCGCGCTGGGCAGTTCGCCGACGAGAAGACCGGCGGCAAGCACAGCGAGCACATCGACAAGGGCGAGGACAAGCTCAAGGAAGGCCTCCGGAATTTCGGCGGTCAGCAGCAGTGATCGTACGAAACCGGTACCGCGAGAAGTGATGCCTCCTCACCGTTGACACACCTGCCACCATCATCCGTGGGAGCGCTCTCACGCGCTCGTTCGGAGGGTTGGCAATGAGGCTCACTCGACAACGAACATCCATCGCACTGGCAGCGGCCGGCGTGCTCACCGCGAGCGCGCTGGTCGCTGTCGCCCAGCAGACCAACGCCGCGCTTCCACCTCCCCCTGCCGGGTGGACGCAGGTGTTCGGCGACGACTTCACCGGACCGGCGAACTCGTTGCCCAACAGCGGGAACTGGCGTTTCTCACTCGGGCACGGCTATCCCGGCGGACCCGCGAACTGGGGCACCGGCGAGATCGCCGCGCACACGAACAACCCCGCGAACGTCTCGCTCGACGGCGGCGGAAACCTGCGCATCACGCCACGCCGTGACGGGGCCGGCAACTGGACGTCGGCGCGCATCGAGACGAACGCGCAGAACTTCAAGGCGCCCAACGGCGGCGTCCTGCGGATGGAAGCGCGGATCCAGATGCCGAACGTCTCCGGCGCGGCGGCGCTGGGGTACTGGCCCGCGTTCTGGGCGCTGGGCTCGCCGTACCGCGGGAACTGGTGGAACTGGCCCGGTGTCGGCGAGTTCGACATCATGGAGAACGTCAACGGCGTCAACCGCGTGTGGGGCGTGCTGCACTGCGGTGTCTCGCCCGGCGGGCCGTGCAACGAGAAGAACGGCATCGCGAACAACCGGCCGTGTCCCGGTGCATCCTGCCAGGCCGGCTTCCACACGTACCGGTTCGAGTGGGACGCCTCGGCCTCACCGCAGCAGCTGCGGTGGTACGTGGACGGCGAGCTGTTCCACCAGGTGAACCAGAACCAGCTGCCCGCGGACACGTGGAACCAGATGACCGGTCACGCCGGGTACTTCATCATCCTGAACGTCGCGATCGGCGGCGAGTTCCCCGACAACTACTCCGGCACGCGCACGCCGGGTCCCGGGATCGTGCCGGGCGTGCCGATGGTCGTCGACTACGTGGGTGTGTGGACTCGGGGGTCCGGCGGCGGCCCCACGACCACCACCACTCCTCCGCCCACGTGCGGGCCGCTGCTGTCGCAGAACAGGCCTACGTCGGCGTCCAGTGTGGAGAGCGGGAACCAGGCGGCGGCGTTCGCGGTGGACGGTTCGGCGGCGACGCGCTGGTCGTCGGCGCACAGCGAACCGCACTGGTGGCAGGTCGACCTCGGTTCCTCGCGCGCCCTGTCGCGGGTGCGGATCACCTGGGAGGCCGCGTACGGGCGGGCGTACTCGATCCAGCTGTCCGACAACGGCAGTTCGTGGCGTGAGGCCTATTCCACGCTGACCGGCTCGGGCGGTGTGGAGGACATCGGTGTTTCCGGTTCCGCGCGCTACGTGAGGTTCAACGGCACGCAGCGAGCTACCGTGTACGGATTCTCGTTCTGGGAGTTCGAGGTGTTCGGAGCCTGCGGAACCACCACAACGACTGAACCTCCAGGCGGCGGCACCTACCCAGCGTGGGCATCTGGGTCTGCTTATGCGGTTGGTTCGCGTGTGAGTTACGCCGGAGTGGGCTACCAGTGCCTGCAGGCGCACACGTCGATCGCGACCTGGGAGCCACCGAACGCGGCTTCCCTCTGGCAGCGCCTCTGAGTCACTTCCGCGATCCCGGCGACCCGGTTACCGTCGTTCGCCGGGATCGCGGAGGTGAAGGTGGATCCGAGCGGGGTGACAAGAGCTGCACGGCTGACCGCACTGGCCGCGTTGTGCCTGGTCACCGTCGTTTTACTGCTCCCGGCCGCCATCAGTGTGAGCACCGGCGGGACCGTGCCGGAGTTCTTCGGGACGTTCGGCAGGTGGCTCTGGCCCGCAGTCGGTGTGATGGTGCTCATCGCTGCGGGACTCGCGATCTGGGAACGTGTCCGAGGCCACGAGACCAGCAACCGGACCGCCGCTCTCGAGCGGGTCGAGTCGCAGGTGAAGGCGTTGCTCGCCGCGTCGCTGGCCGCGCAGACGCAGATCAAGCTCGGCGTCCTGCGCCAGCCGCGGCTGTCCGTGCGGGCAGAGGGTGAGGCGATGTCCTCCACGGACCTGGAGGCCGTCTACGACCGGCTCGGCCACACCATGGTGCTGGTCGGTCCCGTGGGAAGCGGACGTTCGACGTTGCTGCGAGAGCTCTGCCTCGTGTTGGTCGAGCGCGCGCGCAACGACCCGGAGGCACCTATTCCCGTTGTCGTGGACTTGGCGACGTGGCGGGCGTACGGCACGCGCAAGCCCACCGAGTTCACGGCGTGGCTGTTGCGCGAGATGAACCGCCGCTACGGCATCAGCCGCTCGGCGGGCACGATCTGGCTGCGACGCGAGCGGGTGGCCGTGCTCATCGACGGCCTGGACGAGGTGCCGCGCGTCGACCGCGCCCACTGCGAGTCCGAACTGGCGCCGTTCGCCTCGGTCGTCTGCTCGACCGCCCCGATCGAGAACCTGCCGTCGGTGTTCGTCGAGCCGTTGTCACGCGGTCAGGTGCTGGAGTACATCGCGTCGGTCAGCCCTCGTCTCGACAGCCTGGAAGCAGCCCTGACCCCGGAGATCTGGGAACGGCTGGACTCGCCGCTGGCGCTGAACCTGCTGGCGCTGACGCACCTGGACAAGCAGGTCGACACGATCGGCACCGACTTCGTGGGTTCCTTCGTCGTGGAACGGCTTTCCGGTCAACGCGCCGCGGGCCCCACGATCCGCGCGTTGAAGTTCCTCGCACGGTTGGGCAGGCCGGACCTCGGTGCACCCGTGCACATGCCTCACCGCCGGGCGTGGCTACCGCTGCTGCCCACGCGTCCGTTGTGGTTGCTGTTCGTGCGCGCGGTGCCCGCCGCATACGCCGGTGGAGTGTGTGCGGTGGCGTTCCTGACGGGGCTGCGACTCGGGCTGTGGCCGGCGTTGGCGTTCGTGGTGGCGGCTTCGTCGTTGCTGGTTCTGGTGAACAAACTTCCGCACGTCTTCCACCCGCCTGGACGCGCGCACGGCATCATCACCGCCGCACTCGCATTCCTGGCGGGTGTGCTGGCCGGATTCATGGTCGGGCTCGCCGGTTTGTGGCTGGGCGGCATTGGAACGCCGTGGCCGTACTTCGTCGCGTACGTTTTCGTGGTGGTGGCGTCATTCTTTTTGGCGTTGGGCTTCGTACCGGGTGATGCGCCCGTGCCGTGGGCGGTGATGATCGCCGCCATGCCCGGCGTCTCAATGATTTGGACTGGCCCGTACGTCGTGGTGGCCGGCATGGGAATGGGTTTCTCCGCAGGCGTGGCGGGCGGTGTGTTCGCCGCTGCCGTGGGACGTGTGTGGCGCACGGTGCGAACGGCGCAACAACAGCGCATGCGGATCGGACGTGCGTGGTGGATCCAGCCCGCCGTACCGGTCCTCGGACTGGTCGGTGCGCTGAGCGGGCTCGGCGCACCAGGATCTTGGGGCACCGCGCTGGGCGTGGCACTGGGACTCATGGTGACGCCAACCGCAGCCCGCGACTACGTCTGGCCGTTCGACGCACTCGCCGAGGTCGCTGCCGAGGGCGTCACCCGTCCGCTGTCGCTGGGCGAGTTGTCGTTCCGCCGCAAGGCTTTGCTGCACCTCGCCCAGGACCGGCTGCTGCTCACCCGAGTCGACGGCGAGTACCGCTTCGCACACGTGGCCCTGCGCGATCACCTGGCGTCGTGTGACCCAACCACGCTGGTTCGCGCCACGCGTCGTTGAACCTTCTCCTTCTGCGGGCCGTACGGCCTGACAGAAGGGTCGGGTGTTGCGCATGCGCTGGTCGAAGGGCTGGATCGCGGCCGCCGGGGTGGTCTCGGTCGCCGCTGCCGTCGGGGGCACGGCCTTCGCCCTTGCCGGATCCGGTTCCCCTGCAACGCAGACGGGGGTCACGGGCAAGGAGGTGTGCTCGGGGCAGCCACTGAGCTCGATCAGTTCCACCGGGCCCGCCGGTGTGTTCTCGGACCAGTTCCCGGCCGGAACCCAGTTGCGGATCACTAATCTCGCCAACGGACGAGCGATCACCGCCGTGGTGAACGGAGTTTCCCCCGGCTGTGCCGTGCTGAACACCGCCGCTTTCGATTCGCTGCAGTCGACGAATTCGGGACGGGCAGTGACGGAAAACGTTCTCCGGCGCGTCCGCGTGGAGATCGTGGGAAATGCGCCGACCCCCACACCCGCCCGATCCTCGACGTCCCGGGCCCGGGCCACCGGTGTTGTCGGTCAGGTCGTGTGCGACGGCGCGACGGTCGGGCTGTCGGCGGTGGGTGGAGCGGCCGGCGCGTTCTCGTCGCAGCTTCCGGTCGGGACCTCAGTGCGGGTGACCAACCTCGACAACGGACGGCAGACCACCGTGCGGATCATCGGGGTCGGGTCGGGCTGCGTGGTGCTGAACAGCGCGGCGTTCGAGCTGGTCGGTGAGTCGGGGAAGAACGTGATCAAGCGAGCGCAGATCGAGAAGGTGACCTGAGGGGACGTTGCTCGGGCGGCGAGTGATTCGTGAGTCCGAGTGGGGCGGCGTTCGGCGGATTCCGGGGTTCTGAAGTGGCCGGGTGTGGGCTTCGTCGAGGCTCGGCAGCCACATCAGCACGACGTGTCCCCTGGCGTTGGTGAGCGGCTCGGGTCGACGGAGGAGTCCGAGGCTCGGCGCGTTGCAGAACGGATGCGGAGCCGGGTTCGCGGCTTTCAACAGTGCTGCGGCTCGACTGGCTCCTCTGGTTCCGGCCACGCGTCTGCCGCGCCACTCGACCCCGTGCGGCACCGGTCGAGCCGGAGTTGGACAGCCCCCTGGCATCGTGCCCGGCGGGCGGGGTTCGCCGCCGTCACCAGTCCGGCGGCTCCTCCGGTCGCCACCGTATTCGTGCCTGAACTGCACAGATACGGCGTCACCCGCCCGCATCGCCGCACGGCCCACACCGCGACGGGCGAGGCCGGGTCGGGGTGCCCCTGTGGCTGCGGCCGGCGATGTGCCGACGTCACCAGTCCAGTGGCTCGTCCGGCTCCTCCGGCTCTGGCCACTCGTCTGCAGCTTCGCCGCTCGACCCCCACGCCGCGCCGCCCGTGCTCGTGGTCTTCGGCTTGGGTTTGGGCGTGGCGGGTGTGGTCGGTGGCGGTACCGGGCCGGACGGTGTGGTGGTCGAGGTGGGGGTGCCGCCGGACACCACTTCCAGGATCTGGGCGCCGTACTTGGCCAGTTTGGCCTGGCCCACGCCGCTCACGGCGCCCAGTTCGGTCAGCGAGGTGGGGCGGGAGGCGGCGATGGCTTTCAGGGTGGCGTCGTGGAAGATCACGTAGGCCGGAACGCTCTGTTCGCGGGCCTGCTGGCCGCGCCATTCGCGCAGGACCTCGAACAGCGGGGCGGCTTCGGCTGGGAGATCCACCTTTGCCTTGGCGGCTGAGGCGGTGGCCGTGCGCGTGGTCGAGCGGGTGGGGGTCGGGTCCTTGCGCAGCTTCACTTCGCGCTTGCGGGCCAGGACGTCCGCGCTGCTCTCGGTGAGGACCAGGGTCGAGTACTCGCCCTCCACCGCCAGGAAGCCCTGGGCCAGGAGCTGGCGGACCACGCCGCGCCACTCGCTCTCGTTCAGGTCTTCGCCGATGCCGAACGTGCTGAGCTGGTCGTGGTCGAACTGGATGACCTTGGCGGTCTTGCGGCCGAGCAGGATGTCGATCACCTGGCCCGCGCCGAACTTCTGGTTGCGTTCCTTGCGCAGGCGCCAGACCGTGGACAGGATCTTCTGGGCGGCGACCGTGCCGTCCCACGACTCGGGCGGCGTCAGGCAGGTGTCGCAGTTGTTGCAGGGCACGCCGGTCTGGCCGAAGTAGTCGAGCAGCATGGTGCGGCGGCACGAGATCGTCTCGCAGAGGGCGAGCATCGCGTCGAGGTGCGTCTGCGAGCGGCGGCGGAAGGCCAGGTCGCCTTCCGACGACTCGATCATCTTGCGCTGCTGCACCACGTCGGACAGGCCGTACGCGAGCCAGGCGGTGGACGGGAGGCCGTCGCGGCCCGCCCGGCCCGTCTCCTGGTAGTAGCCCTCGACTGACTTCGGCAGGTCGAGGTGGGCGACGAAGCGGACGTCCGGCTTGTCGATGCCCATGCCGAACGCGATCGTGGCGACCATGACCAGGCCGTCCTCGCGCAGGAACCGGGCCTGGTTGCGCTGGCGCACCGACGCGTCCAGCCCCGCGTGGTACGGCAGCGCCTCGATGCCGTTGGCCACCAGGAACTCGGCGGTCTTCTCCACGGACGCGCGGGACAAGCAGTACACGATGCCGGCGTCGCCCTGGTGCTCGCCGCGCAGCAGGTCGAGGAGCTGCTTCTTGGGTTCCTTCTTGGGAACGATGCGGTACTGGATGTTCGGGCGGTCGAAGCTCGAGACGAACTGGCGGCCGTCGGACAGGTCGAGCCGCGTCAGGATCTCCTGGCGAGTCGCCTCCGTCGCGGTGGCCGTCAGCGCGATGCGCGGGACCTTCGGCCAGCGCTCATGCAGCTGCGTCAGCGAGAGGTAGTCGGGCCGGAAGTCGTGGCCCCACTGGGAGACGCAGTGCGCCTCGTCGATCGCGAACAGGGCGATCTCACCCTGGTCCAGCAGGCGCAGGGTCGCCTCGGACGTCAGGCGCTCCGGCGCCAGGTAGAGCAGGTCGAGCTCGCCGTTGACGAACTCCGCCTCGACCATCCGGCGTTCGTCCCAGGACAGCGACGAGTTCAGGAAGCCCGCGCGCACACCAAGAGCGCGCAACGCGTCCACCTGGTCCTGCATCAGCGCGATGAGTGGTGAGACCACCACGCCGGTGCCGGACCGGACCAGGGCGGGGACCTGGTAGCACAGGGACTTGCCACCACCGGTCGGCATCAGCACGAGCGCGTCGCCACCCGCGACCACGTGCTCCACGATGGCGGCCTGGTCGCCGCGGAACTCGGGATACCCGAAGACGCGCTGCAGGACTTGCAGCGCGTCTCCGAGAACGGCACCGTCGGTTGAACCCATGGGGCCGATGCTAGCGAGCAGCACCGACAGTCTGGACCGCTAGCCCAACTCGCCCTTCGTACCAGCGGAAACGCTGTTGGCGACCAGCGGAGCGGCCGACGCGGACGGCACCGAGCCGCGCAACGGGATCCGCACCGACGTGTCCGCCAGGTCGACGGTCAGCCTCGGCAGCTGGCTCGGCCGCACGATCGCGCTCGAGTCCGTGCCGCCGATCAGCAGGCCCAGCCGGTGCCCCGCCGGGATCACGTGGTCCGTTGTGGACAGTCGGAACGTCATGCGGTACTTGGTTCCTGGCGTGATCGTGCGCGTGACCGAGACCGACTCGTAGTTCGCGAGGTCCGCCCAGCCGCGCGCGATGACCTGCGCGTCGACGTTGCCCGCCGTCGCTTCGGTGTTGCGGTAACAGGCGTCATCGCCCGTGCGGCTCTCGCCCCAGCACGACTCCGCGGTCAGCGTCCGGATGCCCTCACCGGTCCGCACGCGAGCAGGGCCGTAGTCGACGAGATACGCCGTGAGGTGCGCGGTCGGCGTAGACGACGACACTCCGACCGTGATCGACGACGTGCCCGCGACGCGCAGTTCCGACGTCAGCGGTGCCGTCGAGTAGATCACCCGGCCGGTGTTCGAGCCGGAGATCCAGCTGGATGGCGTCGCACTGCCGTTGTCGGTGAATGCGGCGGTGCCTGTGCCAGGTGCCGTGCCCAGTCCCGAAGAAGAAGGACGCAACACGGTGCTGACGGTGCCCGCCGGTGGCCACGTCGCGTCGTCCGTCCACTGGTCCGGCCCGCGCTCCGAGGACACCTGCGCCTCGTTCTCGATGCCGTTCGGCACGTTCAACAGCCAGCGGTCGAACCAGCGGTGCAGCGTGGAGACCCACTCGGCGCGCCGGAAGTCGAACGGGTCGACGTGCGCGGTCTGCGAGAACCACAGCTTCTTCGGCACCGTCGCGGGCACGGCGTCCCAGAACTGGCCGAACTGCAACGTCTTCACGTTGAGGTCGTTCAGGCCGTGGATCGCGAAGATCGACGCCTTCACGCGCGAGGCGTTGCGCACGAAGTCACGTGCCTGCCACATCGCCGTGTAGTCACCATTGGCGGGAGAACCGTTCGTCATCTGCGTGCGCACCGCACCACACCGGGAGCGCGCGTTGGAGTTCTCGAACTGCGAACCCAGACCGGTCGGCGAGCTGTAGCTGGGGTAGGCGACGCCGTCCGAGCGGAACCAGTCGTACCAACGGCTGATGCCCGCGATCGGCACGATCGTCTTGAGGCCGTCGATGCCGGTGGAGGCCACGCCGTTCGCGATCGAGCCGTCCCACGACTTGCCGATCATGCCGACGGCTCCAGTCGACCACGACGCCGTCTTGGTCGCGCTCCCGGTCAGGGTCGTGTAACCGGTGCGCCGGCCGTTGAGCCAGTCGATCACGGCGGTGCCGGACGCGATCTCCGACTGGCCGCCGACGTCGACGCAGCCGCGCGACCGGTTCGTGCCGAGGAAGTCGACGAGCACGACGGCGTAGCCGCGCGGCACGAAGTAGTTGTCGTAGAAGAGCGGGAACTTCACCGGCACACCGGCGGAGTCGTAGGTCTTGACCTCGCTCTCGTTGCCGCGTCCCGTGCTCTGGTAGTAGGGACTGGCCTCCATGATCACGGGCACGCGCCCGGTCGTGGACGGCCTGATGACGTCGGCGGCCACCCGGTCACGGGTGCCATCGCCGTCGAGGTCGAGGCCGGAGTCGACGTAGACGGTCTCGCGGACCGCGTCGGCCATCGAGTGGATCGGGGCGGACACGCCGCCGGACAGGGTGAACGCCGGTGTCGCCGCTGTGGCAGGGATTGGCGTCAGGGTCAGGGCCCCTGCTAACGCCACTACAACACGAACACGCTTCATGAAGTTTCACGCTAAGGAGTGACGAAGTCACCCGTCAGAGCCAAAAGGATTGATCCTCACCAGGTTGCGGGGACAACACATCGCGGCGAATAGTCGACCTTCGTGAGCTTCACCTTCGAACCCGCGCGCACACGCGTCGTCTTCGGCCGCGGCACCGCTGCCTCCGTGCGCGACGAGGCCGAACGGCTCGGCGCGACGCGGGTTCTGCTGATCGCCCGGCACGGCGGCGACAAGGTGGCGGCCGAACTCGGTTCCCTGCTCACGACACGGTTCACGGGCGCCGCGATGCACACGCCGGTCGAGGTCACAGAGCGCGCGCTCGCGTTGTTGCACGAACACGGCGCGGACTGCGTGGTGTCGGTCGGCGGCGGATCGAGCACGGGGCTGTCGAAGGCGCTCTCGGTGCGCGCCGGTGTGCCGCAGATCATCATCCCCACGACTTACGCCGGGTCCGAGGTCACGCCGGTGCTCGGCGAGACCTCCGGGGGACTGAAGAAGACCCGGCGCGACGCCGCGATCCAGCCCGACACGGTGATCTACGACGTCGACCTGACGCTGGACCTGCCGCTCGACGTCACGGTGACGAGCGCGTTCAACGCCCTGGCGCACGCCGTCACTGCGAGAGGCAACGAGAACCCGTTGATCGACGCCATCGCAACGAAGGCGATCGAGGGCGTTTTGCACGCTTTGAGCGGAAATCCGTCCACTGTGGATGCGCGGACGGAGTTGTTGTACTCGGCGTGGCTCGCCGGAACCTGCCTCGCCTCCGTCCCCATGGGACTGCACCACAAACTCGCACACGTTTTGGGCGGTACGTTCGGATTGCCGCATGCCGCCACACACACGGCGTTGCTCTCCCACACAGCACCGTCCGACCTCGCTCAACGCATTCACGACACGGCCGTGCGGTTCGGCGTGGCAACATCACTGCGCGAGTTGGGGATGGCCGAGTCCGATTTGTCCCGTGCTGCGGAGATCGCCGAGCACCCCGACGCGCTGCGGGTGCTGACGAACGCGTGGCGCGACGCCCCGTCCGGCTGAGCGGTTGTCAACCTTTAGGCTGATGTTCACGCCTCTGAACTAAGACGAACCTCCGATGCACGATGCTGAAGGGTTCCTGAAGAATCAGAGGCATGCTCAGCCCGTTGGATCTGTCGCTGATAAACGGACCGATCCCGAAGGCCGCCACCGTCGCGGCCGCTCTCGCACTGACATGTCTCGCGATCCGGAAGAACCGGACCTGGTGGGTCCGCGTGCTGCCGATCGTCGTGCTGGCGTGCGCGCTCGCCGTCACCGGGCTGACGCTGGTCATCAACCACGTGTGGAAACCGTGGCCCGAGCCGATGCCGATCATCCTGATGGTGTGGCTGGGCGCGGCACTGGTGGCCGTCAGTCTGGGCGTGGCACGGCTGCGCCCGTCGCGCTGGTACGGGCGCGTGCTGACCGTGGTCGCGGCCGTCGCCGTCATCTCCGGTGCGCTGACGGCCACGAACGCTTACTACGGGCTGTATCCGACGTCACGGGCCGTGCTCGAGGTGTTCAACAACCCGAGCGTCGACCTGCCGGACAGCGTCCCGGTCGCGGAGGAGCTCGTGGTGCCTCCCGGCAAGAAGCTGGCCGAGGTCTGGAGTCCGGCGGACCTGCCGGAGAAGGGCACGCTGTCCGAGACCGAGATCCCCGGCGCGCTCAAGGGCCGTCCGGCCTGGGTCTACCTGCCGCCCGCCTACGCCGTGAAACCACGCCCGCGACTGCCGGTGCTGGTCCTGCTGGCAGGTCAGCCGGGGTCACCCCGCGACTGGTACGACGCCGGCCGGATCTCCGACAACATGGACGAGTTCGCGCACGCCCACAACGGTCTCGCGCCGATCGTCGTGATGCCGGACTCGCTCGGCTCCCTCACCGCGAACCCGCTGTGCCTCGACTCGAAGCTGGGCCAGTCGGAGACCTACCTGACCCGCGACGTACCCAAGTGGATCAAGGAACGGCTCACGGTCGACGAACGCCGTGAGGCGTGGACGGTCGCAGGACTCTCACAGGGCGGCACGTGCTCTCTTCAGCTCGCAGTGCGCGCGCCTGACGTGTACGGAAACTTCATCGACCTCTCCGGCCAGCGCGAGCCCACGCTCGGGACGCGCGCCGAGACGGTCAAGGCCGCGTTCGGCGGCGACGAGGCGGCATTCCGCCGCGTCAACCCTCTCGACATCCTCGCCGAGCAACGGTTCCCGCAGCTCGCGGGCGTGATCGTGGCCGGCAAGGACGACGGTGTCTACCGCCCGGCGGGAGCCGAGGTGTTCGAGGCCTGTCGCAAGGCCGGAATGGACGTGCTGTGGAAGGAACTGCCGGGAGGACACGACTGGAACGTGTGGCGGCCGGGCCTGTACGGCTCCCTGCCGTGGCTCGCGCAGCGAACAGGGCTGGTCAGATGATCGCGCGGCTCTTCCGCACCGCTCCCCTGACGTGCGCGTTCCTGATCGTCTTCTGGACGGTCGGGGCGCTGACCGGCGCGATCGGCGGGACGAACGACGAGTTGCTCGCACGCGTCGGGTTCGGCACCGAGAGTCCGTTGTGGACCGTCCTCACGTCGGCGCTGTGGTCGATGGACCTGCTGGGCTACGTCGCGACGACCGTCGTGCTGCTGGTGTTCGGGGTGCTGGCCGAGCGCTCGTTCGGCGCGCTGCGGACCGCGGCGATCTTCCTCTCCTCGCACGTGATCGGCTCGTTCCTCGGCCTCGGGGTGGTGCTGATCGGGCGGGACGTGCACTGGTCGTGGCTCGAGTCGCTCGTGGGCGAGGTGGCCGCGGGGCCGTCGATCGGCGGGGTGGGCCTGGCGCTCGCGCTGACGTTCCGGATGCCGCCGCTGTGGACGCGTCGCGTACGCCTGATGATGATCTTGTCGGTGCTGGTCCTCACTCTGTACTCGGGTTGGCTGGAAGATCTGCTCCGACTGTCCGGTGGCGTGGCCGGGCTCGTGATCGGGGCGTTGTTCCTGAAGAGCGGCGCGGCGCACAAGGCGCGCTCGTTCCAGGAGACGCGTGTGCTGGTGGCGTTGCTGCTCGCGGCGTCGGCGCTCGGACCGGTGGTGGCGATGATGTCGCCGTCGCCGAACGGGCCGCTGTGGTGGTTCGCGGACGTCGTGGCGGTCGCGCAGCCGGTGCAGGACGACGTCGACGCGGTGTGCGGCTCGGACGCGGTCGAGTTGTGCCGGACGATGATGATCCAGCTGTCGTACGGCCGGTTCCCCGCGCTCGTGATGTCGCTGCTGCCCGCGTTGCTGCTGCTCGTGCTGGCGGAAGGGCTGCGCCGCGGCCGCCGGTTCGCGTGGTGGTCGGCGCTGGTGTGCAACGTGGCGTACGGCTCGTTCATCGGGTGGTACGTCGTGGATGCCGCGCAGATCCCGGAGATCGGCGCGCTGGAGGTCGTGTTCTCGTTCAGCATCCCGATGCTGGTGCCGCTCGCGATCACGATCGTGCTGTTGCTGACGCGCGACCACTTCGCCGTGCGTCTGCCTCGGCACGCCGTCAGGAAGTTCTGGCGGTTCACGGTCGGCAGCGTCGCGTTGCTGTCGGCGCTGTACGTCTTCGGCGGGTACCTGGTCCGCGACCAGTTCACGCCGGAGCCTGGTTTCGGCGCGCTGCTCGCGGATCTGCCGACGCGGTTCCTGCCGCCGGGCTACCTGCTCGGCCTGGTACCGCTGCAGTTCTCGGCGGAGGGATTCCTCGGCGCGTTGCTGTTCGAGTACACGGGCGTGGTGTTCTGGCTGATCGTGCTGGCCGGTCTGCTGATGGCGTCGTGGCGTGCGTGGCCGTCCTCGTGCGAGAAGGAGGCGGAGCACGCGCGCGAACTGATGCAGCGCTACGGCGGTTCGTCGTTGTCGTACATGACGACGTGGCGCGGCAACCAGTACTGGTTCACGCCCGATGGCGAGACCGCGATCGCGTACCGGGTGGTGGCGACGATCGCGCTGACCGTCGGCGATCCGATCGGTCCGGCGCGCGTCGAGGCCGTGCGCGGGTTCGCGGAGTTCTGCGCGCGCAACGGGTGGACACCGTGCCTCTACAGCGTGGGGGCCGAGACGAGGGAGGCGGTCGAAGGTCTCGGGTGGTCCGCGGTGCAGGTCGCCGAGGACACCGTGATCGAGCTGGACACGTTGAGCTTCACGGGCAAGAAGTGGCAGGACGTCCGCACGGCGCTGAACAAGGCCGCGAAGGCCGGCATCACCGCCGAGTGGTGCACGTACGCCGACGCGCCGTTCGCGATCACCGACCAGATCCGGTCGATCTCGGCGGAGTGGGTGGCGGACAAGGGCCTGCCCGAGATGGGATTCACGCTGGGAGGTCTGGAAGAGCTCACCGGCGACGGTGTGCGCTGCCTGATCGCGGTGGACGGCGACCGCACGGTGCACGGCATCACGAGCTGGCTGCCCGTGTACGCCGACGGTGAGGTCATCGGGTGGACGCTCGACTTCATGCGCCGCCGCACGCACGGTTTCCGCGGCTCGATGGAGTTCCTGATCGCCTCCGCGGCGCAACAGCTCCAGGCCGAGGGCGCGCGGTTCCTGAGCCTGTCGGGGGCGCCACTGGCCCGGTTGGACCGCGGTGAACGTCCGCGGGCGTTGCAGCGCGTCCTGGATCTGACCGGGCAGGTGCTGGAACCGGTGTACGGCTTCCGCTCGCTGTTCGCGTTCAAGGCGAAGTTCCAGCCGAAGTACCGGCCGATGTTCATGGCGTACCCGGACTCGGCGGCACTGCCGCGCATCGCGAACGCCGTGAGCCGTGCGTACCTCCCGCACCTCAACGCGCGCCAGGGACTTCGCCTCGCCACCAAGATGATCATCCGCCCCCGTGGACGCGTGGCCACGGCCGGTCGAACTCACTAGACCGAAAGGGTGGAGAGGTGATGCTCGTCGTCACACGGGAGCGTCGCTGAGCGAAGATGCGCCGATGACCGTGCGGGGCGATCTGCCTGCCCAGACCACGACGTTCATCGGCCGCCGGGCCGTGCTCGCCGACGCCGAGGTGCTCCTCGGCCGAGCCCGGCTGGTCACTCTGGTGGGCGCCGGGGGCATCGGGAAGACGCGCATCGCCGAGGAGATCGGCCGTGCGATGGCGCGGACTTCGGCTTTCCAGCACGGGGTCCGTGAGGTGCGGCTCGCGGACCTGAAGGATCCCGCGCTGCTCGCCAGGACGGTCGCGGCCGAGCTGCGCATCATCGACAACTCGCAGGACTCCGGCCTCGGCCGGCTCGTGGAGTCGTTGTACGACAAGAACCTGCTGCTCGTTCTCGACCACTGCGAGCACCTGCTGGACGCGGTTCGGCATCTCGTGCACCACCTGGTGCGGGACTGCGAGGGGCTGAGGATCCTCACGACGTCGCGCGAGCCTCTGGGTGTCTACGGCGAGCACCTGCTGCGGGTGCCACCGATGAGCGACGAGGACTCCGCGGAGCTGTTCCTGGAACGGGCGGGCCAGGGCGTCACGCCGCGGGTGAGCGGATCACCTCTGGCGATCGAACTCGTGGCCGCGCGGCCGGACGAGGCGCTCGCCGACGACATGACGCTCGAGCAGGTGCTCGACTGGACCGCTGAACGCTGCACGGACGAGGAACGACAGCTGTGGGCGACGCTGTCGGTGCTTCCCGCGGACTTCGACCTCGCAGCGGCCGAAGCGGTGGCGGGCACGGACGTGCTGGAACCGTTGTCGGCACTCGTGCGCGCGTCGATCGTGGTGGCGGCGACGAGTCCGGTCACCGGACACACCCGTTACCGGATGTTGGGCAGCGTCTCGGAGTTCGGTGCTCGTCTGCTCGTGGACACCAACGAACCGTTGCGACGACACGCGCTGCACTACAGCACGTTCGTCGACGAAGCAGCCCGCTCGTGGTTCTCGCCGGACGAGGTGGTGTGGCTGGGCCGGGTGCGCGAGGAGTGGCCGAACATCCGTGCCGCCGTCACGTGTGCGCTGAAGACCACCGAGCTGGCCGAGACCGGCGCGACGATGGCGATGAACGTGCAACGCACCCGGTTCACGTCCGTCGCGGGTCTGCTCGGCCAGGCCTGGGACCTGCTGGCAATGGCCCGTGAGGTGATCACCGAGGCACCGTTGCGAACGTCGCTGCTGGCGCACTGCGCGTTCGTGGCCCAGGCGCGCGGCGACATGGCAGCCGCGATCGCCCTGATCGCCGAGGCACGCGCGCTGCCCCGGTCACCGATCACGGATCTGAACCTGGTCTTCGCCGAAGCCACGCATCTCTTCTTCGTCGAGGGATCCCCGGACTGCGTGCCGTTGTACGCCCACGTCGTCGAGCTCTGCCGCCAGTACGCGTCGCCGGGTGACACCTACTTCGCCGAGCTGATGCACGCGATGGCGACGTGCTTCCTGCTGGACGCCGAGGCCGCGGACAAGGCCACGACCAGGCTGGCCGAGCACGACGACGTGCACTGGTCGCACGCCTGGGCGTTGTGGCACGAGGGCCTCTACGAGCTGCTGCACGGCGATCCGGCACAGGTGCATCCGCTCGCGGTGGAGGCGTTGCGGATCCAGCTGGCGCTCGGCGACACGTGGGGCCCTGCGTTCAGCCTGTGGTTGCTCGCCTGCGCGTGCGCCGAGCTCGGCGCGTTCGACCGCGCGGCACGGCTGCTCGGTGCGTTGCGGTCGCAGGAACGGGTCACCCGGATCTCGCTGAGCACCATGCGCCCGTTCCACAAGTTGCTGGAACGCACCGACCGAACCGTCCGCCGCGCGCTCGGCGACGACTACCCGATCATCACGACGCTGGGCGCGGACCTGCGGCAGGAACAGGCGATGGAGTTCGCCCTCGAACCGGTGCCCCTCTCGGAACGCCGTCCGGCCAAGCCCGCGCTGCCGGGCGGGCTGAGCAGGCAGGAGTTCACCATCGCAGGACTGGTCGCCGAGGGGCTCACGTCGAGGCAGATCGGCGCCAGGCTGTTCATCTCGCCGCGGACGGCGGACCGGCACGTGGTCAACATCCGCGTGAAGCTGGGACTGCCGAACCGGATGGCGCTCGCGGCGTGGCACCGTTCGGCGACCGGCGAGGCCTAGCGCGCCTCGAACGCCAGTTTCAGGCCCAGCGCCACGAACACGGACGCGGTGAGGCGGTCCAGCAGAACCCGTTGCCGCAGCAGGAAAGCACGGGCGCGACCGGCCACCGCGACCAGGATCGGCAGCCACACCAGGCCGAGGCAGAGGTGGATGGCGACGAGGGCCGCACCCCAGCCGGTGTGACCGGCGGGCATGAACTGCGGCAGCAACGACAGGTAGAAGACGCCGACCTTGGGGTTGAGCAGGTTCGTCATCAGGCCCACGCGCAACGACGCACCGGCACCCGGAACCGGACGTGAGTCCTCCAGGGACACACTCTTGCGCGAGTTCCACAACGCCTTGGCACCCAAGTAGATCAGGTACCCGGCACCGAGCCAGCGCACGACGTTGTAGGCCAGTTCCGAAGCCTGCAACAGCGCCGTCAGGCCGGCGAGGCTCGCCACCGCCCAGACCAGACATCCGAGCGTGATCCCGAGAACGACGCCCAGCGCGGCACGCTTGCCGCTCAGCAACGCCGTGCGCAGCACCATCACCGTGTCGAGGCCCGGAGTGAGGACGGTGAGCAGTGCGACGAGCGTGAAGCTCAGGAGTGCGGCGGTCGACATGGGCACATCAGATCACGGGTCAGCGCGCGTCCGCAGCCGTTTTCAGCCCGAACGCGATCAGCGCCGACGCGGACAGGCGGTCGAACAGAACCCGTTGGCGCAGCAGGAAAGCACGGGCCCGGCCCGCCGCCGTGATCAGGATCGGGAACCACACCAGGCCGATGCCGAGGTGGATCGCCACGAGCACACCGCCCCACGCGGGCTGTCCCACGGGCAGGAACTGCGGCAGCAACGAGACGTAGAAGACGCCGGGCTTCGGGTTGAGCAGGTTCGTCAGCAGTCCGACTCGGACGGCCGCGCGCACCGACGGCACGGGCGCGGGTTCGTCCAGTTCGACCGGACGCCGCGACTTCCACAACGCCTTGGCGCCCAAGTAGATCAGGTACCCGGCGCCCAGCCAGCGCACGATGTTGTACGCCAGTTCCGAAGCCTGCAACAGCGCCGTCAGGCCGACCAGGCCCGCGGTCGCCCACACCAGGCACCCCAGCGTGCTGCCCACCACCACGCCCATCGCGGCGCGGCGGCCGACCAGCAGCGCCGTTCGCAGCACCAGCAGGGTCTCCAGTCCCGGCGTCACCACGGTCAGCAGCGCGACGAACGTGAAGCTCAGGAGTGCGGTGGTCGACATGCCGTCATGAGAACACGAGAACGTCCCACCACCGGAAGAATTAACACGCTGGTCACGAGTGCACGGCCTTGGTGTAGCGGTGGGCGGGGACCGGGATCGGACCGTCCGGGTGGGGTGCCTGGTGGTCGAACAGGCCCTCGTCGGTCCACCCCTGCCGCTCGTAGAACCGGCGTGCCCGCGCGTTGCCCGCGACGACCGCGAGCCAGGCGCTGGAGTGCCCGTTCGCCGCCACCTCCTCCTCGGCGGCGGCCAGCAACGCCTGCGCTACACCGGAACCGCGGTGACCGGCGGAGACGTAGACCTGCTCGACCTCGTCACCGACCACCATCACGAACCCGGCGACCTCACCGTCCACCGTCGCGACGGTGGTGTGTTGGACGTGCTCCAACGCGCGTGGCTCGAACGTCGCCTCCGGCCGTGCGTCGACGAGCTGCTGCGGCACGTTGCCGAGATGCGCGTCACACCAGCCGGGATACCAGATCCTGGCGACGGCCGGGGCGTCCTCCGGCGTCGCTCGCCGCACGGCTACCGGTGCCACGCCCGCACCCCCAACCGCCCGGTGCTGCCCAGGTCGATGAGGATGCCCCGCTCCTGCGACGCCGGGAGCAACGACTGCCACGTGCCACCCGGCGTGGCCGCGATGTCGACGTGGCTGCCGACCTGCGGCGGGTCCATCGACGTGTGCGTGTTCCGCCACATGAACGCGCTCTGCGCGCGCTCCCCCGGCTGGACCGTGACCGGCTGCGGCGGGTCGTCGAACCCCTCGACCGACGCGATGCCGCCCGAACCGTGAACGATCTCGGTGTCCAGCTGCTGCCACTTCTCGTCGAGCAGCTTGACCTGCGGGTACCCGTTGAGCTCGACCGGCCGTGTGCCGCAGTTGACGACCTCGACGGACATGACGCGCAGACCCATCGCCGCGTCGGTGTACCCCGCGCTGAACCGCAGACCGGTGTCGCACGACGGTTCGTCCGAGGTCGGCGCGGTCAGCGAGAGCGGTCGCGCGCGGACCGGATCCGGGACCGGCAGGGCCTCCGGACGTGCGCCGCACGCGACCAGGCCGACGAGCGCAGCCAGCAACACGAGAATCCTGCCCCCAGTTCTCATGTCTCGATCATGCCACCTGGCCCGTGTGGGACTCGATCCACGCCCGGTGAGCAGGCACGTCGGAGAAGACCTGCGGGGCGTCCGCACACCAGCGCCCGCCGATCTGCCCGATCACGGTGCCCACGGCCGCCCACCCGGTGCCGGTCCTCGTGACGGCGGGGCCGCCCGAGTCGCCGTAGCAGACACCGCGCCAGCCGTCCGGGTTGTCGGTGCACAGGGTGGCCGCGTTGGTGTGGCAGCCGGGCGCGTTGTCGGCGAGCACGCGGGAATCCAGCTCCTGCAACACGGTTGGCGCTGGAGCGTTGCCGGGGTCCTTGGTGGCGCCCCAGCCGAGCAGGCGGATCGGCAGGCCGGCCGGTGCTGCCGCGGCGATCGGGGCGGGTTGGTGGGTCACCGGGGCGCTGAGCTGGATCAGGCCCTGGTCGTCGCGGTCGTGACGGATCAGCCTGGCGGCGGGGCGGACGGTGCCGCCGGTGGTGCGGTTGGTCGAGCCGACGCGGACCTGGACGCCCGACGGGTTCTTGCCTTCGAGGCAGTGCGCGGCGGTGAGCACCCACTGCGGGCGGATCAGGATTCCGCCGCAGAAGTGGCCGCCGCCGCGCGACTGCAGGGACGCCGCGAACGGGTAGGGCTCGCTCGCCGGCTTGCCGCCGATGACGAGCGGCGTCACGTCGGCGTTCGCGGCCGGGGTGACGAAGACGAGCGCCAGCAGCGCGGCGTAGATCGCGTTGCGCATTGAAGATCTCCTCACGGGTGCAGGGATCTTCGAGTCTTCGCAGGCGCGGGAGACGTCCGCTATCGCCGTAATTTCGGATCGCTCACCGGGTGCGGCGCCGGTAGGTTCGGACGGGCGATGACCGGACCGTTCCACCTCGTGTTGCGCGACGCGATCCGTGAGCGCGGGCTTCCCCTGGAACGCCTGCGGTCGCGCCTTGCCGAACGCGGGATCGAGGTCGGGCTAGCGAGTCTGAGCGACTGGCAGCACGGACGTGCGTGGCCGCGGCGGCCGAAGTCGTTGCGGGCCATCGCCGCGCTGGAGGAGATCCTCGGTCTGCCGGAACGGACGCTGACAGGACTGCTGTGCTCGCACCAGCCACCACCGTTCCGGCCGCGGCAGGGCGTCGACGAGTACAGCGGGCCGATGGCCGAGCTGCTCGACGCGTTGCCCGGCGCGCGGGCGTGGCGGATGGACGTGCTCACGTCCGAGCAGGTGGTGAGCGTCGGACCGGATCGCAGCCCGTCCAGGCTCGCGGGCCGCTCGGTGGCGCGCGCTCGCCGTGACGGCGTCGACCGGACGGTGGTGCGCTACCACGGTGCGCAGGGCTGCGAGATCGAACGGGTCGAGGTCGTGCCACGGCGAAACTGCGCTCTGGGCAAGGTGTTGCGCCACCGCGACGGACGGGTGCTCGCCGCGGAACTCCTGTTCGGCCAGGAACTTCAGGCCGGTGAGACGTGGGCGTGGGAGGCGGAGATCCGCGATCCCGAGGCCAGGCGCACGGACTGCGCGCACGCCTTCCGCCGGCCGGAGGGCACCTACCTGCTGGAGGTGCGGTTCCACCCGGATGCGTTGCCCTGCCGCGTTTTCGAGTACTTCCGCGCCGACCTGTACGTCGACCGGCACGTGCTGACCGAGCTGCCGTTGAACGTCCACCACGCCGTGCACGTCACGACGACCGGCATGACCTCCGGCGTGATCGGCGTCAGCTGGGAGTGGACCTAGGGGTCTGCTGAACGAGTGAGGTTCTGGGGCGGGAAGAACGCCGACGTGGCCGTCTGTGCGGCCGTGTGAGGTCAGGCCCCGAGGGGTCGACAAGTGGTCGTTCTTCCCGCCGGCTTCAGTGTGACAGGTCGGGGTGGATGCGTGGCGTGGGAGGGGTCAGTCCAGGGCCCCATGCTCCTGCGCGGTGGGTGAGCTTGAGCAGGCGCAGGATCACCACGACCCAGCTCGCCGACGGATCGCCCTTGGCCAGTGCGTCCACGACGTGAGCAGGTCCAGGTCCAGCCCGCCGAGCGACGGCGGCACGAACATGCGGAACATGCCGGCGTCCCGCATCGCGGCCATGGCCTCAGGTCAGCCGGTACCCGTGCGCCGGCCGGTTCGCCATGCCGTAGCGCGGCTGCACCTCCGCCTTGCCGATCGTCACCAGGTGCTCCAGGTACCTGCGCGCGCTGACGCGGGACAACCCCGCCTTGTCGCCGACCTCCTGGGCCGAGAGGTCGCTGTCGCAGTCCCGCAACGCGTCGATCACGAGCCGCAGCGTGACGGCGGACAGCCCCTTCGGCACCACCTGAGGGCGCGGGCGGTGGTGCATCAGCTGGTCGACCTCGTCCTGGTCCAGCACCTGCCCGAGCCGCTGCACCTCGATGCGCTGGGCGAGGTACTCCCGCATGCGGTCGATGAACGCCGTGCGCGTGAACGGCTTCACCAGGTAGTTGTCGACGCCCCTGGACATGGCCTGCCGCACGGTCTCCCGTTCGCGCGCGGCCGTGACCGCGATGACGTCGACCGGCGGACCGTTGCGGGCCCGCAACCTGGCCAGCACCTCGAGCCCGGACATGTCCGGCAGGTGGATGTCCAGCAGCACCAGGTCCGGCCGCAGCGCCTCCACGGCACGCAACGCCTCGCCGCCGCGGTGGGCCTCGCCGACCACCTCGAACTCCGGCATCGCCTCCAGGAACCCGCGGTGAATCGCGGCCACGGCGAAGTCGTCGTCGACCACCAGCGTCCGCACGCTCATCGGTTCCCCGTTTCCGGCAGCCACACCTCGAACGACGCGCCGCCGAGCTCCGAGTCGGTGATCGCCACCCGGCCACTGCGCCGGGTGACCACCCTAGACACCAGGGCAAGTCCTATGCCCCTGCCGTGTGCGCCCTGGACGTCCTTCGAGCTCACGCCCAGGTCGAAGATCCTGCCGCGTTGCGACTCCGCCACACCTGGCCCGTCGTCGTCCACGACCACCCGCACCCCGCTGGCCGACGAACGGACCAGCACGCGCACGGTTCCGCCGGTCTCCACCGCGTCCACCGCGTTGTCGACCAGGTTGCCCAGCACGGTCAACGCGTCGTCGCCCGCGCGGATGTCCACCGAACTGTCCGGGTCGAGCCTCAGCTCCACGCCGCGTTCGTGCGCGGTCGAGGATTTCGCCAGCAACAACGCCGCCAGCGCGGGATCCGCGTTCGCGCCGTCGATGATGTCCGCGGTGACCGAACCGGCGCCGCCGACCCGTTCGATGTAGGCGACGGCGTCGGCACCGCGGTCGAGGTCCAGCAGGCCGCCGATGACGTGCAGGTGGTTCGAGAACTCGTGGGCCTGCGCGCGCAGCACCTCGGTGACGGTGCGCTGGCCGTCCAGCTCGCGCAAGGCGTCGTGCAGCTCTGTCCTGTCCCGCAACGTGAGCACGACACCGACGGCACGGTCGTGGGTCTTGGCCGTCATCCTGTTCGCGACCAGAACCCGTTCTCCCGCGAGGACGAGCCGGTCCGCGACGTCGTCGTGGTCGCGCGCCAGGTCCAGCAGGCCGTCGTCGAGCACCTCTGCCGCGGGAAGTCCGCTCGGGTCGTCCACCAGACCGAGCAGGCGCATCGCCTCGTCGTTGACCAGCGCCAGCTTCTCCTGATCGTCGACGGCGACAACACCTTCGCGGATGCCGTGCAGCATCGCGTCCCTGGTCTCCAGCAGCTGCGCGATCTCCGCCGGTTCGAGCCGGAACGTGCGGCGCCGGACGTGCTGCGTGACCAGGGCCGCGCCGAGCACGCCGACCAGTGCCGCGGCGGCCAGCCAGCCGATCAGCTCCGGCAGGTCCTCCGCGAGGTCGTCGGACAGCTGGCTCTCCAGGACACCGACGGAGGCCATGCCGATGATGTGTCCGTCCTTCGCCCGCACCGGCACCTTGGCGCGCAACGACGTCCCGAGCGTGCCCGTCTCCGTGCCGACGAAGACCTCACCGGACAGGGCGGCGCTCGGGTCGGTGGAGACGCGCTCGCCGATGCGTGCCGGATCGGGGTGGGCGTAGCGGACGCCCTGGCGATCGGTGACCACCACGTACGTCACGCTGGACGCCTTGCGGATCAGTTCGGCCAACGGCTGAATGGTCGCGGCGGGGTCACTGGAATCGAAGGCCTCGACAACGGTCGGTAACTGCGCCACGCTTTCCGCGACGGACAACATCCTGTCCTTGTAGGCCTCCCTGATCCGGTCGCTCTGCAGTTTGGCCGCCAGAAAACCTGCCGCGCAGGTCGTCACCAGCACGATGACCACCTGCAACGCCAGCACCAAGGCACCGAACGAGACAGACCGACGGAACATGGATGGAATTCTGACGCATCATCTGTGAAACAGGTCACGAACTAAACGACCAATACGGACCTTACGACCGAACCCTTACGAGCCCGTCGGCAGTTACCTAGCGTCCCCGCCCAACGTTCGCAACGAAGCGAGGAGTGCTCGATGGGTACGGGCTGGAGACGAGCGGTGGCGGTCACCGCTGTCGGACTGGTGCTCGCCGGATGTGGGCAGGGCGCGAAGAGCGCGGGCGGCGGTGACTCCATCGCGAAGCTGGAGATCATGGCTCCGGCCGACCCCGGCGGCGGCTGGGACCAGACCGCGCGGTCGATGCAGTCGGCGGTGAGCGGGGCCAAGCTCGCGAACTTCGTCCAGGTCAGCAACGTCGGCGGCGCGGGCGGCACGGTCGGGCTGCAGAAGCTCGCCAACGAGAAGTCGACCTCGTTCCTGATGATCACCGGCCTGGTCATGGTCGGGGCCGTGGAGACCAACGCGTCCGCGGCGCGGCTGGAGGAAACGACACCGATCGCACGGCTCACCGCCGAGGACGAGGTGCTCGTGGTCCCGGCGGACTCGCCCTTCAAGACGACCGACGACCTGTTGGCGGCCATCGCCGAGAAGGGCAAGGGCGTCTCGATCACCGGCGGTTCGGCCGGCGGCACCGACCACATCCTCGCCGGCATGCTCCTCAAGGCGAAGGACATCTCGCCGGACAAGCTCAACTACGTGCCCTACTCCGGTGGCGGCGAGTCGCTGGCCGCGTTGCTGGGCAAGAAGGTCGACGCCGGCATCTCCGGTGTGGGCGAGTACCGCGAGCAGATCAAGGCGGGCAAGCTGCGCGCGCTCGGCACGTCCGGCCCCAACCAGGACGCGACGCTGAAGGTGCCGACGTTCAAGGAGCAGAACCTGGGCGTCGAGCTCATCAACTGGCGCGGGGTCGTGGCGCCGGGCGGGATCGCGCCCGAGGCCAAGGACCGGCTGACCAAGCTCGTGACGGACATGCACGCGAGCCAGCAGTGGAAGGACGAGCTCAGCAAGAAGGGCTGGACGGACACGTTCCTGACCGGCAGCGAGTTCTCCACGTTCCTCAACAAGGAGATCGGCCGCATCCGCCCCGCGCTGCAGAACATCGGGCTCGTGAAGTGATCTCTGAGAAGGTCGAGGAGTACGCGTTCGGCGGTCTGGTCGCGGCGATCGGGGCGTTCACCCTGATCGACGCGACCACGATCGTCGCGCGCGACGACAACGCCGTCGGCCCGCGCGCCTTTCCTTACGCCGTCGGGATCCTGCTCGTCGTAACGGGCGTGGCGGCGATCATCGCGGTGGCGCGCGGGAAGCTCGGCGAGGCCGAGGAGGCTGAGGACGTCGACTCGGAGGTCCGCACCGACTGGGTCACCGTCGGCAAGCTCGTCGCGTTCCTCGTCGCGCACCTGGCCCTGATCGACCTCGTCGGCTGGCCGGTCGCGGCGGCGCTGCTGTTCTTCGGCGCCGCCTGGACGTTGGGCGCGGTCTGGTGGCGCGCGCTGCCGATCGCGGTGGTGCTGGCACTGGTCGTGCAGGTGGTGTTCGCGTCCGGTCTCGGACTGTCGCTGCCCGCCGGGATTCTCGAAGGGGTGCCGTTCCTCGATGGATAGCATCACCGCTCTGCTGGAGGGTTTCGCCACCGCCGCGCAGCCCGCCTACCTGCTCTACGCGTTGCTGGGCGTCACGCTCGGCACCGCCGTCGGCGTGCTGCCGGGCATCGGACCGGCGATGACGGTGGCGTTGCTGCTGCCGTTGACGTACTCGCTGGACCCGACGGCCGCGCTGATCATCTTCGCGGGCATCTACTACGGCGGCATGTACGGCGGCTCGACGACGTCGATCCTGCTCAACACACCCGGTGAGTCCGCGTCCATCGTGACTGCCTTAGAGGGCAACAAGATGGCGAAGGCCGGACGTGGTGCGGCGGCGCTCGCGACGGCGGCGATCGGGTCGTTCGTGGCGGGCACGATCGCCACGGTGCTGCTGACGTTGCTGGCACCGAGCATCGCGGACATCGCCGTGCAGCTCGGTCCCGCCGACTACGTGGCACTGATGGTGGTGGCGTTCACGACCGTGGCCGCTCTGCTCGGATCCTCACCGTTGCGCGGGCTGGCGTCGTTGGGTCTCGGCCTGTTCATCGGCCTGGTCGGCACCGACACGTTGTCCGGTCAGCAGCGCTTCACCCTCGGGGTGACGACGCTGGCCGACGGGATCGACGTGGTCGTGGTGGCGGTCGGGGTGTTCGCGGTCGGTGAGGCGCTGTACGTGGCGTCGCGGCTGCGGCACGGGCCGATCGAGGTGATTCCCGTCGGTGGCAAGTGGTTCACGCGGGACTTCTGGGCCCGTTCGTGGAAGCCCTGGCTGCGCGGCACGTTCATCGGCTTCCCGATCGGCACCGTGCCGGCCGGTGGTGCGGACGTGTCGACGTTCCTGTCGTACGCGGCCGAGAAGAAGCTCTCGAAACGGCCGGAGGAGTTCGGCCGCGGTGCCATCGAGGGCGTGGCGGGTCCGGAGGCGGCCAACAACGCCGCCGCGGCAGGCGTTCTCGTGCCGCTGCTGACGCTGGGCCTGCCCACGACCGCGACGGCCGCCGTGATCGTGGCGGCGTTCCAGAGCTACGGCATCCAGCCGGGACCGTTGCTGTTCACCAACAACTCGGCGATGGTGTGGGCGCTGATCGCGTCGCTGTACATCGGCAACCTGATGCTGCTCGTGCTGAACCTGCCGCTGGTGAAGATCTGGGTGAAGGTGCTGCAGATCCCGCGGCCGTACCTGTACGCGGGCATCCTGCTGTTCGCGGCGCTGGGCACCTACGCGGTGAACTTCGTCGTGGACGACCTGATCGTGCTGCTGGTGATCGGTGTCGTCGGGTTCTTCATGCGGCGGCACGGTTATCCGGTCGCACCGCTCGTGGTCGGGTTGATCCTCGGGCCCATGGCGGAGGAACAGGTGCGCCGCACCCTGCAGATCAGCGAGGGCTCGCTCAGCGCGTTGGTCACGAGTCCGTTCGCGGCGGTCGCGTACAGCATTCTCGTGGTGCTGCTGGTGACGGCGGTCGTGCTCCGGTTGCGCCGCAAGAAGACCGAAGTGACGGTCTAACCGCGCACGGCGGCAAGCGCTTGTTCGTACAGCTCGCACGGATCAGCCTTGCCGCCGTGGCGGACCCACAGCTCCGACGCCGCGTCGATGCACGCGAACGTCGTGGCGATGACGCCCATCGCGCGCGGATCCGGGATCTCACCGGACTCGATGCCCATCCGCTGCTCGACCACGGGCACGAGCGCCCGTTGCCACTTCAGCCGCTTCTCGCTGTACCTGGCGCGCAGCGACGGGTTGTCGAAGATCAGCGTGGAGATCTCGAGCAGCCGTTCCGGCGTGTGGTCCGACGCGGTGAGGATCGCGACGAACCCGGCCTTCAGAGCGTCCCAAGTGGACACATCAGCGGGTTCGGCCGCGACGGTGGACACCAGGAGCGCACCCAGGGCGTCCTGCTCGCCGCAGACGAGATCTTCCTTGGTGCCGAAGTACCGGAACAACGAGCGTTGCGACACCCCCGCCCGCGTGGCGACCTGCGCCATCGTCGTCGCCTCGTAGCCCTGTTCGGCGAACAACGTCAGCGCCGTGTCGACGATCTCGGCCACCACGGCCTGACGCGACCGGTCCCACAGCGTCGCCGGCTTCTCCATGACCCCACTCTATCGGCGCTGCGCCATTCGCCCGACCACCCTGGCGTTCAGCGCGCGGGAGGCCAGGTGCCGCGAGGCGAACGCCAGCGTCCGGTTCATCCTGCCCGGGATGACGGTGGGAGGCGTGACCCGGCGGTCCAGTGCGCGCAACGCCGTCGCGACGACCTCGCCGGCGGTCTGCATCGGCAGCCTTCCCGCCATCTCCTCGCTGCCCGCGACCTCGAAGAACTCCGTGCGCGTCGCGCCGGGTGAGAGTGCCATGACGCGCAGACCCGTGCCACGCGACTCGACCCACAGGCCCTCGGTGAAGCTCACCACGAACGCCTTCGTCGCGCCGTAGACCGACATCCACGGGCTCGCCTGGTAGGCGGCCACGCTCGCCACGTTGACGAGGAAGCCGTCACCGTTGGCGCGCAACGACTCGATGAACGCCCTGCTGATCTCGACCACGGCGTTGACGTCGACCGCGACCTCCTGCCGCAACCGTTCGGGCTCCTCCTCGTGGAACGGGCCGTAGTTCCCGAACCCGGCGTTGTTGATGACGCTGGTGACGCCGAAGCCCGCGACCTCCCGCGCCAGCCGCTCACCGATGCCCGGTTGCGCGAGATCCGCGGCCACGACGTGCACGGTCACGCCGTGCGCCTCCCGCAGCGCTTCCGCCAGCTCTTCCAGCCGGTCCTTGCGGCGCGCGACCAGCACGAGGCTCGATCCGCGTGCCGCGAGCTGCCTGGCGAACTCCGCACCGATGCCCGCGCTCGCCCCGGTGACCAGCACCGTTTGCTTCCCGAAGTCGATTCCCATGCTGCCACCGTACGCCAGGCTGGCAGTCACTGCCAACCTGTCGTTATCTGCCCGAATACGTCTGTAACGTTGCCTGAGGTGCGACGATCTTGGGGCGTGGGAGGACAACGGTGATCCGGCGGCCCCGGTTGGAAGGGCTGCTCTGCACGACGAGGCTCACGACGCTGGTCGCACCAGCCGGTTACGGCAAAACGACGCTGCTGACCCAGGCGCACACCGACCGTCAGGTCGTGTGGCACACCTGCCAGGAAGGCCATCGGCTGGTGCAGCCGATGGCGTCCGCGCTGGCAGCCGGGTGGACCAGCGTTCCCGCCGTGTCCGGAGAGGACGAAGCCGGGCGGGCGCACGCCGTCGCGGGACTGCTGGCCGACGCGTGGCCGGAGGACGTGTTGATCGTGCTCGACGACATCCACGTGCTGAGACCGGAAGATCCGGCCTCGGTGTTGCTGGAGGCGCTCTGCCTCCAGCTGCCGCCGAGCGCTCGGATGGTGTTGTCCGGACGCACACCGCCACCGTTCTCGTTGCGGCGTCTGAAGATCGACGGCGAGCTGACCGAGATCACCGCGGCCCAGCTCGCGTTCACCCACGAGGAGACAGCCGCAGTCGCCGGCCACGACGTGCACCACGTCACCGGCGGCTGGCCGATCGCGGTGCGGCTGGTCGCGGAGACGGGCACCGTGGAGGAGCTCGGCGACCTGGTCGAGGAAGTCGTTGGCAGGGAACCGGAACAGACGCGGGAACTGCTCAGGACGGCTGCCGCGTTCGACCGGTTCAC
Organism: Lentzea rhizosphaerae; assembly: GCF_042649515.1. Lineage (NCBI taxonomy): Bacteria > Bacillati > Actinomycetota > Actinomycetes > Pseudonocardiales > Pseudonocardiaceae > Lentzea > Lentzea rhizosphaerae. Next base: position 20,666 of record NZ_JBHRZI010000019.1, on the reverse strand, counting down.
GACCGACCTGCTGATCTCGTTGGGGCACACCGAAGCCGCGGTGGTTCTGCCGGAGCTCGCCCGGCGCGGGTTGTTCGTCGAGCACGTGCGCGCCGAGCCGGGGTGGTTCGCGCTCGTGCCGCTCGCGCGGGAGTTCCTGGAGCCGGCGGTGGACGTGCACGCGGACGCAGCGCGCTGGTTCGCGTCACGCGGTGAGTACGTGCGTGCGGTGGATTCCCTTGCCGCACTGGAGGATTGGCCCGGTGTGACGGCGTTGCTCGGCGACGTGCTGCGGACGGCGGGCGCGGACGCCGTGCTGACCGCGACCCGGCGCGTACCGGAAGACCTGCGCACGGCCGAGGTGTGGCAGCTCGAAGGCGTCGCGCACCAGTTGCGCGGCGAGTGGCGGCAGGCGGCCGACAGGTTCACCCGTGCCACCGAGGACGGGTTGACCGCGGAACTCGCGTGGCGCATGGCGTGGATCCAGCACCTGCGCGGCGGGCCGCAGGACGCGTTGAAGATGTGCGACGGCTACGTTCCCGACGGCTCGGACCCGACCGCGGAGTCGATGGTCCTGAGCACGGCCGCGAGCGCGCACTGGGCGCTGGGTGATCTGGAAGCCGCGTCGGCCAAGGCTTTGACGGCGCTGGAGACGGCGACCGGTGACGCCGCGATCGGAACCGCGCACACCGTGCTCGCGATGGTCGCCGCGGCACGAGGAAAACGTGACGAGCTGACAGAGCACTACGACATCGCGCTGGACCACGCGCAGAAGGCCGGCGACGTGCTCGGCGTCATCCGCATCCGCTCGAACCGCGCGTCGCACCACGTCGAGGCGGGTGAGCACCGGGCGGCGTTGCAGGAGATCGAGGAGATGCTGCCGCTCGCGGACGTCACGGGGTTCGCGACCTACCGGGCCATCGGGCTGCACAACCGCGGCGAGGCGTTGCTCGGGCTCGGCAGGCTGGACGAGGCGGCTGCCGACTTCCACGCCGCACAACAGGTGTTCGACCAGGCGGGCAGCTGGCTCGCGGCCGCACCGTTGGTGTACCTGGGCGAGGTGCACCGGTTGCGTGGCGACCGCGCGCTGGCAGGGTTCGCTCTGCAGGAGGCGTTGCGGCTCGCGTCGGCCAAGAACACCGTGCCACACCTGGTGCTGGCGCACGTCGGGCTGGCCGAGCTGTTCGCCTGCGACGACCCCGATCTGGCACGCGAGCACGCCCGCAAAGCGTTGGAGCTGGGCGAAAGCGTGGCGGCGCTGCTGGTGCTGGCACGGCTCGACGCGGCCAAGGACCTGTGCCAGGAGGCGGCGGAGGTCGCGACGAGGCGGGGTGACCGGGCGGGGTTCGCACGGGCGTTGCAGCTGCGCGGAGCCCTGGAGAACGACTCGGTGCTGCTCGACCAGGCGCTGGCGCTGTGGCGCGAGATCGGTGACCCGCTCGGCGAGGTGCGCGTGCGCACGGCGCAGGCGGCGCTGGTCGGTGGTGCGGCGGGAGAACAGCTGGCCGGTGAGGCACGGCAGCAGGCCGCGGATCTCGGTGCGCGGGTGCTCGCCGAGGCCGCCGCGGCCGTTGCCGAGACGTGCAGGAAAGCGAGCAGGCCGGCGTTGTTCATCCAGACACTGGGCGGGTTCCGGGTGCTGCGCGACGGCGAACCGCTGCCGCCCGCCGCGTGGCAGTCGCGCAAGGCGAGGGACCTGGTGAAGATCCTCATCGCGCGGCGCGGACGGCCGATCACCCGTGAGGGACTGGGAAACCTGTTGTGGCCGGACGAGGAACCGGAGAAGGTCGCGAACCGGCTGGCGGTGGCGTTGTCCACGGCGCGGAGCGTGCTGCGGGCGGGCGCGGGAATCGTGGCGGAGGGTGACGCGATCCGGCTCGACCCGGACGTGCTGCCCGTCGACGTGGTCGCGTTCCTCGCCGACGCACGCGCCGGACTCGCTGCGGCGCAACGGAACTCGTCCGAGGCGCAGTCGCTGCTGGCGGCCGCCGAGTCCGCGTACCACGGCGACTTCCTGGAGGAGGACCCGTACGAGGACTGGGCGGCGCGGTTGCGCGAGGAAGCCCGGTTGATCTACCTGCAGGTGGTGGCGGTGCTCGCCGCACGGGCCGAGTCCGGTGGGGAGTACGCGCTGGCCAGCAGGTATTGCCTGCGCGTACTGGAACGCGACCCGTACGACGAGCCGGCGCACCTGATGCTGGTGCGCGTCCTCGCCGCCGCAGGGAGCCACGGCGAAGCTCGGAGGTGCTACCAGACCTACGTCACCCGGATGCGGGAGATCGAGGTCGATCCGCGGCCGTTCCCAGGAGTTTTCATCGGGAGCACACGACGTAGGGCGTGATCGACCAGCGGATGGCCTGGCCCTGCGCGTCCGTCCCCTCACCGGAGACGACCGCGCCGGGGCCGGCCGGGACGACGTCGTCGATGATCGCGCCCGCGACCGCACCGCCGGCGCTGACGACCTGCTCGTCGTCCTGACAGGCAACGGACTTCGAGGCCGTCCTGGTCATCACGACGGTGGGGGTACCGCCGCGCAGGACGAGTCCCGGCCGCGTCCCGCAGATCACGTGCGCCGTGACGTCGGTGTTGCCGGACGTCTCGATCACGCCGCCCTTGAGGTTGTTCTTGGGCGCCATCTTGGTGAAGTGCCCGCCGCCGGTCTCTCCCCCGACGCCGAGCGCCTTCTGGTTGCCGGGACAGGCAACCTCGGCGTTCTTGGTGCTGCTCTTGGACACCAGCGTGAACTCGCCGGGCGCGCAGGTGGCCCGCGCGGTCACCGTCCACGACTGCACGGTCCCCGCACCGTGCTCGACCGCGGTGACCTCGACGCTCGTGAGGTCGTCACTCGGCCGCACCCGCGTGATCGTCGTCCGCTCGCCGGTCACCGAACCGCCGGTGCCCACGACCTTCGTGCCGTCCGGGCAGGCGACCTCGACGGTCTTGCCGCTCGACGTCGCCGAGCTGGTCTCGTGCGCCACCACGACCTCGGTCGCGGCGTGCGCGACGGCAGGACTGGTCAAGCCCAGCACGAGCAACGCCGTGCTCATCACCTTCACGTCCATCCCCCTTCGGGTCCGCGGGCCCTCTCAGCCCGCGGACCCGAAGGATGCCGCGCTCGCTTAAAGCGGTCTTAAGGTCAGGGGCAGCTGACGAGCGTGTCGCCGGCCTCGGCGTCGAGGCAGGTGTCCACGCCGAGGCCGCCGTTGAGGGTGTCGTTGCCGGCGAGGCCCCAGATGAGGTCGTTGGCGCCGAGCGCGAGGATGCTGTTGGCCGCCGCGCTGCCGACCAGGTGGTCGACGTAGTTGGTGCCGGTCAGGTTCTCGACGTCGCTCGCGACGTAGTCCTTCAGCGCCAACGTGTCGTAGCCGTCGTCCGTGCCCGAGCCGATGGTGACCGAGACGCCCGAGTTCGGGTGCAGCGCGCTGCCGTTGTTGTAGTCGACGCGGTCCGCACCGGCCCCGCCGTAGACGTTCACGCCACCGCGCTTGGGCCGCAACGTGTCGACGCCGTCACCACCGCTGATCGTGCCCCTGGCACGGGTCTCGATGACGTCGTTGCCCTCCTCGCCGTACACGTAGGCCGGCATCGCGTCGCCGTTCGTGTTGTCGTAGTTGATCGCGATGCGGTCGTTGAGGTCACCGGCGTTGACCCGGACCGACGTGATCAGCTTCGTGGCGCCGGTCTCGTAGGTGCAGTACACGGTCGTGCCGCTGAGCGAACAGCCGGCGCCGACGGCCAGCAGGTCACCGGAGTCGGTGATGCTGAGCCGGTGGTTCGCGGTGTCCAGCGCGACCACGACGTTGTTCGTCTTGCCGGCCTCGGCCTCGATGACGAGCTGGTGGTTGTTCACGTACACCGTCGTGTGCGGCGCGGCGTGCGCGACGGCGGGCATGGCGATCGCGGCGAGCGTGGCGGCGCCCAGACCGATGAGCATTCTCATTGCGGTGTCTCCCCTTGGTGGTCGTTGCCGTGCGGGGAACAGCCTGCTCAGAGCTCTTTCGGTCACCTTCGGGTGGTTTTAGGGCCGTCTTTCTGCTGACAGCAGAACCCCCGTTTGCTCCGGTCTCGCTGCTGTCACCATGACGACATGGCGGAGATCCTGGACTTCAAGCGCACTCCCGAACCGTTGTGGCGTGAGGCCCTGGGCCGGAAGCTGCGCGAGACCAGAGAGGACCGGGGCGACCGCCTGGTCGACGTGGCCGAACGGGCAGGCATCTCGGTGCAGTACCTGTCCGAGATCGAACGCGGCCGCAAGGAGCCGTCGAGCGAGATGATCGCCGCGGTCGCGGGCGCGCTGGAGATCGACCTGGCCGACCTGCTCATCGGTGTCGCCGGCCAGGTCCGCCACCTCCGCGTACAGCAGGTCAGCCACTTCCACACCTCACGTCCGACCGGCCGTCCGTCGGGGCCGGTGGCGATGGGTGCGGTGTTGATGGTGGCCTAGGCTTTGCTAAGCCCTGGCCGGAAATCCTGTCCGCACCGTCGCTGCCCCGGTTTTGGCGCGAAAAGCACGTTCGGGCCGCTAGATCGCCCGAACGTCACGTTCGCTCCCCAGGCCCGTTTGGCGCGAACGTGACATTGGGGCCGATAGATGGCCAGAACGTGCTTTTCGCGCCAAAACAGGAGCAGTAGCGGACGGACTCTTGGCAGCCCACCGGTCACCGGGCGTCCGCCACCAAACCCGCTGGCTTCCTCACAGCCACGCCGTGCCCAAGCCCGCCCACCCCCAGGCTGGGCGGGCCGCACCTACGCCCGCTGGTCCAATACCTGGTCCGCGAGCCCGTACTCAACGGCACCCGGCGCGTCGAACACGCGGTCCCGGTCGGTGTCGTGGCGCAGTTCGTCCACGCTCCGACCGGTGTGCCGGGCCAGGATGTTCTCCAGCTGCGTGCGCACCCGCACCACTTCGTCCGCCGCCAGGATGAGGTCGGGGATCGTGCCACGCCCCTGCGCCGCCGGCTGGTGCAGCACGACCCGCGAGTGGGGCAGAACGGACCGGCGTCCTTCCGCTCCCGCCGCGAGCAGCACGGCGCCCGCCGCGACGGCCTGGCCGACACACGTCGTGGCCACCGGCGCCTTGATGTAGCGCATGGTGTCGTACAGCGCGAGCATCGCGGACGGGTCGCCGCCCTCGCAGTTGATGTAGAGGTTGATCTCCAGGTCCGGGTTGTCGGCCTCCAGGTGGAACAGCTGCGCGATCAACGCGTTGGCCACGCCCGAGTCGATTCCGGTGCCGAGGTAGACGATCCGCTCGGACAGCAGGTGCGAGTAGACGTCCATGACCCGCTCGCCGCGTGCGTCGCGCGTGATGACGTTGGGAATCGTGTAGCTGCTCATGCGACGGCCCCCGAGTGAAGTCCCAGCTTGTGCATGCGGACGGGCACGACCTGCCCGAGGTCGCTGACGACGTGGTCGATGAACCCGTACTCACGCGCCTGTGCCGTGGTGAACCACCTGTCGTGCAGCGAGTCGGTGAAGATCCGGTCGAACGGCTGCCCGGTGTCCTCGGCGATGAGCCCGAGCACGGTGTCCCTGGTGTGCCGCAGGTCGTCCGCCTGCACCTCCACCTCCACCGCGGAGCCACCGATGCCCGCACTCCCCTGGTGCATCAGGATCCGCGCGTGCGGCAACGCGAACCGCTTGCCCTTGGTGCCCGCCGAGAGCAGGAACTGCCCCGCGCTGCACGCCAGCCCGAGCGCCAGCGTCGCCACGTCGCACGGCACGAGTCGCATGACGTCGCGAATGGCGAGCATCGCGGGCACCGAACCACCCGGCGAGTGGATCCACAACGCGATGTCCTGCCGCGGATCCTCGCTCGCCAGCGACAGCATCTGGGTCGCCAGCACCGTGCCGTTGTCGTCGTCGAGCGCGCCGTCGAGAATCAGCACCCGCTGACCGAAGAACCGTTCTCGCAGCCCTGGGCTGAAGAGCTTCTCGTTGTTCGTCATGGCACCGACGATGCCGGTCGGCGCGGAGGGTGCGCGCTTTCTCTGCTGTGGGCAGATCAGCTGTCAGCAGGCACGTACTCGTTCGCCGGGCGGCCGGGAACGTCGACGTCGACCGCGAACAACGCGCCGTCGTACAACGTTGGGCGGCGCAGCCCGTGCTTGGCCGTGGTGATGAAGAGGCGGTTCAGGTTCGGGCCGCCCAGGCAGACGCTCGTGGGCTGACGCGCCGACAGCCGCACCTCCTGGCCCAGGCGGCCGTCCGGGCGGTAGCGGCGCACGACTGAGGCGCCCCAGAAGGCGATGCACACGTTGCCCGCCACGTCGGTGGTCATGCCTTCCGGGGTGTGGTGCGGGGTGTGCAGGAAGGCGCGGCTGGGGCCTGGTTCGCCGTCGGGGTCCAGGTCGAAGCGGTGAACGACGCCTCGGGCGCTGTCGGCGAGGTACATGTGTTTGCCGTCGTGGGTGAACGCTGGGCCGTTCGGGGTCGTCAGTCCTTTGAGGACTGGTGAGGGTGCGTCGAGGCGGTGCAGGGCGCCGCGATGCGCCTTCGCTGTCGCGGATCGGGGCGACCGCGCCCACCGGGACCGGGAGGTGGGCGATTTCCTGGAACGGGGCGGGGACGTCGCCGGGCGTTTCCAGCACGCGTCCGGCCAGGAGGTCGACCGCGACCAGCCTGCCGTTGATCCAGCGGGCGCCTTCGCCGAGTTCGAGTTGCTCGAAGTCCCACTGCGTCAGCGTCATGCCCGTCCTTCCACGAAGGCGGTGATGGTCAGGCGCCAGCGCACGGTTCCGACGCAGGCACGATCGCGACCGGGCGGGTGGGGTCGTCGCGGTCGAAAGTGCGGCCCAGCAAGGGTTCCACGCCGATGCTGCGGTACGGGCCGGCTTCCGGCCAGCCCCGCAGGTTGCGCCACAGGGCGATCGAGACGGGCTGATCGGTGCACTCCACGCGCAGGTCGAGCTGATGATCTCCATCCACCACGCGGATCTGGCCGTGCTCGACAATCGCGCCGACAGCCGTGCCGTCGTCGGGGCCGAGATCGGCGAGCCCCGCGGGCCACTCGTCGTGCACCGGCGCCGGATCGGTGATCAGCACCGGAGTGCCGGCGGGAACCACCAGACGAGCGGAAACACCTACGTCGAGCAACGCGTGCGCCGCCCACACGAACCGGTAGCCCGGCTCAGCGGTCAGTTCGTAGTCCGCTACGACGGCGCCGTTCTGCGAGCCGATCACCCGGCGGAGCGTGAAGTCCGGACAGTCCACCGGTCTCGTGCCACGGCCGGCTCCAGGCGTCGCCGTGGTCGGGCGTGCCGCGGACGGTCGGGATGCACTCCTCCAGGCCACCCGCGTCGACGAACGGGTCACCCGGCGCCACCGCGGAACGAGCGGGGTCGGCGCGGTGCCACAGCCACTCGCGGTGGGCCGTGCGCAGCGTTGTCCAGCGACCACCGAGGTCGCGATCGACTTCGGCGTGCAGCGGGACAGCCATGATGACCTGCACGTTCCACCTTCAGCAAGATCAATCAGTTAATTACTAATTTATCTTGCCGCACCTTCAGCCCTTCGCACAGACCGTTCCGTTGAGCGTGAACGACGCAGGAGCCGCGTTCCGGTCGCGCAACGACCCGAGAAACCCGATCTCGACCTCACCGCCGGGCGCGATCGTCGCCGTGTAGAACACGTTGGTCGCACTGACGGCCGCACCTCGCTGCGACGACGTCGCGTTCCACATGTTCGTCACGGTCTGCCCGTCGGCGAACGACCACCGCAACGTCCACCCGTTGATCGCGGCAGGACCGGTGTTCCTGATCCTGATGCCACCCTGGAAGCCGCCCGGCCACTGTCCACTGACCCGATACGTGACGGCGCACGGCGGCACGGGCGCAGGCGGAGACGAAGGCGGCGGAGGCGGCGGCGGAGCCACAGCCGAAGGCGTGGTGGTCACGACAGGCTTCGTCGGCTGCACGCGTTTCGGAGGCGGCGTCGTCGTCGTGACGTCCAAGCCCTCACAAGGACTTCCCCACAGGCCGCGGTTCTCGCGCGCCGCGGCGACTTCCGCATCGGCGAACGCGCCGGCCGCGCCCTGCGCCCGCAGCACGCCCTCCCGCACGGCGAGCAACGCGTAGTCCGTGCCGTCCTCGAGCCACAGGTTCACCTCGCCGGGGATGAGGGACGAGACCCGGACGGGCCGTCCCAGCAAGGTCTTCCTCGCGAACGCGACCGCCGCGGCGGCCCAGCACTCCGCGGGTGCGGCGAGCAGCGAGATCCGGACGCGGTCGCCACCGTCGAGCTCGACCGTGCGGGCGTCGATCACCTCGCGAACGATCACCGGCATCTGCCGCGCGTCGGTGACCAGGGTGGGCGTGGGCACGACAGAGCGCACAGGAGGAGCCGGACTCTCCACAGTGCACGCACACGTGAGGAGAACCATGAGAAATGACAAGGACTTCCGCAGCACCAGAAGCTCCCGAAGCGGTCGTTGAAACTTTGACGAAGGTAGCGCCCCAACGGCGTTGCTCAATCCGCCGTTCGGCCTTGATCAACTAGGCATACGGAGCCGTCGACTGGCCGCGACCATTTCACCGATCAGTGAGGCATAATGGCAAAGTGCCACGGCCCAAACACGTCCCCGCGGACGATCTGAATCTGCCCGACGCGCTGGCGCCGGACCGCCCCAAGGGCGACCAGCTCAGGGAAATTCTGGAGACCATCGCGACCGACGCCGGGCCCGGCAGGCTGATTCCGTCGGAACGATTTCTGGCCGAGCACTACCAAATCTCCAGAAGCACGGTCCGGCTGGTGATCAACCGGTTGGTGGCGGACGGGCAACTGTACCGCCAGCACGGCAACGCCACCTTCACGGCGGAGCGTCCGCCCAGGCAGATCGACATGCTGACCTCGTTCACCGAGGACATCAAGGCACGCGGCGCAGTACCTGGAACAAAGGTTTTGCTGGCACTCGTGGAATCCGCGGGCGCACAGATCGCAGGCCGCCTGAACATTCCTCCGGGTGCGCCGATTTTCCGCCTGGAACGACTCCGTCTGGTCGATGACGAGCCATTCGCTCTGGAACGCACGAACCTTTCACTCGACCACTTCCCCGGAATCGACGAACTCGACTGGGCCGCGATGTCGCTGCACAAGACGCTCGAAGAGCGGTTCGGCGTCGTTCCGGAGTGGAATGACACGGCCATCAGCGCCGAATTGCCGCAGCCACCGGACGCCGCACTGCTGCAGATCGAGCCGACCCAGCCGTGCCTCGTGCTGAGCGGCACGCTGCACTCGGCGGACGGCCGGGTGATCGAGGCGGGACGTTCGCTCTACCGGGCCGACCGCTACACCGTGTTCACCACCGCGCGCCGCTCGCGGTGAGCGTGCAGCAGCTCCGCGCAGCGATCCACCACCACGTCGGCTGAACCCTGTTCCACCAGCGCGATGTAGGACTCGTAGAGCCCGTCGCGGTAGGCGTCGTGGTCCGGCAGGTAGCCGAAGTAGCCGTTGGTGTAGCCGATCACCCTGGTGTGCGCGAACGGGCTGGCCGCCCTGATCCGCAGTGCGATCGAGGAGAACAGCTCGAACGGCGTGTGCAGCCAGGCGACCTCGCCCAGCGACACGACGGTGACCGGTATCTCCGCCTCCCCGACCAGGCCTTCCGCGGCCAGCGTGGAGAGCATCAGCGCCCCCTCGTACCGGGTGCGCGCGACGCGGACGGCCGGGTCGTTCTCCCCGCCCGACAACACCTTCCGCCACCCGAGTTCCGCACCCTCGCGCAGCCGCCGGCACTCCGGGATCGAGGGCAACGCGCGGTAGGGCAGGCGCAACGTGGTCTGCGTCAGCCGGACCGGACCGTCAACCGCCCGTCCGGACGGCAGCAGGCGCGTGATCGACTCGGCGAGCAGGCCGCCGAGCGCGGTCACCTCGGCGTAGCCGCGGCCGCGCCGGACGAACCGCGAGCTGGCGTCACCCGCCGCGCCCTGCAGGAACGCGACGACCGGGGCGTGCGCGGCCAGCTCGCGGCGGGCGACCCCCGGCCAGTCCGCCGACCAGGCGAGGTTGTCGGGGCCCAGAACGGTCGGGTGGCTCGCGTAGTCGAAGAGCATGGCCGCCGCGCTGCCGTCGAGGTGGTGCAACGTCAGCACACCCACCGACCCGTCGTGCGGCCCGTCGTGCCGGTGCCGGTTCGCACCGATCCGCGCGGCCATCCCCTCGTTCCAGCGCGCGACCACCGGTGTCCGATGTGGACAGAGCTGTCGCGCCGCCTCCCGCACCTGGTCCACCAGGCGTCCGACCAGCTCGGGTTCCAGCTCGGCAGGCAGTCCGGGGTGGATCGACCCGGTCCACCCGTCCGGCCCGGAATGCGTGTGCGAGGCGCACACCAGCACGCGCTCGGCGGGCACACCCGTCTCCGCCGCGACCACGGCGGTCAGCGCGTCGGTGAGCGCGACGTCGGCCGCCAGCGCGTCGAGCGTCACCCAGACCACGCCCGGATCGTCGTCCGAGGACAACCAGACCAGCGTCGCCTCCAGGTCGTCGTGCACGCCGGTGGCGACGCCCTCCCTGGCCAGGTAACCGCCCATCGGGTGGCCCGGCCCCGGCGTGATCACCGTTCGCCCGGCCGCGAGCAGGAGCGTCATCGGGTCAGCACCGGTTCGGCCAGAACCCCGTCCCGTCCCGCCGACAGCGCGCGCTCGGCCAGTTCGTCCACGTCACCGTTGCGCACCAACACCTCCAGCACCATCGGCAGGTTGAGGCCGGTCACGATCCTCATCCCCTCCCGGCGCGCGGCAAGCAGCTTCGCCCGGTTGGCGGGCGTGCCACCGGGTAGATCCACCAGCACCAGCACGGCAGCACCGCGGGTCAGGGCCGCGAGCCGTTCGCCGTAGGAGTCCGGATCCTCGGCGGGGCCGAGCTCGCAGACGGCGAGCCGGGGCTGCGGGCCCAGCACGAGCTCGGCCGCGCCGGCGACTCCGGACGGCAACGCGCCGTGCCCGGCCAGAACGACGGGAATGGTCATCGGCGGTTCCTAACTCTTCGGCACGGCGGGTGCGAACCAGCCCAACCAGCCCAGCGTCACGCCCACGGCGACGACGATGCCGATGACCAGCACGGGCTTGAGCCTCGCCTTGGTCAGCAGCAGGTACGCCCCGGCGGTGACCAGCACGGGAAGCAGGTGGGGCAGCAGGTCGTCGAGCCGCTCCTGGATCGGCACGGTCTGCGTGACCTGCTGACCGTCGACGCTCGCGGTCTGCCGGTAGGTCAGCGTGGTGACGACCTTGACGCTCAACGGGATGAAGCCGCCGAGCACGACGAACCCGAGCACGGTCGCGCCCTGCGAGAGACGGTCCAGCGCACCGATGGCGAAGCGGGCGGCCAGCCTCTTGCCCTCGCGGTAGGCGAAGCGGAACTGCCAGCGGCGCACCAGCGCGTACGGGACCAGCACCATGACCATCGCGAACGCGGGCCCGAACCAGTTGCCCTGCAAGGCGAGCGACGCGCCGATGGTGAAGATGATGCTGTTGTACAGCGCGAAGACGAGCGTGTCACCGATCCCGGCGAGCGGCCCCATCAACGCGACCTTGGTGCCCTCGGCGGACTCGGGCGACCGCGCCTCCTCCAGCGCGATGGCCGACCCGAGGATCAACGGCCCGCCCACCAGCACCGAGGTGTTGAAGAACTGCATGTGCCGTTGCAGGCCCAGCACGTAGTCCTGCTTGTCCGGATAGAGCTTGCGCAGCACGGGTTCCATGGCGTACGCGAAACCGAGCCCTTGCATCCGCTCGTAGTTCCACGAGATCTGGCTCGACCAGAAGTACCGGCGGAACGACCTCCTGACGTCCTGCTCGGTCAGCCGCCTGTCCACTTCGGACACCTCTTCCGGCACGGGCGCCGGTGCCGGCCGATCAGCCCTGCCGACGACCAGGAACGCGATCGCGACGCCCAGCATCGCGATGCCCAGCACCGGGACGTCCACGTACGCGAACGCCACGAACCCGATGAGCAACAGGTACCAGTACCGCGACAGCTGCATCATCGACAGCAGCAACGCGAACCCCACCGCCGGCAACAGCGACCCGGCGAGCGTCATGCCGTTCACGAAACCCTGCGGAATCCCCTTGGTGAGGTTCTCGACGACACCGCTGGACGCGGTCAGCGCCGCGAGAAACGTGGGAACCGCGCGAACCCCGCACCACGGCACGAGACCGAGCCAGTGGATCCTGGCCAGACCACGCGCGTCCCCCGACGCGGCGTAGTGGTCAGCCCGGTGCACCAGGCCCGTCGTGATCATCTTGCCGACGGGGTCCAAGGCGGACAACAGGATCGCGGCGGGCAGGGCCACCGCGATCCCGACCGCCACCTGGGCGCTCAGTGGTCCGGCCGCACTCCCCGCGAGCGCGGTGCCGACGATGGCTCCGGTCTGGTAGTCCGGAATCGTCGCGCCGCCGTACTGGTAGACCCCCAATGCAACCAGTTCGAGCGTCGCGCCGATCGCCATGCCGAGCAACGGGTCACCGGTGATGAGACCGGCCACTGAGCCCGCCACGAGGGGACGTCCCGCGAAGAGCAGGAACGGCCCCAGAACGTCGTACGTGCAGATGATTGCCCACAGCGTCAAAGCCAGCGCGACGATCATCCGCGGCTACAGCCCTTTCCGCTCGAGCAGCGCGGTGAAGTCAGCCGCCTTGTCGCGCGGCATCATCTGCGCCACCACGGGAATCCCCGCCGCGGCGAGCCGGCGGTAACCTGCCGCGTCCTGCGGGGTCACCGCGATCGACCGGGTGACCATCGTGTAGCTCTCGCCGGGGCGGGGTGCGACGTTCCCGACGTTGACCACCCGTGGCCGCACCCCACCCTCGACGAGCCGGAACGCGTCTGCCGGATGCTTCGCGATGAGCATCACGTCCTCCCCCCAGACGCGTTCCACCACCTCGGCGACCGTGAGCACTTCGGTCGGCAGCCCCCTCGCCGCCTGCGGGAGCAACATCCGCTGCAGATCGTCACCGGCCACCTCGTCGTTGCAGACGACCAGTCGCCGCACTCCGAGACCCCCCGTCCACGCGACCGTCACCTGGCCGTGGATCAACCGGTTGTCGACGCGCAGATGTGCACCCGCCATGCCCACTCCCCCTGGTCAACCGAGCACGTTCGATACTGGTGTAAACCAGTATTGGCTGTCAATGGGAACCGCGGAAACCGGCCGGTCAACGACCCGCGGCCCGGCACCTCGCCGAGGTACCGGGCCGCGGGTCGTGCGACAGATCAGCCGATCTTGCCGCCGGTGAACTGCAGCGGCGCCGCCGGGTCAGGCGTCACCGACGCCGTCCACAGGTGGTGGGCGTTGCTGTCGTCCTGCACGGAGAGCGCGAGATCGCCCGCCCGCGTCAGCGCGAGGCCCGGCGTGAAGGTGAAGGTGTGCGGGTAGCCGTCCGGCGAGACCCGCGCCCACGGGTGGAACTCCCGTCCACCCGCAGCCTTCGAGGTCGTCACCAGCGGCTGGGAGCCGACGATCGCCGTCACGGCCACCGAGCCGTTCGGCAGCAGCTGAGCGTCGAGCGGAGTGCGGAAGGGCCCTTCCGTGAGCACACCTCCGACGAGCTCCCACGTGGTCTCGAATCCCGAGCGGTCAGCCTTCTCGCGCAGGAGCCCGATCTCGTTCTTCCCGTCGTGGACGAAGTGGCCGAAGGCGAGAATGCCGTCCTTGCCATCCCCTGCCAGTGCGACCCGGGCGGTCGCGTTGACCAGAGTGCCCTTGCGCACGGGAGTGGTGCCAGGGGTGTGCCGGTACCACTCCGTCGAACGCTCGGTGTTGAAGACGATCGTCGTCTCGTCACCTCGGCTGATCACCGACGGCGAAGTGATGTAGTTCTCGTGGGCGACACCGAACGGGCGCCACGCGACGAACTCGCCACTGGCCAACTGCTCGCGGACGAGTCCCGTGCCCCTTTGCGGATGTGCGTTGTTGTGGCCCAGGGCGTAGAGCGCGAGAGTGCCGTTGGACCTCTGCACCACCTCCGGCGTCGCCGCCAGCCTGCCCTTGAGGGACAACGGCGCCTGCCACTCACCGTTCCTCAGCGTGAAGAGCTTGGCGTCCCCCGTCTCGTACTCGGTGGCACCGACGACCGCGGTACCGGCCTCGTCGTCGTACACCGGGGCCGAGATACCACCGAACTGGCTGCCGACGACACGCTTGGTCCAGCCGGAGCCGGTCGAGCGGGTGTCCACGATCTCCCTGTTGCCGTTGACCCCGACCACGTGCGTGCCACCCGAGCCCGGCGTGATGGTCCTGGTCCAGTCGGCGCCGCTGCTCCAGCCACCCACCGGGGCGGGTTGCCTCAGGCCGTTGACCGCGCAGTCGTTCGTCGTGGCCGTGATGTCGATGTCGGTGCCCCAGCCGGAACCGACCACCGAGCCGGCGGAGGTCTGCCACTGGCCGTAGCTCTCGAACTCGTCGTACTTGTTCCACAGCAGCTGCCCCGTGTCCGGGCGCACCGCGTAGAAGGCGTCACCGCCCGCGGAGAACAGCTTGCTGTGACCTTGCCACCCTGCGGCGGACTGGTCGTGCACCATGAACCGCTCGGTGTCGCGGTGGTAGCGGAACCGGTGCAGGGCGCCGGAGCTGTCCCGTGCCTGCAGGCCACCGCTGCCGCTCGCGGCGATCAGGTCGAACCGGCTCCAGCCCACGTCGAGCACTCGTCCGCTGCCCGGCGCCCACCGGCGCGCGTCCTGCTCGTAGTGCCACCAGCGCAACTGGTCGCCTTCGAGCGTGTAGAACGAGCCGTCGACATCCACGGTGATCTTGCCGCGGTTCGCGGACTCGACGAACTTCTGCCAGCCCCAGCCGAACGTCTCGTACTGCCCACCGCCGGGGAACGTGTCCCAGCCGCTGCCGTTGTACCGGAGCCTGCGCAGCTCACCACCGGTGGTGATGTTGAACAGCCAGCCGTTCGGACCGGCGAAGGTCTTGCCGCCCCAGCCCCAGCCGACCTGCGTGGCGCCCGCCCAGTTGAACGACCCGTCGGCCGCCCCCGCGTGCTGGTAGCGCCACAGGTCGCCGTCGGCCTGCATGGTGAAGATGTTCGCGACCGGCTTGCAGGACAGGTACCCCGCAGTGGCCGTGCCGGCCCCGCTGACCATCGCGGTGACCGTCGTCGCGAGCGTCGCCGCGGCGAGACCCAGTGCCTTCAGCCTGTTCGTCACGTCAGGCCACCTGCCTTCCGGTGAACGACGGCGCAACCGCCGGGTCCTGCGGGACCCTTGCGTCGAAGAGGTAGTAGGAGTCGTTGCTGGTCACCGCGGTCACGAACAGGTCCCCGCCCGCGATCCGGATGCTGGTCGGCTCTGTGAACTCGGCGTTCAGGCCCTCGGCGCTGATCTGCTGCCACGGGTGGAACTCCGTGCTCGTGGCCGCGCCCTTCGACGTGGTCACGTAGACCTTGCCGCCGGCCGTCAGCGACACGGCGAGCGCCCCGTTCGGCAGCACCACCGCGTCGAGCTCCCTGCTCTCGGAGTCGGGAGCACCCGGCAGGTCCGGCAGGAACCTCACGGTGTCCTCGAAGTTGTCGCGACCGGCCTGCTCGTGGATCACGAAGGCACCCAGCCCGGCCCCCTCGCCCCAGCGGGGCCCCACGTCGACCAGCAGCATGCGGTCCTGCGCGTCCTTGACGAGCTTGGGCCTCGGGCCCACGGTGGACGGGAGCGGGCCCAGCCAGCGCACCACACCGTCGGACTGGGTGCGGAACTTCGCGCTCGTGCCGTCCGCGCTCCGCCCGACGACCGTCACCTGGTCACCTCGTCCGAGCACGCTCGGCGTCCCGGTGAACGATCCGGTGCCGAACCTCCTCCACGCCAGGAAGTCGCCGTTCGGCAGCTGCTCGCGGTAGTGGAGCTGCCCCTCGCCCGTCGCGTACACGACCAGCGTGCCGTCCGGGCGGCGGACCAGCGCCGGTGCCGCCTGCATCGCGCCCTTGAGCGACTGGAAGCCCTGCCACGAGCCGCCGTCCAACGTGTTCAGTTGAACGTCACCGGACTGGAGCTGGGTCGTGCCGAACGTCTCCGCTGGCCAGGTCCCCGTGCCGGGCACCACGTTCGACACGCCGCTGAAGCTGCCGCTGAACGGCTCGAAGACCCAGTAGCCCATTCCGCTGTCACGCAGGTCGGTGAGACGGTTGTCGGGCATGATCCGGACGAGGTGCTTGGCACCGTTGGGGTTCACGTGAGCGATGGGCATGGAGCCCTGGTCCTCGACCGAGGGGTTCCTGGGCACCCAGTAACCGGGCGCCGCGCAGTCCGACGTGGTCGCGGTGATGTCGACGTCGGTGCCCCAGTCGTGGCCGATCACCTGGCCCGGGGTGACCTTCCACCCGTTGTCCGAGGTCTCCGAGTAGCTGTTCCACCTCAGCTCTCCGACGTTGGGCTGCACCGTGTAGTAGATGTCGCCGCCAGGAGAGAACAGCTTGGTCGTCGCCTGCCAGGTGTAGTTGTGCTGCTTCTTGTAGAGGACGAAGCGCTCGCTCACGCGGTCATAGCGGAAGTGGTGCAGCACATAGCTGGCGTCGCTCGCCTTGAGGCCACCCTGACCGCTGGCGGCGATCATCCTGAACTGACTCCAGCCCGTGTCGAGCACGCGTCCGCTGCCCGGCGCCCACGTGCGCGCCTGGTGGTCGTAGAACCACCAGCGCAACTGGTCGCCCTCGAGCGTGTAGAACGAGCCGTCCGAGTCGACGGTGATCTTGCCGCGGTTCGCGGACTCGACGAACTTCTGCCAGCCCCAGCCGATGGTCTCGTACTGGCCACCGCCCGGCTGGGTGTCCCAGCCGTTTCCGTTGTACCGCAACCGGCGCAGCTCGCCGCCCGTGGTGATGTTGAACAGCCAGCCGTCCGGACCGGCGAACGTCTTGCCGCCCCAGCCCCAGCCGACCTGCTTGGCACCAGCCCAGCTGAACGACCCTCCGGTCGGGTCAGCGTGCTGGTACAGCCACAGGTCACCGTCCGCCTGCATGGTGAAGATGTTCGCGACGGGACCGCACGACGCGGCGGACGCGGTGCCCGTGCTCATCGCGGCCGTCGCGGTGATCGTCGTCGCGAGCGTCGCCGCGGCGACCCCCAGTGCCTTCAACCTCTTCATGCCACCTGCCTGCCCGTGAACGACAGCGCAGCTGCCGGATCTTGTGAAACGCTTGCCTCGTAGAGGAAGTAGGAGCCGCCGCTCGTGACCGCCGCCACGGACAGAGACCCGTTGACCATCCGCGTGCTGGTCGGTTCGGTGAACTCACCGTCGCCGCTCACCTGCTGCCACGGGTGGAACTCCGTGCTGCCGGCACCCTTCGACGTGGTCACGTAGACCTTGCCGCCGTTGCCCGTCAGCGACACGGCGAGCGCTCCGTTCGGCAGGTACACCGCGTCGACCTGCCTGCTCTCGGAGTCGGGCGCACCCGGCAGGTCCGGCAGGAACGTCCAGGTGCTCTCGAAGCCGCTGCGATCCACCTTCTCCTTGAGCACGAACACACCCAGGCCCGCACTCTCACCCGGCCGCCAACCGACGTCGACGATCATGATGCGGTCCTGCGCGTCCTTGACGAGCTTCGGCCGCGGACCGACGACGTACGGCGTCCTCTCCACCTCGACGGGCACGCGGTCGCCCACAGCGCGGAACACGGTGTTCCAGTTGCTGACCGTCCGCGCGACGATCGTCACCTCGTCGCCGCGGGTGATCACGCTCGGGGTCTCGACGACGAGCCCGGAGCTGAACCGCTTCCACGCCAGGAAGTCACCGTTCGGCAGCTGCTTGCGGTAGTAGAGCTGGCCTTCATACGGACCGCGGTCGCTCGCGTGATCGCCCATCGCGTAGACGACCAACGTACCGTCCTGGCGCCGGACCAGCGCCGGAGCCACCCTCATCGCGCCCTTCAGCGACTGGAAGCCCTGCCACTGTCCGTTGGCACCCAACGTGTTCAGCACGACGTCACCGGTCTGGAGCTGCGTGGCGCCGATCATCTCGGTGCCGGGGGCCTCGCCCGCCACCACGTTCGAGACGCCGGTGAACGTGCCGCCGAACGGCTGGGCGCTCCAGCCCTCGGTGCCGACCTCGTGCAGGTCGGTGAGCCCGTTGTCCGGCGTGACGCGGACGAGGTGCCTGGTGCCGCTCGGGTTCAGGTAGGAGATCGGCATGGCCCCCTGGTCCTGGACCACGGGGTTCCTCGGCGTCCAGTAGAGGCTTTCGTACTTGCAGTCCGACGTGGTCGCGGTGACGTCGACGTCGGTGCCCCAGCCGGTGCCGACGGTCGAGCCCGCGGACGTCTTCCACCCGTCGCTCCAGTACTCCGAGTAGGAGTTCCAGACGAGCCGGCCGTCGCCGAGCACGGTGTAGTAGACGTCACCGCCGGCCGACAGCAGCCTGGTGTGCGTGGTCCACGTCAGGTTGTGCTGCCACGTCTCGTAAAGCGCGAACCGCTCGCTCACCCGGTCGTAGCGGAAGTGGTGCAGCACGCCCCGGTCGTCGCGTCCCTTGATGCTGCCCTGGCCACTCGCGACGATCGCGTCGAACCTGCCCCAGCCGGTGTCGAGCACGCGTCCGCTGCCCGGTGCCCACGCCCGCTGCTGGTGGTCGAAGAACCACCAGCGCAGCTGGTCACCCTCGAGCGTGTAGATCGAGCCGTCCGAGTCGATCGTGATCTTGCTGCGGTCCTGGACGAACTTCTCCCAGCCCCAGCCGATCGTGTCGTACTGCCCACCGCCGGGGAACGTGTCCCAGCCGCTGCCGTTGTACCGGAGCCTGCGCAGCTCACCACCGGTGGTGATGTTGAACAGCCAGCCGTTCGGACCGGCGAAGGTCTTGCCGCCCCAGCCCCAGCCGACCTGCGTGGCACCCGCCCAGCTGAACGACCCGTCGCGCACACCCGAGTGCCGGTAGTGCCACAGGTCACCGTCCGCCTGCACGGTGAAGATGTTCGCCACCGGACCGCACAGCCCGGCGGACGCGGTGCCGGCGCCGGCGGTCAGCGCGGTGACCACGCTCGCCGTCAGCGCAGCACTCAGCGCGAGTGGTCTCAGCTTCTTCGTCACGGGAAGCCATTCCCCCAGGGTTGATCAACGTCAGTTCGCTACTGACACGCTGCAGGGGTGCCGGCGGTTGCCACCGTTTTCGCGGCAGACCGCCGGCACCCCCGGCGCTTAGGAAACCAGCACGCCCTGCGTCGTCACGAGGTCGTCGACGTTGCCGTTGAAGGACTCGCCCGTGCTACCGCGCCCGATCGACAGCACACCGGTGGAGTTCCAGCCGACCACGCAGGTGACAGTGCTCTTCTGCGTGCCGTCGACCGTCAACGTCAGCGTGTGCGCGCTCGCGTTGTAAGTGGCCACGAGGTGCGTCCACCTGCCCGCGACCGCGTCGGCCTTGGCCTGCCACCACCTGGACGGGTTCACCGCCGCGTCCGGCATCTCGGCGCTCCACCGCGAGCCGTCGTACTTCAGCGTGAACGGGTCCACTCCGGACGGCCCGCGCTGCGCGAGGACCGTGCGAGCGGTGCCGGTGTCGTCGAGCTTGGCCCACACGTCCACGGTGAACGACTGGTCGGTGTACAGCACGGGCTCACCCGTGCTCGCGGAGCCGGTGCCACCGAACACGAGACCGAACCCACGGCGACCCGTTCCGAACGTGGCGCCACCGCTCAAGGTGATGTCACGCGCGTACGGCGAGCTGTCGATCGTTCGCGACCCGTTCCCCTCGTTGAACAGCCACTCCCCGACCTTCGCCGCCTCGGCCGTCTTCCGCACCTCCTGCGGGTCGATCGCACGGTTCCACGCCCGCATCTCGGTCAGCTCACCGTGCCACGCCTCGGTGGCCGCGGAACCGCGCAGCGCCTTGCCGATCCACAGCTCGCCCTCGGCGCCAAACCCGTTGTCCACCACCGCGGTCTTCTTCTGCGCAACCCCGTCGACGTACAACCGCGCCTCACGGCTCGTGCCGTCGTACGTCCCGGTCAGGTGCGTCCAGACACCCGCGACGGCGGGAGCACCCGACTTCGCGGTCTTCTGCACGGCATCCGCGGCATCGCTCTCCGCCAACGCGAACGCCCACTTGTGCGAGGCCGCGTCATAACCGAGCCGGAACGCCGACTCCACGGTCCCCTGCTGGCTCACCACAGTGCGGCTCACGGTGTCGTCGGTGAGCCGAACCCAGGCGGACACGGAGAACCCCTGCCCGACGTCCAGCACCTTCGCCGTGGTCGCCCCGCCGGACGCCACCCCGTCGAACCCGACAGAGCCCCACCCGGCCACCGTGCGCCCGGCCCGCCAGGCATCCACACCGGTCAACGCCAAGTCATGACCGTTGCCGGTGCCGTCGAAGGCAGGATCGTCGTCGGAGAACCACTGCGCCACAGCAGGCGCCTCGTCCTGCGCCGAGGCCGGAACCGCCGCCCCGAGCACCAACGCCGCCACGACCGGCACCACCCGCAGCCCGAAGCCGCGCATCCCGAAAACCCGTCTCACGTCAAAGCCCCCAGATCCGTGCGCGCCCCCGACAACACGCGAAACGTCAAACCGGGCGAAAGCCTCACACACCACACCCGACCAGGCAACACCGAATCCACAGTGGATCGAAGCCGCAAGATCAAAGCGAAGAGGAGTCCTCGACCGAACCGACGGGTCGAGCGAAGGGCGGACGGGTCGAGCGAAGCGACGACCCGAAGCGGGGGTCCGGGGGCGCAGCCCGCCGGCTGGGGTGTGGGGGCTCGGCCCCC
>NZ_JBHRZI010000018.1:0-110695 GCF_042649515.1 Lentzea rhizosphaerae | reverse complement strand
GCTGCACCGCGAGGGCATCGACGTGGCCCGGTGCACGGTCGAGCGGCTCATGCGCGAGGCTGGGTTGCGTGGCCTGCTGCGCGACAAGTCGCCGCGCACGACACGACCGGCGGCGGAGACCAGCAGGCCCGCAGACCTGGTGGAACGTGACTTCACGGCGACGCGTGTCAACGAGCTGTGGGTTGCGGACATCACCTACGTGCGCACCGCCGCCGGCTGGGTCTACGCGGCGTTCGTACTCGATGTCTTCTCCCGCCTGATCGTTGGCTGGCAGGTCGCCACCAGCCTCTACACCGATCTTGCGCTGGACGCGCTGCAGATGGCGCTCTGGCGCCGCCAGTCCACTGGCGGTGACCTGACCGGACTCGTCCACCACAGCGACCGCGGCGTGCAGTACCGGGCGGTGCGCTACACCCAGCGCCTCGCCGAAGCCGATGCGGTCGCATCCGTTGGCAGCAAAGGAGATTCCTACGACAACGCGATGGCCGAGGCGTTCAACTCGTTGTACAAAGCCGAACTCGTCCGCAACAAGGGCCCGTGGCGCGGCATCGACGACCTCGAAATCGCCACCGTCGAGTACATCGACTGGTACAACAACCGACGCCTGCACGGCGAACTCGGGCACGTGCCGCCCGCCGAGTACGAAGCACTGCACGCGATGACCCATCCGGTCACCGCAACCCTGGAAACCAACTAATCCAGTCTCCATCAAACCCGGTACTTGACACGGGGGCTCGGCCGCGCGTCCATCGCCCAGGACCGGACTGTTGCGAGGCCGGCGACCTGCTGACATCCACCTGGGGCGCTTGAGCAATCAAGAAACATGTTGACGGGTACACACCCGTGTTGACCCGTCAACGTCGAATCAACAGGCCAGGGCGAGTGACGGCTTGACGGCGCCAACTGCACGTCCATGACCCAGGACCGGCACGGTGGCGAGGTCCTCGATCGCGCTCACGTCCACCCCGAGTCGCTTGAGCACCGCGACGATCACGACCGCGCGGGCTCGCGAGGAGCCGTCGGCGATCTTCAGCGCCACGCCCTCGCCGGTGGGGAGGCCGACGGCGTAGACGCCCTCCGCGCCGTCCTTGGCGATGACGCCGGGCAGGGCGTCCATCAGCACGGTCACGTCACGGCCGGTGCCGCCCACCCACTGCGGGTGGGTGTTCATCGCGGTGGCGACGCGGTGTTCCAGGGTGCCTTCCGGGGCGGCGGCCAGGCGGCCGAACGCCCTGGCCAGGCCCGTCAGGCTGATGGCGAAGATCGGGGCGCCGCAGCCGTCCACGCCCACCTGGGCCACGGGTTCGCCGGCCACGTCCTCGATGGTCTTGCGCGTCGCTACCTGCAGCGGGTGCGTCGGGTCCAGGTAGTCGGAGGTCGACCAGCCGTTGGTCACGCAGGTGGCGAGCATGGCGGCGTGCTTGCCCGAGCAGTTCATGTACTTCGGCGCGGCGGTCAGGCCGCGGGCCAGGTGCTGGGCGCGGGCGTCGTCGCCGAGGGGCAGGTCCGGGGTGCACTGCAGCGCGTCCTCGTCCAGGCCGGCAGAGGCCAGGATGCGGAGGGCGCCGGAGACGTGGAAGTCCTCGCCGGAGTGAGAGGCACACGCGAGGGCGAGCAGTTCGCCGTCGAGGTCGAGGCCGCTGCGGAGCATCGCGAGGGCCTGGAGCGGCTTGTTCGACGAGCGGGGGAACGCCACGTCGCCGGGCCTGCCGACGGAGAGCACCGGATCGCCGGACGGGTTGGTGGCCACGACGGTGCCGTGGTGCACCGACTCCAGGAAGTCGCCCCGCCAGACCTCTGCCACTACCTCGTGTCCCATGTCGCCCCTTCCCGCACCTCGACGAAACTGCCAACTGTCGACAGTTGACAACATCGATAATGTAACCAGGAGACGGCCGGTGCCGTCCAGATCAGGAGACGAAGGTGACACCTCCCCTGCACCTCAGTCTGGCCGGGCAGGCCGTGGACGTCCTGCGTGAGCAGGTGCTCACCGGGGAGATCCCGCCTGGCTCACGGGTCAACGAGGTCGAGGTGGCGCAGAAGCTCGGCATCAGCCGCGGGCCGTTGCGCGAGGCGATCCGGCACCTGGCCTCGGAGGGTCTGCTCACGCTGGTGCCGCACCGCGGCGCGTTCGTGCCCGACGCCAGTCCCGACGACGTCCGGGCGCTCTTCGAACTGCGGACCGCCCTCGAGTGCGCGGCCGCGGAACTGGCGGCGTCGCGGCGGACCGACGTCGACCTGGTGCGGTTGCACGAGGTGTGCGCGGCGAGCCGGAGCAACTACCACGCGGGGCAGCCGTTCCCGTACCGGCTGGACCTCGCGTTCCACCAGACGCTGCTCGACGCGGCGCGCAGCCCGTACATCGCGGAGCAGGTGCGGCTCGTGCAGCAGCGAGTCGTTCTTCTCCGCAGTGCGCTCGAGGACGACCCGCCGCACCAGCACGCGTCGATGGACGACCACGACGAGCTCGTCAGGGCGATCGAGGACGGCGACGCGGCCAGGGCGTCGACGGTGATGCGCCGTCACCTCTCTCGGGTGTGTGCACAGATGCTCACGAGCCTGAACCACTAACGTCGGAAGACATGACGTTCGGCGACCGGCTCCTGCAGCACCGCAAGAGCGCCGGGCTCAGCCAGGAGGAGCTCAGCGCCCGCTCCGGTGTCAGCGTCCGCGCCATCAGCGACATGGAACGCGGCAGGGCCCGCTCCCCGCAGCGCCGCACGACCGAAGCGCTCCTCGACGCGCTCGGCCTCGGCGAACCCGACCGCGCCGAGCTCCGCAGGCTAGCCAGGGCGGGCCGGGCCACCGTGACGAATCCCGTCTGGTCGTTGCCGATGTACGTGGCGGACCTCGTCGGCAGGGACGCCGAACTCGCCACGATCGCCGCGAAGCACGGCGGGCTCGTGGTCGTCCACGGCGCGGCGGGAACCGGCAAGACCAGTCTCGCCGTGAGGGCTGCCCACCTGCTCGAAGGACGCTTTCCGGACGGTCAGCTGCTCGTCGAGCTGGACGGCTCCACACCGCCGCTCGAACGGTTGCTCAGGGACCTCGGCATTCCCGCCGAGCACGTACCGGAGGACGTCAACGGGCAGACGCGGCTCTACCGGTCGTTGCTCGCGGGGAAGCGTCTGCTGCTCGTGCTCGATGGTGCGCACACGGAGGAGGAGGTCCGCACGCTCCGTGCCGAGCCGGGCTGCCTCACGATCGTGACGTCGCGACGGCGGCTGGCCGGACTGGAGGACGCCACGTGGATCCGGCTCGGCGGCCTCACCGAGGACGCCGCCGTCGAGCTGCTCGCGTCGATCATCGGGCCCGCCCGCGTCGACGCCGACCACGAGACCGCGCGGGAGCTCGTCGCGTTGTGCGGAACGTCGCCGCTGGCGTTGCGGATCGCGGGCAACCGGCTCGCCAGCAGGCCGCGCTGGCCGTTGCGGCACCTGGTGGAGCAGATCCGGGAACGCCGCCTGGCCGCGCTCACGGCGGGCGATCTCGACGTGCGGGGCGCGTTCGAGGTGTCGCTCGCGCACCTGCCGGACACCGCGCGGCTCGTGTTCCGGCGGCTCGGCCTGCTCGTCGGTACCCGCGTCACTGCTGAACTGGCGGCCGAGCTGGCCGGGATCGGCGTGACGGAGGCGGAACAGGCGCTGGAGGAGCTCGCCGACGTCAGTCTGCTCGACGCCGACGACGACGGGTACTCGATGCACGCGTTGGTCAAGACGTTCGCCAACGGCCTGATTGACGCCACCGACGACGACGCGCACCGCAAGATGCTTGCCTGGCTGCTGGAGACAGCAGTGGCCGCGGGAGTCCTCTTCGGACAGACGGGTGACGCACGGCGTGTGCGCCCGCGGGACAGGGCGTTCCCGCACGTTCCGGCGGCGAGGCGCTGGCTGGACGAACACCGCGACCTGATCCCGCGGATCGTCGAGCAGGCACAGGCCAAAGGCATGCACGACGACGTCGTCCGCGCCGTGATCGCACTCTCGCACTACGCGGCCATCGAACCGGGCCTCGTCTGGGAAAGGGTCTACCGCGCCGCACTCCCGTCGGCCCGCGAGCCGTGGCAGGAGATCGTGCTGCTCACCCAGCTCGGCTGGGTCCTGTTCGACGTGGCCGGCCGGTCGGGCCCGGCGCTGGAGGTGCTGACCCGCGCGGCGCGGCTCGCCGAGTCGTCGGGGGAGACCGGGCACCTCGGCTGGGTGTGGCTGATCGCGTCGGCCGCGCACAGCGGGCTCGGAGAGGACGAACAGGCCGAAAGCGTGTGCCTCAAGGCCATCGAGTCGATGCACGAACCCGAGGACGTGCACTACGCACGGTCCGTGCTCGGTGTGCTGTGGCGGCGAATGGGTCGTCCTTATGCCGCCGTGGCCGCCCATGAGGAAGTCGCGAGAGAGCAGCGCGCCTATGCGCACACCATCTACGAACTCTCCGCTCTCGGTCGCACGCTCGGATGGCTCGGCCTCGCGCTGATAGACGTCCATCGGCCGGACGACGCCGTCTCCGCACTGACGGAGGCGGAGTGCGTCTACAAGCGTGCACAGATGACGTCGTGGCTTGCGCGCACGCAGTTTCATCGCGCAGAAGCTCACCGGGCCGCGGGCCGGATCGACCAGTCCGACGAGGACCTCGCCCAGGCGCTCGAAGGGTTCCGCGCGACCGGCGACCGGATCGGGGAGATCGAGACCCTGCGGGCCCTCGCCGACAACGCCGAGTCACGAGGCGACCACAGCGCGTGCCAGCGCCATCTGCGAGACTCGCTCGCGACGTGCGAGCGGTGGGACACCGACGCAACGCGCGAGATAGCCGCCGAAGTGCGAAAACGCTTGTCCAGAGGGTGAGGCGATGCGGGCGACCACCTTCAGCGAGTTCCTGCGCTTCTACCGGCGGCGCGCGGCACTCACGCAGGAGGACCTCGCCGCCCGCGCCGGCCTGGGTGTGCGGACGCTGAGCGACCTCGAACGCGGCCGGGTGCAGACTCCCCAGGCGCAGACCGTCGGCCTGCTCGTGGCCGGACTCGGCCTGCGCGGCACCGAGGCCGACCAGTTCGTGGCGCTCGCCCGGTCCTCCCACACAGCCCAGCCACGTCCCGAACGCACCGACTGCGCGCTTCCGGCCCGTAAGGCCCTCATCGGCCGTGAGCCAGAGCAGCAGCAGCTTGCCGAGTTCATCGGCCGTGCGTCGGCATCGCCGGTGCTGGACGTCGTCGTCGTGCACGGACCTCCGGGCGTGGGCAAGACCTCTCTCGCGGTGGACGCCGCACACCGGTTCGCCGACCGGTTCACGGATGGTTCTCTTCACGTCGACCTGCGCGGCATGGACCCGGCCCCGCTGTCTGCAGAACGTGCGATCGCACGGCTAATGCGGGCGTTCGGCGTACCGGACGCACGGATGCCGTCCGACCCGGACGACCGCGTCCGCCTGTACCGGTCGATGCTGCGGGAACGGACCGTGCTGCTCGTGCTCGACAACGCCGGGAACGAGGCCCAGGTCCGGCCGCTGCTCGCCGCCAGCCCCGGTTCGCTCGTGCTGGTGACCAGCCGCAACGTTCTGGCGGGACTGGCCTGCCGGTCCCGCCTCGGCCTCGGCCCGCTGCGTCACGACGGCGCCGTCGCACTGCTCGCCGCGACCGCCGGGCCTGACCGGATCAGGGCCGACCTGCACGCCGCGGACGAGGTCGCAACGCTGTGCGGCGGCGTTCCGCTGGCCCTCGCCATCGCGGGCCGCACCACGTCGTCGTTGCGGCACCTCGCCGAGCAGCTCTCCGACGAGCGGGAACGCCTGGACGTGCTCGCGACCGGTGACGTCCAGGTCCGCACGGCGTTCGAGCTGTCCTACCGGCTGCTCACGCCGGACGCCGCGATGCTGTTCCGCAGGCTCGCGCTGGTCCACGGCCCGGACACGTCCGTCGCGCTCGCCGCGGTCGCCACCGATCTGGCTCCCGGCGACGCGGAGTCGTTGCTGGAGGACCTCGTCGACGCGAGCCTGCTGCGACCGGACGTTCCCGGCAGGTACTCGTTCCACGACCTGATACGTGACTACGCGCGCGAGCGTTTGCACAGTGAGGAACCGGACCTCGAAAAGCACCGCCTGCGCACGCGTGACTGGCTGCTGACCACCGCGAAACGGTGCGCTTCGGCGTTCCTCCCGGACGACGAGGGCGCGACGGACCTGGCGAGCGCGGACCGCTGGCTGTCCGAGGAGCTCGCGAACTGGCGCGGCGCGTTCCGGGAAGCCGTCGACGACGGCGCCCACGAGCAGGTGCTGGCGCTCGCGCGGTCGATGCACTGGTACTCCGATCACCGCGGGTCCGGCGAGCTGTGGCTGGAGGTGTACACGGCGGGCGTCGCCGCGGCCGCCGCGCTGGGTGAGGCCGAGCAACAGGCCCAGCAACTCAACTTCGTGTGCTGGGTCTACGTCGCACGGCACACGAACATCCCTCTGGCGGTGCGGTGGCATGAGGAGGCGTTGCGGGTAGCGCAGGAGTGCGGCTCTCTCGCGGAGACGGCCTGGGCGCACTACTACCGGGCGGCCGTCGAAACCCGGCTCGGTGACCACGCGGCGGGCGTGAGGCACGCCGAGCGCGCCGCGGACCTGTTCCGCGAGGCCGGTCAGCCGATGAACGTGGTGATCGCGATGTCGTACAGCGGTGTGCTGCTGGAGCGGCTGGGGCGCTTCGCCGACGCGGTTGCGACGCATCGGGCGTGCGTCGCGGAGGAACGGGCGTTGCGCGGTGACGAGCGCGGGGTCGCCCTGGAGAACGCGGCACAGCTGCTGCTGCGCCTGGCGGACGCGCTGGTGGCCGCGGGCGAGCACGAGCAGGCGCTCGACGTGGTGGCCGAGGCCGAGGAGCTGACCGGGCGGGGTGCGGCGAACCTGCGGTCGATGGCCAGGCACACCCGCAGCCGCTCACTGGCCGCCGCCGGACGGCTCGCCGAGGCACGGGAACAGCTGTCCGGTGCCGTGGAGTCGCTGTCCGACCCGGAGGTCAAGGTGGCCGTGTTGATGGAGCTCGCCGGGCTTTGCGACCGCATGGGCGACCACGACGCCGCGATCCGCCACCGGGTGCGTGCCCTGGCCGAGAGCGAGGGCCACGAGTCACCCGGCATGACCAAGCTGCAGCTTGACCTCGCGGACGCGCTCGGGATCGGTCTGTCAGCGTAGGACGGTGCTCACGAACGCGTCCGCGTCGAAGTGTTCCGAGCCGGGCGGCACGAGCCGGTAGGTCGCGTCGAGGAACTTCCGCAGCGTGCCCGCCGGCACCCGGAACACCGTCACGTGCTGGTCCGAGATCAGCTCCAGCACGAGCACCCGGCCGGCGTGCGGGCGCAACCGCACGTCGCCTTCGCCCGCCGGCGCGACGAGGCCCTCGGCGAGCAGGTCCCTGCCCATGATCCACGTCGCGACCGAGCCGCCGGCGTGGAAGTTCATCGTCACCGCGAACGGGTCGTCCGCCTGGTAGAGCAGTTCCGTCTCAACTGGCGCGGTGGCGCCGTTCTGCCGGACGAAGTCGAAGACGGTGCGTGACGCGACCCGCATCGGGGACTCCCTGAGGTGTTCGCCTGTGTTCAGCAGTTCTCACGCGAGGAAAGCCGAATCGGTTCAACGGCACGTGTTGACGTTCCCAATTGAATTGTGCGAACGGGCAGACCTGCGGAAGTTCTGCCGGTGCTTCTGCATGGTCCCGCAGGGCCGCTGACGATTTGCTGGATGGCATGGTTGCCCCGCTTCGTCCAGGCCTCGTCGACGCCGTCGTGCGTCAGGCCGGTGGCCTGCTCGTGGGCCGTGAGCGGGAGATAGCCGTCTTGACAGACGCGCTCGGTGGTGGTGCACGGTCGTGCGTCGTGCACGGCGCGACGGGGATGGGCAAGAGCGCGTTGTTGTCTGTCGCGTCGTCGATCGCGGTGCGCAGCGGGCTGCGGCCCGTGCGGGGTCTTCGGGCGTTGTCCGGGGTCGACAGCCACACGTTGCTCGTGGTGGACGACGTCGAGCAGCTTTGTGCCGAGGAATGCGAACGTTTGTCGCGATTTCGGGGCGCTGTGGTGGTGGGAGGAGACTTCGACCCGGATTCTCTGGGTTTCGTCGATGCGGTTCGGGTTCCATTGCGGCCCGTCGACGCCGAATCGGTGGCCGAGATGATCCGGCGCCGGTTCGACGTCGAGCCCTCGCCCGAGCTGACCGCGTTGTTCCTGGAGCACAGCGGCGGCGCACCGGGCGTGGTGAGCGACGTGTTGGACGTCGTCACGGACCTCACCGTGAACTCGGTGCGCGCCACGCTTCCCGGACTCCGGCTGCCACGCCTGCTGCGGGCCGTGCGACGCCACTGGCAGTTGCTCGACATCGACGCGGTGGTCGTTGCGCGCGCTCTGGCTGTGGTGGGCCATGCGTCGTTGGACCTGTTGTGCGAAGTCGCCGGCATGGGGTCGTTCCGCACCCTCGCCGCGTTCGAACGCCTTGTCGACGCACGGCTTGCGGTTTCCGAGCCGATGCGCCTCCAGTCCCCGGCGTTGAGCCACGCGATCCGGCACGAGACGGCGCCGGAGGTCAGGGAACGCCTGCACCGCGTGGCGGCGGACGTCCTGCACCGGCGCTGCGACCCACCGGCTGGCGTCGCCGACCAGGTCGTGGCGTGCGCCGAGCCCGTCGGGGCGTACTGGGTGGCTCCCGTGCTGCACAGCGCGGCACGGCTGCACCGGGCCGCCGGACGACCGGACCAGGCGGTGAGGTGCCTGCGCGCCGCCCTGCGCGAGCCGTTGAGCCGCGAGGCAGCGGCGCAGGTGGCGGTGGCGATGGCGGACCTGCACCTGCGCTGCGGGATCGCACCGCGCGCGGGCGAGCTGGCACGGCAGGCGCTCGTCGTCGACGGTGACGCGGCGGACTGGCTCGCCGCGGTCGCGCTGGACTGGCAGTGCGACGAGGACGTGCTGGGCGCTCTGGGGAGGCCGCCGGTCATTCCCGAAGACCCGGAGCAGGTGCTCCGCGACCTCCCCGAGAGCGGGCAGCTGCTGATGCCGTCGGTCGTCCTCGCCGGGCTCGGTCTGGTGCAGGCCGGATCCGTCGCGGTGCTGGAGCTCGCGCCACGGCTGCGCGCCCGGCTCACCGGGACGGAGAACGACTGGCTGACGGCGCTGGAGATGTGGGCGCACCGGGAGAACGGTGACCACGCCGAGGTTTCCCGGCTCATGCGCGACCTCGCCGAGGCCTCACCCGCGCGAGGTTGCGTGGCACTGGGTGCGGGCGCATTCGTCGCGTCCTGTGTGGACAGAGGGAGGCCTGGTGAGGCGCGGGAGGTGCTGGTGCGCCTCGGTTACACGGGCACGTTGCCGCCGGCGTGGGCGTGCACCCCGCTGCTGCACCACCGCGCACGCATGCACCTCGCCCTCGGCGCACCGCGAGCCGCACTGGCCGACGCAGAACAGGCGGGGGACGCCGAACTGGCCGGCCTCGCGCGGACGGCGCTGGCGGAACCGTCGCAGCAGCCGTTGCGGTGCGCGGCCTGGCAGAAGCTGACGCCGCACGAGTCGCGCATCGTGCGGCTGGCGCTCGGCGGCGAGACGAACCGGGAGATCGCAACGCGGTTCAACGTCACGCAACGGGCGGTCGAGCTGCACTTGACCCGCGTCTACCGCAAGGTCGGGATCAGCAGGCGAGTGCAGCTCTCCTCCGTCTTCGGCACCGTCTAAAGCAGACCCGAACGCAGTGCCCACGCCACGGCGTGCACGCGGTTGCGCAGCCCGAACCGTTCCAGCAGCTGGTGCAGTGCGTACTTCACGGTGCGCTCCGAGCAGAACAGCCGTGCGGCGACTTCGGCGATCGTCGCGCCGTCGGCCAGCAACCGCAGCAGCTGCAGATCACGGTCGTTCAGCACCGGTGACCTCTCCTGCACGTGGTGCCCGCCGACGAGCAGCTTGACCAGCCGTTCGGCGTTGACGTCCGCACGCCGCAAGGGAAGCGGAAGGCCTGCTTGTGCAGCGATCGACGGTGTGAGGTCGTGCACCCGTGCGGCGATGACCACGATCCTGGACGAACCGCTCGCTCGCAGCCGTGCGGCCTGTTGCGCACACAGCTCGTTGACGAGAGCAAGCAACACATGTGCGTCCATGCGATCTTGCACCACTCGCACCCGTGGTGAGTTCTTCAGCAGGTGCGTCACGCCGGCGGCGCTGATCAGGTCGCGGGACTCCACCGCAACACGCACCGGTTCGAGTCCGGAGTCCAAGGTTGCCAGGGCAGTGCTCATGCCTCCGATCGTCCGAATTTTCGGCTGCCGTCCACTTCGGAAAACCGAACCGATCCGACGAGCACCTGCCGATCGCCCGCGAACGTGCGGAACTCGCCGGTCGGCCAGTGCTCGATCCGGAGCTCGTCACCGGGGAACACGGGTGCGGTGAACCGGGCGTGCAGCTCGGTGAAGTCCTTGCCGCGCACGGTGATGCCGAGCGTGCACAGGCCGTGCAGGATCGGTCGTTCGAACCCGGCCCTTCTGGCGAACGCGGGGTCGGAGTGCATCGGGTTCACATCACCGGTTTCGCGATACCGCAACGCCTGGTCCGTCGAGGTCTGGAAGAAGCTCACGTCCGGTTCGGTGGAGGGCACCTCGAACGTGCGGGTCTCGCCGCGGTCGCCGCCGAACCCGCCTTCGCCCTTGATGAAGCACGACGACCGCGTGCTCGCGTACTCCGACTCCCACGTGCTGACGACGAGAGCGCCGGAACCCTTGTCGTAGATGCCGGTGACGGTCTTCGTGACGACCGCGGAACCGTCCGCGGGGAGCCTGCGGTGCACCCACAGCGACTGCTCGGCGTGCAGGACCTGGGTCATGTCGGCACCGGTCAGCCCGAGCTGGGGGCCGCCGTGCTGCAGCAGCGGGATGGCGAACGCGGGGGAGTAGCCGCCCGTCGCCGCCGCGTACACCTCGGCGTCGCCGGCCGACCAGGTGCGGACCTGTCGTTCGACGACGCCGAGGATGTCGTGCTGGAGCATCAACCCAGTGTGCCTCGGACGTGCGCGTGGCCCTTGAGCAGGTTGCGGGCGATCGTGCGGCGCTGGATCTCGTCGGTGCCCTCGTAGATGCGCAGCAGCCGCAGCTCGCGGTACCAGCGCTCGATCGGCAGCTCGCGGGTGTAGCCCATGCCGCCGTGGATCTGCAGCACGCGGTCGACGATCTCGTTGGCCTTGATGCCGCCGTAGAGCTTCGCGATCGACTGCGCCTGCCGCGAGTCCTGCTTCTGGTCGACGAGCCACGCGGCGTGCAGCACGAGCCAGCGCAGCGCCTCGATCTCGACCGCGGAGTCGGCGATCATCCACTGGATGGCCTGGTACTCGGCGATGGGCTGGCCGAACGTGACGCGGTTCTTGGCCTGCTCGATCGCCATCTCGACGAGGCGTTCGACCGATCCGAGCGCACGGGCGGGCAGCAGGTAACGGCCCTGGCCGATCCACTGCATCGCGAGGTGGAAGCCCTTGCCCTCCTCGCCGAGGATGTTCTCGTGCGGCACGCGGACGTTGTCGAACACGAGTGCCGCAGGACCCCACTGACCCATGGTCGGGATGGGCTCTGACTTCCAGCCCATGTCGCGGTCGACGAGGAAGCACGTGACGCCGCCGTCGGCGCCCTTCTCCTTGTCCGTCACGGCGAAGACCATCACGAAGTCGGCTTCGTTGCCCTGCGTGATGAACGTCTTCTCGCCGTTGATGACCCACTCGTCGCCGTCCCGCACGGCGGTCGTGCGGATGGCCTTGGCGTCACTGCCGGCGCCGGGCTCGGTGATCGCGAAGCACGACACGCGTTCGCCGGAGATCGTCGGCATCAGGTAGCGCTGCTTCTGCTCCTCGTTGCCGTGGAACAGGATGTTGTCCGCGTACCCGCCGAACCGGAACGGCACGAAGCTGCGGCCGAGCTCGGCCTCGATGAGCGCGGTCATCATCGCGCCCAGGCCCATGCCGCCGTACTCCTGCGGCGTCAGCACACCGAAGAACCCGGCCTGCTTGGCCTTGTCCTGCAGCGCCTTCAGCTCGTCCTTCGGCAGACCGGGCTGGCCGGCGCGTTCGCGGCGCAGCACCTCCGGCTCCAGCGGGATGATCTCCTTGCGCACGAAGGTCCGCACCCAGTCGCGGATCTCCTTCTGCTCCTCGTCGAGCGTGAAGTCCATTGCTTTCCTTTCAGATGAACGCGTTCACGCCCGTGAGCGCGCGGCCGATCAGCAGTTTCTGGATCTGGCTGGTGCCCTCGTAGAGGGTGGTGACGCGGGCGTCCCGGAGGTACTTGCCCACCGGGTACTCGTCGATGTAGCCGTAGCCGCCGAAGACCTGGATGGCGTTGTTGGCGACCCTGACCGCGGCCTCGCTGGCGTAGAGCTTGGCCATGGAGGCCTCGGTGCTCATGGGTTCGCCGCGGTCCGCGAGGTCGGCGACGCGCCACGTGAGGAGCCGGGCGGCGTCGGTCTCGACGGCCATGTCCGCGAGGAGCTCCTGCACGAGCTGGAAGCCCGCGATGGGCTTGCCGAACTGCTCGCGTTCCTCGGCGTACTGGAGTGCGGCCTCCAGCGCGCCCCTCGCGGCACCGACGCATCCTGCGGCGACGGACATGCGGCCCTTGTCGAGCGCGCCCATCGCGAGCTTGAAGCCTTCCTCGCTGAGCAGGGCGTCTTCTCCGACCTCGACGTCGTCGAGGGTGATCTCGGCGGTGGCCTGGCCGCGCATGCCGAGCTTGCCCTTGATCTCGGTGGCGGTGAAGCCCTCGGTGCTCGTGGGGACCAGGAAGGCGCTGATGCCCTTCGGACCTGGTCCTCCCGTGCGGGCGAACACGAGCGCGACGTCCGCCCACGTGCCGTTGGTGATGAAGACCTTGCGGCCGTTGAGCACCCAGCCGTCGTCCGTCCTCGTGGCCTTGGTGACCAGGCTGCCGGCGTCGCTGCCGGTGCCGGGTTCGGTGAGCGCGAAGCAGCCGACCAGGGTGCCCGCGGTGAGGCCGGGCAGCCAGCGCTGCTTCTGCTCCTCGGCGCCGTGCTTCGCGATCGACTTCGCGACCAGCCCGAGCGAGACGGAGATGAGGCCCCGGACGGCGCTGTCGCCGCGCGCGATCTCTTCGAGCACCAGGCAGTAGGCGAGGTTGTCGCCGCCGGACCCGCCGTAGGTCTCGTCGATGCCGAGCCCGAGGAACCCGACCTCGCCGAGTGCCGGCACGAGGTCCCGGTCGATCGCCTCCTCACGGTCCCACCGCGTCGCGTGCGGGACGATGCGCTCGTCAGTGAAGCGCCGTGCCAGCTCCCTGAGCTGCCGGTGCTCGTCCGAAAGCGTCAAGTCCACGGGTCCTCCCGATTAACCGAACAGTGTTAGGTTAACCCACATGCCCCGGCCGAGCACCCCTCTGCTGAGCCCCGACCGCATCAGGTCGACGGCTCTGGCCGTCATCGACCGCGACGGGCTCGACGGCCTGTCCATGCGCAAGCTCGCCGCCGAGCTCGGAGTGCAGGCGGCGTCGCTGTACGGGCACGTCCGCACCAAGGACCAGCTGCTCAACGACATCGCATCCTCCATATTGTCTGCAGTCGACGTGTCCGGCTTCGAAGTCGACTGGAGGGAGGGCTTGATCCGGTGCGCGCGCTCGTACCGTGCGGCGTTGTCGTCGCACCCGAACATCGTCCCGTTCCTGGCGTACGGCCCGGCCGGTCGTGACGAGTCGTTGAAGCGGCTCGACATCCTGCACGGCGCCCTGGTCGACGCCGGCTGGTCGCGCCGCGAGGCCACGATGATCGCCGCGGGCCTGATGTACATCGTGTTCGGTTCGGCGCTGAGCTCGTTCTCCAGCGGTTTCTCCGCCGATCCCGCCGACTACTCCGGCCGCTACCCGCACCTCGACCGCGCCCACCTGCTGGCCGGCGTGGCCCGCGAACTCGACCACGACAGCTTCGAACTGGCGCTCGCGGCGTTCGTCCGGGGCCTTTAGTGTTTCGGCGTGGCTGCGAAGGCGAAGGCGATCGAGCTCGAGGTCGGTGACCGGCTGGTGCGGGTGTCCAACCCGGACAAGCCGTACTTCCCCGCGCGGGGCATCACCAAGGGGCAGGTGGTCGAGTACTACCGCACCGTCGCGCCCGCGCTGCTGTCCGTGCTGCGCGACCGTCCCGTGGTCCTGAAGCGCTACGTCGACGGCGTCGAGGGCGAGGCGTTCTACCAGAAGCGCGTGCCGAAGGGCGCCCCCGACTACGTCGAGACAGTGACCGTCCGCTTCCCCTCCGGCCGCCCCGCCGACGAGATCTGCCCGACCGAGGAAGCCGTGATCGTGTGGGCGGCCAACCTCGGCACGTTCGACTTCCACCCGTGGCCCGTCCGCCGGCCTGACGTCGACCACCCCGACGAGCTGCGCATCGACCTGGACCCGCAGCCGGGCACGGACTTCTCCGACGCCGCCCGCGTCGCCCTGGTGCTGCGCGAGGTGCTCGCCGACGCCGGCCTGACCGGCTACCCGAAGACCTCCGGCGGCCGCGGCATCCACGTCGCCGTCCGGATCCGCCCCGAGTGGGACTTCATCGACGTTCGGCACGCGGTGATCGCACTGGCCCGCGAGGTCGAGAAGCGCGCGCCGTCCCTCGCGACTTCGGCCTGGTGGAAGGAAGAACGCGGCTCGCGCGTCTTCATCGACTTCAACCAGGCCGCCCGCGACCGCACGATCGCCTCGGCCTGGTCGGTGCGCGGAACGGCCCGCGCGACCGTGTCCACACCGGTGGAGTGGGACGAACTGTCCACTGTGGACCCCGATGACTTCGACGTGCTGACCGTGCCGAAGTACCTCGCCGAGCGCGGGAACCCGCACGAGGGCCTCGACTCGGAGGCGTTCGGCATCGAGACGCTGCTGGGGTGGTACGCGGCCGACCCGCGTGGCGAGATGCCGTACCCGCCGGACTACCCGAAGATGCCGGGCGAGCCGATGCGGGTGCAGCCTTCGCGTGCCCGCAAACAGGACTGAGTGAGCCAACCGGCTGTATCGGGAACGGATCGACTGGCTGACCTCGTAGACTGGGGGGAACGCGAGAGGAGGTCGCCATGTCCCAGCCGTACGTCGTGCGGTACGTCGGCGGTCCCCTCGACGGCCGGGTCGACTCGCTGCCGTCCACGCCGGATGACCCGAAGCAGACCGTGACGTACGTGCACCTGCACGGCGGTCCGAAGATCGTGCACATCTACGAGCTGTCGTACGCGGTCGAGTACGGCTGCGAGTACCGGCTGCGTGCCGAGGAAGCCGAGCCCGACGTCATCGGGTGATCGTCCGAGCAATCCTCACGTGGACATTTGCTGGCAACTGGGTTTACCGTTTGTCATGAGAGCGCTCTCACACATCGTGGTGCGAGAGGAGTTTCCATGCACGTGCGGATTCGAGGTGCGATCGGCATCGCGGCGGTGGCGGTGTCGCTCGTGGCGGCGGGACTCGTCGTGGGACAGAGGCCGGCGGTGTCGCACGCGGGGCACAGTCACGTCTACAGCGCCGAGCAGGCGCGGGCGGTGGTGGAGCAGCAGGCTGTTCCCGGGTCCGAGTTCCGGGTCACCTGCGCGTCCAGTCATCGCAGGCAGGACGACCCGATCGTGTTCCAGAACCAGTCCGGCGTCTCACACATGCACGAGTTCTTCGGCAACAGGACGACGAACGCGTTCTCCACGCTGACGTCGTTGCGGGCCGGGTCGACGAACTGCAACCCGATCTCGGACAAGTCGGCTTATTGGGTGCCGACGCTCTACAAGAACGGCCAGGCGGTCGCGCCCGACAGCGTGACGATCTACTACCAGGGCATTCACGACCGGACGCGGGCCGTCGCGCATCCCCAGGGGCTGCGGTACGTGGTGGGCAACGCGAAGGCCACGTCGCCG
Organism: Lentzea rhizosphaerae; assembly: GCF_042649515.1. NCBI lineage: Bacteria > Bacillati > Actinomycetota > Actinomycetes > Pseudonocardiales > Pseudonocardiaceae > Lentzea > Lentzea rhizosphaerae. The sequence continues at coordinate 94,837 of NZ_JBHRZI010000018.1, read as the reverse complement.
GAGGAGAACCCGGCGGCGCGGTGGTCGTGCACGACGCAGTCGCCGTCGAACCGCGACTTCCTGAACTGCCCGCCGGGCACCAAGGTCGAGACGTACCTGGACTTCCCGACGTGCTGGAACGGGAGGGACCTCGACTCGGCGAACCACCGCGACCACATGGCCTTCGCGGTGGGGCTGGTCTGCCCGTCGTCGCATCCCGTGGTGGTGCCGCGGCTGGAGTTCCTGATCACCTATCCGGTGAACGGCACCGGGTTGTCGTTGGGAGGCACGCTCAACGGCGCGAACGTGACGAGTGCGCCCGGCTACACGTTCCACGGTGACTTCATGAACGCGTGGGACCCGGCTGAGCTGGAGCGGCGGGTCCGCAACTGCATCAACGCCGGCTACATCTGCGGGGTCGACGGAACTCCGTAGGATTTTTGGGTAGTGATCTTGCTGCCGACCCGGTGCTCAGAAATGTCAGGGGTATGCGGCATGCTGGGGCACAGGTGTTCGAACGGTGGGGAGGCAGCGCGATGGCGAAGAAGAGCGGGCTGTCGGCGGAGGACGTCGACAGCCTGCGCTCGCAACTGGACGGAGGCACCCAGCCGCTGGTGTGGTTCACGGCGGCCGCGGTGGGGATGGAGGCGGGGAGGTCGGCGAAACTGCTGGCGTTCACCGACCCGGAGGAGGGTGACTTCATCCAGGTCAGGCCGACGGGCTCGAAGGACGAGATGTCCTTCTCCCCGGCCGAGTTGACGCTGGAGAAGCCCCCGCCGCGCAAGAAGCCGGCGACCCCACCTCCTGCGCCGCCGGAGCCGCCGCGCGAGACTGAGATCATTCACCCCTACGTTCCGGAGGCGCCGGTGAAGCCCGCGGCCCCCAAGCCGAAACCCGCTGCCGCACCAGTCGAACCGGCGGCCCCGAAGCCCGCGGCGCGCAAGCCGTCCTCGAAGGGCGCCACACCCGAGGTCACCGTGACGCTGGTGACGGCGGGCGAGGGCGAGTGGACCGTCGAGGTGCTCCAGGGCACCCGCAAGGCCATCCGCCCGACGCCGGTGTCCCCGGCCGCTGTGGCCCAGGCCGCGAAGCTGCTCACCCCGGAGGTCGCCGAGATCGTCGAGGGCGTCCTGAACGCGGCGCGTGCCCAGCAACTGGCCCGGGTGGAGCAGTTGCGCGCCGAACTGGAGGCAGCGCAGAAGGCTCTGGACGACCTGGGCGCGTAGCGAAGTCACGTGCTGCCACGGCTCGGGTGGTTGTCGCCGCGCGTTCGGGTGAGAGGGGTTCCCAGGGCTGGTGCCGGGGCGGACCGTGGGGTGCGCGGATGTCCCGCGCAGGTCCGGCTTGGAGGACGGGGAGGCCCTGATGGGTACGTGTGGGTGCTGTTCCGGGTGCACGGGTCCCGGCTGCGGCTGCTGTTCCAGCTGCTGACACGAGGTTCGCTCGGGGAGCTTCCCGCTCCGGCCAGGCGGGAGGCTCCCCTTGTCACGTCTTGTCGAGGTCTTGCAGCATTCTCGCCACGTCGGAGGCCTGAGGCGCGCCGAGATCGGTGAAGGTGTCGAGAGCTTCCGCCCACACCTCCTGTGCCCGGCCCGTCTCGCCTTGCCGCGCCAGGATCTTCCCCAGGCAGAGCAGGATGTCCGCCTCGCCGCGCCGGTCGCCGATCTCCCTTCGGACGACCAGCGACTCCCGGTACGCCTCCATCGCCTCGTCCAGCCGGTCGAGCTGCTCGTAGGTGGCCGCGATGCTGTGGAGCGCGAAGCCCTGTCCGTGCAGATCGCCGATTTCGCGCCGGAGCGCGAGCGACCTGTTCAGGTACTCGAGTGACTCGTCGAAGCGTCCGAGGTCGCGATAGGTGGAACCCAGCCGGTTCAGCGTGACCGCGATGCCGCGTGGACGGTCGCTTTCGAGCCGGAGCGCGAGTGCCTCCCGGTGGCATTCGAGCGCGGCCTCGACGTTGCCCTGCTTGCGGTAGGTGGAGCCGAGCATGTCGAGACTCCCCGGACTCCGGCGGATCGCCAGCGACTCCTCGAGGAGGGCGGCGGCCTCGTCGAAGCGCTGGAGGTCGTAGTACGCGACGCCGAGCGACCTGATGATCCAGGCACAGGTCGTGTCGTCGTTGAGGAGGCGGGCGGATGACAGCCCGATCTCGTAGGTGGCGATCCAGTCGATCCAGGGTTTGCGCAGGTCGTAGTAGCTCCACAGGGCCCAGGGAAACGCAGCCGCCAGTGCGTGTTCGCCGAGCTGGTGAGCGCACCGGGTCGCTGCCGCGAGGTTGGCGGCCTCGGCCTCGCACCACGCCAGGGCTTCGCCGCGGGTGGTGAAGGGCGGGGAAGCGACCGGCGGTTCCGGCAGCTGGATCCGGGGTGCCGTGAGCAGGGGCAGGAGACGGCTGTCGGCGGTCATCGCGCAGTGGAGGTACCAGTGGAGCATGCGGCGGGCAGCCGCGAGCCGGAGTTCGGCAGGCTCTTCGGACTCGGCGAGCTCGGCCGCGTAGAGGCGTAGCACGTCGTGGAACCGGTACCTGCCGGAACCGTTCGCCTGGACCAGGTGTGCCCCGGCAAGGGCCTGGAGGAGCCGTTTCGCTTGAGGCAAAGGGACATCGGCGAGTGCGGCGGCCACGTGCACGCCGAAGTCCGGGCCGGGGTGCAGGCCCAGCAACCGGAACAGCCGCGCACCGGCCGGCGGCAGGTTGCGGTACGACCACGAGAAGACCGCGCGGACGGCGGTGCTCGCGTCGCCGTCGTCGTCGGACAGCAGGTCCAGGCGGCTGCGTTCGTCCTGCAGCTCGGTGGTGAGCTCGCTCAGTGCAAGCCCCGGTTCGGCCGCGGCTCGTTCGCCTGCCACGCGCAACGCCAGCGGCAACCGGCCGCACTGGTCGATCAGGGTCGCGGAGGCTTCCGGTTCGGCGTCGACCCGGGCCGCGCCGACGAGATCGCGCAGCAGACGCAGGGATTCGTAGCGGGACAACAGGTCCAGGGTCAGTCGCTGGGCGCCGTTGCGGGCGACGAGGCCTGCCAGGCCACTGCGGCTGGTGACGAGGGCGAAGCAGCTGCTCGAACCGGGCAGGAGCGGGCGGACCTGGTCCGGTGAGCTCGCGTTGTCGAGCACGACCAGCACCCGCCGTCCGTCGAGGAGCGAGCGGTAGAGCGCGGCCTGGTCGTCCAGCCGCGGCGGAATCGCGTCACCGGACACGCCGAGCGCGTGCAGAAAGCCTTCCAGCGCTTGGGCGGGTTGGACCGGTGCGTCGGGGGAGTAGCCGAGCAGGTCGGCGTACAGCTGGCCGTCGGGGAAGTGATCACGCGCCCGGTGTGCCCAGCGCACCGCCAAAGCGGTCTTGCCGACGCCGGCTGTACCGGCGATCGCGCAGATGACCACCGCCGCGGGCTCTTCGGTCAGCAGCGCGTCGAGCTGCCGGAGCTCGTTCTCCCGGCCGCTGAACTGCCGGACGTCGGCCGGGAGCTGGTGCGGCACCACCGGGCGGATGGTCGGCTGCGGCTGGTGCAGGTACAGATCACCGTGGACGTCCCGGACCTGCACGACGTTGTTCGCGGTGCCGTGGAGCTGGTTCCCCATACCCGTCGAGGCTACGGAGTATCAGGGCGGGCAGACGGTGCCGTTCGACGGCACCTTCGCGTCGATCAGGTAGTCGCGCACCGCCGTCGTGGCGCAACCGGACAGGGCCAGCGCCCCGTGCCCGCTGCCCTGCCACCCGATCAACGCCGACCCCGGCAGCCGCTGCGCCGTGTGTTCGGTGCCGGGCGCGGGCGTCGCCGGGTCGTTGGCCGTGCTGAGCACCACGATCGGCGGCGCGCTCTTCAACGGGTCGAGCTTCTCGGCCTTGGGCGGCGGGAACGGGTTGCAGTGCAGAAGCTGGCGGGCGAACACGGCACCGAACAGCGCGTGCTTGCTCTGCCAGTCGGCGGCGAGCGCCTTCACGCGGTCCGGCGGGATGCGCGTGGCAGTGTCGTTGCAGCCGATCACCAGGCCCGCGTCGAAGCGGGGCGGGTTCTCCTCGAGGTCGTTCACCAGCGGGTCGAGGAAGGCGAACAGGCCGCTGGCGTCACCGGCGCGCGCCTTCACCAGTGCGTCGGCCAGCGCGGGCCAGCGTGAGCGTTCGGTGAGGCCGGCCAGGACCGCGTTCAGCGCGGAGCCGGGCGTCAGGTCCACGTACTCGCCGCGGACGCGTGTCGTGCGCAGCTGCGTCAGGAGAGCCTTCACGTCCTCGCGGGGGTTGGCCAGGGCGCAGCCGCGGGTCTTGCAGTCCTTGGCGAACTCGTCGAACGTCGCCTCGGCCGCGACCGCTCGCGACTCGAGGACGCCGACCTGGTCGAGCGTCGGGTCCGGGGCGCCGTCGAGGACGATGCGGCCGATGCGGTTCGGGTAGCGCTGCGTGTAGGTCGTGACGACGCGCGAGCCCTCGCCGAGACCGATGGCGTTGAGACGGTCGGTGCCGAGGTAGTCGCGGAGTCGTTCGAGATCGGCGGCCGCGCGCCAGGAGTCGAACGCGGTCAGCCTGCCCTCCAGGTCGAGCACGCACTCCTGCGACGCCTCACCCGCGGCGACGACGAGGTTCGACTGCTCGGTCTCGGCGGGGTCGTACTCGACGAGCTGCGCGCGCGTTGCCTGCGGTACGCACGAAATGCCGTCCGAACGGCCCGTGCCGCGCCTGTCCACGCCGATGATCGTGTACGTGCTGAGGAGATCCTTCGGCAACGACGCCGCGAGGCGCGCCGCCTTCACCGTGCCGGGCTCACCGCCGGGGTCGTTGACCACGACCAACGCGCTCTTGCCCGTGCCGACGCGCATCAGCGCGATGCCGAGCGTGCCGCGTCCCGGACGTCCCGGCGGGTCGAGCACCACGGTCATGCGCGCACACTCGTACGTCTGGTCGCCCTGGGGAGGGTTGGCGCCGAGGCGGTCCTTCATCTGCTCGTTGCACGGTGACCACGCCAGCGAGTCCTTCTTGTACTCGTCCAGCGGTGGCACGGGCTGCGGGCCCGCGAGCGCGCTCTGGTCGACGGGCTGGTTCTCCTCGCCCTTGACCGCGATCACCGGCCGGGTCGAGGGTCCCGCGCTGCACGCCGTCAGCACGCTCACTGCCAGAAGGGCCAAGGCAGCGCGACGCACAGATGTCCTCACTCTCGTTCACACTCCGGGAAGGTGAGCGTCGCACCTTCCACGTGAGACCGCGGTGAGTCTCGGCACCGCTTTTGTGCCGAGACTCATCGCCGCAGTTGGCTTCTCGGATTGAGCACGGTGAGTCTCGAATTCGAGTGGACATCGTGAGTCAGGATGGGGCCATGGCTCACGCTGACCGGCTCCCCGTCGCCCGGCTGATCGGCGGCATCCCGCCGACCGCGCTCGTGCTGCTCGGGATCGTCAGCGTGCAGGTCGGCGCGGCCATCGCGAAGCAGCTGTTCGCGGTCGCTGGCTCGGCGGGAACCGTCACGTTGCGCCTGGTCGTCGCCGCGCTGGTGCTGGTCCTGATCTGGCGGCCGTCGCTGCGGATGGACCGCCGCACACTCGCCGTCGTCGTGAGCTACGGCGCGGTGCTGGCCGCGATGAACCTCTGCTTCTACGCCGCACTCGACCGCATCCCGCTCGGCGCGGCCGTGACCATCGAGTTCCTCGGCCCGCTCGCGGTGGCCGTCGCCGGTTCGCGGCGCTGGCTCGACGGCGTGTGGGTGCTGCTCGCGGGCGCCGGTGTGGTGCTGCTCACGCGGGTCGAGGGCGGTCTGTTGTGGACGGGCGTGTTGTTCGCGCTGGCCGCCGGCGCGTGCTGGGCGGCGTACATCCTCGTGACGGCGAAGCTCGGCAGTCAGACGACCGACGGCAAAGGGCTCGCGCTCGCCATGGTGGTGGGCTCGGTCATCGCGTTGCCGTTCGGCATCTCGTCGGCGGGCACCGCGATCCTCGACCCGGTCGTGCTCGCGGCCGGGCTCGCCGTGGCGCTGATGTCGTCGGTGATCCCGTACTCGCTGGAGCTGGAGGCGTTGCGCCGCATGCCGCCGCGCGTGTTCGGGATCCTGATGTCGCTGGAGCCCGCGGTCGCGGCGGTGGCGGGTCTGGTGCTGCTCGGCGAGCACCTCAGGCCGGCGCAGTGGGTCGCCGTCTGTTGCGTCGTGATCGCGTCCGTCGGTGCGACCCGGTCGGCGAAGCCCGAGGTCTAACGGGCCCGCAGCTCGCCCTTCAGCACCGAGGCCACGTCGTAGCGGGCCGGGATGTCGAGCTGGTCGTAGCGGCACGACAACGGCTCGCGGTCCGGGCGCCACCGCGCGAACTGGCCGTTGTGCCGCAACCGCACGGGCTGCTCGCCCTCGGTCTGGGTGTAGTGGATCTCCAGCACCCGCTCCGGGCGCAACGCCACGTACTCGGCCTGCTTCCCGCGCCAGCGGTTGATCTCGCCAGGAATCCGTTGCCCCGGAACGGGGTTCGCCCACGGGTGGTCGGCGGACTCGGTGATCAGCGGCGCGAGCTCCTCGGCCAACGAACGGCGTTCGGCGGCCTTGAACGAGCCGCAGACCCCGATGTGGTGCAAGACGTCGTTCGAGTCGTAGACGCCGAGCAGCAGCGAGCCGACGGCCGTGCCGGGCTCGGTGTCCTTGTGCCAGCGCAGGCCCGCGAGCACGACGTCCGCGGTGCGGGCGTGCTTCACCTTGATCATCGAGCGCTTGCCCGGCGTGTACGGGCCGTCCGACGGCTTGCCCATCACGCCGTCCAGGCCGGCGCCCTCGAACAGCGTGAACCACTGCCGCGCCGTCTCGACCGAGGTCGTCGCGGGCGTGATGTTGAGGCCGGGCAACGAGAGCAACGCCTCGCGCCGCGCGACCGTCGGCGACTCGAGCAGCACCTCGGACCCGAGCGCCAGCAGGTCGAACGCGACGAACGTGGCGGGCGTCGACTCCGACAGCATCGTCACGCGGGACGCCGCCGGGTGGATGCGCTCGGACAACGCGTCGAAGTCCAGCTCGTCGTTCTTCGCCACGACGAGCTCGCCGTCGACGACCACCCGGTCAGGCAGCACGTCGAGCATCGACGCGACGACCTCGGGGAAGTAGCGGTTGAGCGGCTTGCCGCTGCGGGACTGCAGGAAGACCTCGTCGCCGGAGCGGAACACCACGCAGCGGAAACCGTCCCACTTGGGCTCGAACAGCAGGTCGGCAGTATCCGGTATACCGTCGACCGCGGTGGCGAGCATGGGCTGCAGAGGTGGCGTCAGCGGTAGGTCCACGCGGTCATCCTGCCTCTTCGTCGAAGTTGTCGCATGAGCATCGGACCGGTGGCAGGAGGGTGCGCTCTCCAGGTTCTGCGCCGACGGCCCGCACCAAGCCTCGAACACGCGTTCGGTATGGTCGTGCGGTGAAGCTCGTCGTGCAGGTCAAGCTGCTGCCGACTGTCGAGCAGGCGGTGGCGTTGCGGTCGACTCTGCACGCGTGCAACGACGCAGCTGCTGCCGTGTCACGGGTAGCGTTCGAGGCGGGTGTGTTTCGTGAGTACGCCTTGCGTAAGGCCGCTTACGCCCCACTGAAGGCACAGGGTCTGGGTGCGCAGGCCGCTCAGCATGTGATCAAGAAAGTCTCGGATGCGTACACCTCCTTGTACGCGAACATCCGCAACGGCAACCTCGGGCCTGCGGGCGGCAGACGTCGGGTGAAGGCGGAATCGAAGCCGATCAGGTTCCGGTCTGATGCGGCGCAGCCATTCGATGACCGCTGTCTGTCGTGGCAGTACGACCAGGGAACCGTGTCGATCTGGACTGTCGCGGGCAGGATGAAGAACTTGCGCTTCACCGGTTCCGCGGACCAACTCACCACGCTGCGTGCGCATCGGAGGGGCGAGTCGGATCTGGTGCACCGGGACGGCATGTGGTTCCTGATCGCCACTTGCGACATCACAGAGAAACCCGAGATCGAACCTGTCGATTGGATCGGCGTCGATCGAGGCATCGTGAACCTGGCCACTACCAGCGACCTGGACAACTTCCAGGGCCGTCGCCTGCAGCGCTACCGACGCTGGCATGCCCGCAAACGTGCTGAGCTGCAGGCGAAGCGGACGAAGTCGGCGCGGCGCCGGTTGAAGCGGCGCACCAAGCGTGAAGCTCGGCACTCGACACACGTGAATCATCAGGTCGCCAAGAAGATTGTGGCTGTTGCCGAACGCACCGGTCGCGGTATTGCCCTGGAAGACCTCGGCGGTATCCGCGACCGGGTCACGGTTTCCCGGCACCAGCGGGCCACACTCACCAGCTGGCCGTTCCACCAGCTCGAACAACACATCCGTTACAAGGCGAAACGCGCTGGTGTGCCGGTGATTCTCGTCGATGCGCGGTACACCAGCCAAATGTGTCCGCGGTGCGGCCACACCGAACGTTCGAACCGTCCCGCCAGAGATTTTTTCCTTTGTCGTCGGTGTGGTCTCGCTGGACCTGCCGATGTCGTCGCCGCCGTGAATGTCCGAACCCGGGCTCGGTCGGCGTGGGTACACGTCAACGTGCCCGACCTGACAGCTGCTTGAGCAGCCATCGGGAAATGCGGCCCGCACACGCGCAGCCAGCCGTGGACGATGAACGCGAACAACGCCCTTGGGATCGAGCCTCAAGTTCGCTCTTCAGGGTTGAGTAGTTGACCTGGAATTTCGCCGCTGGTACCGCAGCAAAAGGACGTCGTCCGCGCGCAGGACCGACGTGAGCTCCAGATCCACCGGCGGCACCACCGGACCGTGCGCGATCCGCGACGAGTCACCAACGGCGAGCAACGGCGAGATAGTCAGGTTCAGCGCGTCGACCAGTCCGTCCGCGATCATCGACCCGAACAGCCGCGGCCCACCTTCCAGGTTGATCCTGTGGAGGCCGCGCGCCGCGAGTTCGGACACCGCCTGCGCGAGGTCGACCTCGTCCTCCCCGGCGACGATCACGTCGGCGGGCAGCGGCGGGAGTCCTGCGGCCGCGCAGGTGATCACGATCGGCGGCACCGCGGAGCCGGTGAACAGCGGCAGGTCCGGCGTCAGCGTCCCGCGCGCGGTCACCACGGCGATCGGCAGCCGTGCCGAGGGCCGGTAGCCCTCGATCAACACCGTTCCGGCTCCCACCAGCACGACGTCGGCCAGTTCCCGGCCGAGTGTGAAGATCTTCTTGTCCGCGGGCGACCCCAGCCCCGCCGAGCGCCCGTCGACCGAGACGGCACCGTCCACGCTGGACACGAAGTTGGCGGTCACCCACGTCCGGTCCGGCGGATAGGCGTAGAGCGACTCGAGGGCTGTGTCGGTCATCTCAACGCCTGGTGAGGGCCACAACATCTGCACGGACACATCCCATCACGCCGATAAGCTGCGGGCATGCGCTTGTCCGACCGGGATCCCCAGATCGGTGCCGACGAACTGATCGAGAACCTGGTGCCGCCACCGAGGTTCGACACCGTCAGCTTCGACACCTACATCCCCAACCCGGACGAGCCGAGCCAGGCCGCCGCGGTCGAGGCCGGCCGCCTGTTCGCCGCGCGGGTCAGCCTCAAGCGCAAGAAGACGTGGTCGCTGTTCGGGTCGAAGGACGACGAGGGCAAGCTCGGCCTCTACCTCGACGGCGGCTTCGGCGTCGGCAAGACCCACCTGCTCGCGTCGCTGTGGCACGCCGTGCCGGGCCCCAAGGCGTACGGCACGTTCGTCGAGCTGACGAACCTCGTCGGAGTGCTGACCTTCCCGGAGGCCGTCCGGCGCCTGAGCGGCCACAAGCTGCTCGCGATCGACGAGTTCGAGCTCGACGACCCCGGCGACACCATGCTGGTCACCCGCCTGATCAAGGAACTGACCGCGGCCGGCGTGTTCGTCGCCGCCACGTCCAACACGCTGCCGGACAAGCTCGGCGAGGGCCGCTTCGCCGCCGCCGACTTCCTGCGCGAGATCCAGTCGATGTCCTCGAAGTTCGACGTGGTCCGCGTCGACGGCCCGGACTACCGCCACCGCGGCCTGCCCGACGCCCCGCCGCCGATGTCGTCCGACGAGCTGGAGACCAAGGCGGCCGACACCGCGGGCTCGACCATCGACGACTTCGACGACCTGTGCAAGGCGCTCGCCCGGATCCACCCGTCGAAGTACGGCCGGCTCCTCGACGGCGTCACGGCCGTGCACCTCAAGGACGTCAAGCCGGCACCGGACCAGAACGTCGGGCTGCGGCTCGTGGCGTTCGGCGACCGGCTCTACGACCGCGACATCCCGGTCGCCGTGTCCGGTCAGCCGCTGTCGGACCTGTTCACCGAGGAGATGCTCAAGGGCGGGTACCGGAAGAAGTACCTGCGCGCGGTTTCCCGGCTGGTCGCGCTGAGCCGCTGACCAGGAGATGTCGCGGGCGTAGCAGCGGTGCAGCTCGGCGTCGATCTCGGCCGACGGCCAAGATCAGCGGGGTCCTGAGCGCCGGCTGGGTCAGCAGGTCGCGGCGACCCGGTCGATCAGCGCGCACCCTCGTAGGCGGCGAACTGCTGTGCGTCGAGTCTCAGCGCGAGCTTCTTCGAATCCCCCGAGCAGGCGCGGGAGTATGACTGATCGGGCGATCCCGAGTTTGACTCAGGCGGCGTTCGAGTATCCACTGGGTGACGAGTGGGAATGATGACGTCCCGACGTCCTCCGGAGGCCCCCATGCTGAGTGAAGCCGAACGCCGCTCGCTCCAGGAGATCGAGCAGCGGTTGCTGGCAGACGAACCGAGATTCGCCCGCACGATGAACCGCCAGGTGCGCCCGTGGCTGTTCTACCTCTTCCTGCTCGTGTTCGGCGGCCTCACGGTGCTGCTGACGGTGATCGGCGCGTTCGGCCCGGCGTTCCAGTGCCTGCTGGTCACGGCCGGTGTGCTCGTGCTGCGCAGGTACCCGATCCGCCTCCGTTAGCCGGAAACTCGCTGGCGCCGGGAACTGGGCACCCCCGACCATCACCGGCGTGGGTTATCTGGAAGCGAACGGGCTCGCGTACGCACTCCCCGACGGCAGGGAGCTGTTCCGCGACGTCTCGTTCAAGGTGAGCGGCGGGACCGTCGTCGCGCTCGTGGGCGCGAACGGTGTCGGCAAGACGACGCTGCAACGGATCCTTTCGGGTGAGCTCACCCCGAAGCAGGGCAGCGTGCACGTGCAGGGCGGGCTGGCGGTGATGCCGCAGTTCATCGGGTCCGTGCGGGACGACTCACTCGTCCGCGACCTGCTTCTCGCCGTCGCCCCGGAGGCGCTGCGCCGGGCCGCGGCCGAGCTGGACGAGGCCGAGCTCGCGTTGATGGACACCGACGACGAAGCCGCCCAGATGCGGTACGCAAACGCTCTCACCAGCTACGGCGAGGCCGGCGGGTACGACGTCGAGGTGCTCTGGGACACCGTCACCGTCGCCGCACTCGGCCTGCCCTACGACCGGGCACGGTTCCGCGAGGTGCGCACGCTGTCCGGCGGCGAGCAGAAACGCCTGGTCCTGGAAACGTTGCTGCGCGGCCACGAGCAGGTCCTGCTGCTCGACGAGCCCGACAACTACCTCGACGTGCCCGGCAAGCGCTGGCTGGAGGACCGGCTGAAGGCCACCGACAAGGCCGTGCTGGTCGTCAGCCACGACCGCGAGCTGCTGGCCAACGCCGCCACGCACGTCGTCACGGTCGAGGCGCATTCCGCGTGGACGCACGCCGGCTCGTTCGCGACCTGGCACGCCGCCCGCGCGAAACGCATCGAGAAGCTGCTGGAAGATCACCGCCGCTGGAACGAGGAGCACGAGCGGCTCAAGGAACTCGTGCGCACGCTCCAACAGCAGGCGAAGTACTACGAGTCGATGGCGCCGAAGTACCGAGTCATGGCCGCACGGCTGCAACGGTTCGAGGAAGCCGGCCCACCACCGGAGATCCCCACGGACGAGAAGGTCAATCCCCGGCTGAAGGGCGGCCGCACCGGCGTTCGCGCGATCACGTGCGAGGAGCTGGAGCTGACCGGGCTGATGAAGCCGTTCTCGCAGGAGATCTTCTTCGGCGACCGGGTCGCAGTCCTCGGCTCGAACGGGTCCGGCAAGAGCCACTTCCTGCGGCTGCTCGGCGGCGACGACGTCCGCACGACCGGCGCGTGGAAGCTCGGCGCCCGTGTGGTGCCCGGCCTGTTCGCGCAGACGCACGAGCACCCGGAGTGGCTCGGCCGCACGCTCGTCGACATCCTCTGGCACGGCGACGACCAGCGTCGTGGCCGCGATCGTGGCGCGGCGATGTCCGTGCTGAAGCGCTACGGGCTCGACAAGTCGGGTGACCAGCGGTTCGAGAACCTCTCGGGCGGTCAGCAGGCGCGGTTCCAGATCCTGCTGCTGGAGCTGTCCGGGGCGACGCTGCTGCTGCTCGACGAGCCGACGGACAACCTCGACCTCGCGTCGGCGGAGGCGCTGCAGAACGCGTTGAACGACTTCGAGGGCACGGTCGTGGCGGTCACGCACGACCGGTGGTTCGCCAAGTCGTTCGACCGGTTCCTGCACTTCCGGGCGGACGGGCGAGTGTCCGAAGTAGACGAACCGGTCTGGAGCTGATCATGAGCGCACCCCCGGACGATCTGCCGGTCTACCGAGTTCTGACCGGGCCTGACGACGCGACGTTCTGCCGCAGGGTCAGCGAGATGATCGCGCTGGGCTACCGGTTGCACGAAGGTCCCGCGGTGACCTTCGACGGCGAACGGGTGATCGTCGCCCAGGCCGTGCTGTGGCCGGGGGCCGTCGGCTGACGGCTCAGAGCTCCCAGGAGACGAAGGCGCCGTCGTCGATCGACCCGCCCGCCTTCTTGTAGGTGGCCTGCGCCGCCGCGTCCCCTGCGGCGGTCCCGGTCCACATCGCGTAGCAACCCCGTTCCGCCGCAAGGGTTTTCAGGGCCTCCACCAACGCCGTGCCGATGCCGCGGCGCAGGAACGCGTCGTCCACGCCGAGCTCGTAGAGGAACATCTCGGTGCCCTTGTCCGGATGTGTCGTCTCCACACCGGACACGAACCCGGCCGGCTGGTCGCCGACGTAGGCGATCAGCAGGTGGCTGTGATCCTGCGCCAGGAACCGCGCCGTCGCGTCCGGCTGCGGCGGCGCGTCGAACAGGTGCGCGGCGGCGAACACGTCGTCGGGGGAGGCGGCGCGGCGGATCTTCATACCGCCAGGCTAGGTCAACTTTCCGCGACAGGCCCGAAGGCGCGTCAGCGGTCCTCGACGACCGCGGGCAGCCTGCCGCTCCTGACGAGCCGGGTCAGCTCCTCGTGGTCGGCCTCGGTCTGGTCCGCGTAGTCGAACGCGTACTTCGCGAACGCCTCGTCGAGATCCTCGCCGCCGCCGTTCTGGAAGTACCCGGCGAGCAGCCGCGGATCGAGTGAACGCGTGTGCGCGCGGGCCAGCAGGGCGCCCGCGAACCGGCCGTAGTCGTCGAGGTCGTCGCGCTTCAGCGTGGTCGCGTCGATCTCGCCCTTGCGGTTGCGGAACTGCCGCACGATGAACGGCCGGCCCTCGATCGTCGTCCAGCCCAGCAGGATGTCCGACTCGGCCTGCACGAGCCGCGCGCCGTGCACGATCCGCTTGCCCTCGTGCTTGGCGGGCTCGACGTCGAGGAACGGTTGCAGGGCGGAAGCGCGGGCTTCCTTGGCCTGCAACACCAGCGCCTCGGTGCCGTTGCCGTGCAACAGGATCAGGTAGTTGCGCAGGCCGACGCTGCCCGTGCCGACGACGCGGAACGCCACGTCCGACACGCCGTAACGCATGATCAGGTTCCGCCGCGACTCGCGCAGGGTGTCCACGTAGGACGGCAGCGCGGCGATCACGGCCTGTGCGGTTGCAGGGGAGACATCGGTGAACGTCGGCGGGTTCGTGATGAACCGCCACTTCTCGCCGTCGTGGGCGGTCCACTTCGCGGCGAAGCGGGCGCTGGTGTTCTTGCGCGACTTCTCGGCGGCCTTGGAGAAGTCGTTGATCAGGTCGTCGGCCTTGACCTTCGACAGCGTGGACTGGTCGCCCAGCGCGGTCCACGAGTCCATGAACGGCATCTCCGCGAGGCGCCTGATCACGGCGCGGTAGGCGCTCACCGCGTCCTCGGCGGCGTCGCGGCAGCCCTTGTCCGACACACCGCCGACCCGGCCCGCCAGCACCAGGGACGCCACGAGCCGCTTGAGGTCCCACTCCCACGGGCCGGGCAGCGTCTCGTCGAAGTCGTTGATGTCCATGACGATCTGGCCCTCGGGCGTGCCGTAGAGGCCGAAGTTCGCTGCGTGTGCATCACCGCACAACTGAGCGTGCAGGCCGGTCGAGCACCCGGCCGCGAGGTCGCCCGCCTGGAGACCGGCGGCGCCGCGGAAGAAGGCGAACGGGTTGGCGAGCATCCTGCCGATCCGCAACGGGATCAGGTGCTCCAGCCGTCCGGTGTTGCTCGCGTTCACGAACTCCAGCACGGACGGGCGCGAGGCGGCCAGCGAGGCGGCGCGGTGGGCCTTGAAGTCCACAGAGGACCGCAGCGCACGGCCCTGCGCGTAGACCTCCTCCGGCTCGGTCCACGTGCCCAGAGCAGCCGCGGCCTCCATGCGCACCCGTTCACCCATACGAGTAATGATGCCTCAGACAGAAACGATGAACGGCGCATTCGTACACCTCAGGTGGACGAATGCGCCGTTCATCGAGAGCGAATCACCCCAAATCGGGACGAACGACCTCCGCGATCGCCTGCACGCCCTTGTCGATCTCCTCGCGGGTGATCACCAGAGGAGGTGCCACCCGCAGCGTCGACGCGTGGGTCTCCTTGCAGAGCACCCCGCGCGCGGCCAGTGCCTCGGACGCGGCACGTCCCACCGGGCCGCCGGGCGCGATCTCGACGCCGGCCCACAGGCCGCGCCCGCGCACCTCTGCCACGCCGTGGCCGACGAGCTTGTTCAGTTCCGCGTGCAGGTACGCGCCCAGCTCGCGGGAACGCTCCTGGAACTCGCCGGTCTCCAGCAGCCGCACGACCGCACGGCCCACGGCGCACGCGAGCGGGTTGCCGCCGAACGTCGACCCGTGCTCACCGGGCTTGAGCACGCCCAGAACCGCGCGGGAACCCACGACCGCGGACACCGGCAGGATGCCGCCGCCCAGTGCCTTGCCCAGCGTGTAGAGGTCGGCGCGCACACCTTCGTGGTCCAAGGCGAACAGCTCGCCGGTGCGGCCGAGGCCGGACTGGATCTCGTCGGCGATCATCAGAACGTTGTGCTCGTCGCACAGGCGGCGGATTCCGGCCAGGTATCCGGCGGGCGGCACGACCACGCCGGCCTCGCCCTGGATCGGCTCGATCAGGATCGCGGCGGTGCGCGGCGAGATGGCGGACTCGACCTCGTCGAGGGTGCCGTACTTGACCACCTTGAAGCCCGGCGTGAACGGGCCGAAGTCGTTGCGCGCCGTCTCGTCGGTCGAGAACGACACGATGGTCGTGGTGCGACCGTGGAAGTTGGACCCGGCCACGATGATCTCGGCAGTGCCCTCCGGCACGCCCTTGACCTGGTACGCCCACTTGCGGGCGACCTTGATCGCGGACTCCACGGCCTCGGCGCCGGAGTTCATCGCGAGCACCATCTCGGTGCCGGTCAGAGAGGCGAGCTCACGGCAGAACAGGCCGAACTGGTCGTGGTGGAACGCACGGCTGGTCAGCGTGACGCGGCTGAGCTGGTCGACGGCGGCGGCCACCAGGGCGGGGTGGCGGTGGCCGAAGTTCAGCGACGAGTAGCCGGACAGGAAGTCCAGGTAGCGGCGGCCTTCGACGTCGGTGACCCACGCCCCCTCGCCCTGCGAGATGACCACCGGCAGCGGGTGGTAGTTGTGCGTGCTCCACTCCTCGTCAAGAGCGACGTAGTCAGCGCTAGCCAAATTGGTGGTCTCCGCGGTCCGGTGCTCAGCGATGGCGGTCATCCTCCAAGGCTAGGGTGCAGAACAAGCGATTTCGACCGTGATGCGTTGCACGCTGGCTCAGTTCGTTGCGTAGATTCACCGATCAGCGGCGAATCTTTGCCCAGCGGGCGGGATCGGCGGTGAATCGCTACGGTCAGATGATGGCGAAGAAGTCGGTTCGTGAAGCCCTGCGACTCGATCAGGTGGATCTCTCCACCCTCGACCCGGCCGGTCGTCCGATCGGCCCCAAGAACAAGAAGGAGGCCGCGGAGGACCTCGCCGCCACCGGGACCGAGCTGGACGGCCTGCAGGAGGCGCTGTACGCGGAGAACTCTCGCGCGGTGCTCCTCGTGTTGCAAGGGATGGACACCTCCGGCAAGGGTGGCGTCGTCAGGCACGTCGTCGGTCTGGTGAACCCGCAGGGCGTGCGCATCGCGTCGTTCAAGAAGCCGACTCCCGCCGAACGTCGCCAGCACTTCCTGTGGCGCATCAGGAAGGTTCTTCCGGAGAAGGGGCGCATCGGCGCGTTCGACCGTTCCCACTACGAGGACGTCCTCGTGCCGAAGGTGGAGCGTCTGCTCACGGCCGCCGAGATCAAGAAGCGCTACAAGGAGATCAACGCGTTCGAGAAGGAGCTCGCGGACGCCGGCACCACGGTGATCAAGTGCTTCCTGCACATCTCACCGGAGGTGCAGAAGGAACGCCTGCTCGCACGGCTGGACGACCCGCGCAAGAACTGGAAGTACAACCCTGCCGACATCGACGTGCGCTCCAAGTGGTCGAGGTACCAGGAGGCGTACACCCTGGCGTTGCGGAACTGCGCGGACACGCCCTGGTACGCGGTTCCCGCCGACCGCAAGTGGTACCGGAACTGGGCGGTGAGCCGGTTGCTGCTGGAGACCCTGCGGGAGATGGACCCGAAGTTCCCTCCGCCCGCCTACGACCTCGAGGCCGAGAAGGCCCGGTTGACCTGGAACGATCCGTTGCGCTGAGCGCAATCTTCATTGCACCTATTGCCTGACTGTAACGGTCTAGGCCACTGTGGGCTGCGCCGCCGACGAGAGTATCCGGAGGTGCGGACGTGGGTGTGGACCGGCGACGGTTTCTCGGAGCCATGGGTGTGGGAGCGGGATTGCTGATGACCGGAGGAACGGCCGAAGCGGCCCCTGTGGCCAGGAGAGTCTTCTTCGGCGCCTACACGACGTGGAGCGGTGGCGCCAAGGGCATCGGCATCGGCACTTACGACACGGCGAACGGCCAGCTGAAGACGACCGGCGTGATCACGGGTGTGGTCAACCCGTCGTTCGTGATCGAGTCGCGCGACGGCCGGTTCCTGTACGCGGTCAACGAGAACACCAAGGGCGAGGTCACCGCGATCGACGCGAGCACGCTCAAGGTGATCAACAAGCAGCCGACCGGTGGCGCCGACCCGTGCCACCTGACGCTCGACCCGTCCGGGAAGTTCCTGATCACCGCGGACTACTCGTCGGGCTCGCTGAGCGTGTTCCCGGTCAAGGCGGACGGCAGTCTGGGCGCGCGCACGCAGAAGGTGCAGCACAAGGGATCCGGGCCCGACCCGGACCGCCAGCAGGGTCCGCACGCGCACCACGTCGTGTTCGACCTGGCCGGACGGTACGCGGCGGCGGTCGACCTGGGCGCGGACTCGGTGTTCGTGTACTCGTTCACCGCGGGCCAGCTCAAGGGAGTCTCGACGGCGAAGTTCAAGCCGGGCGCCGGACCGCGCCACATCGCGTTCCACCCCAACGGCAGGACGGCGTACGTCGCGAACGAGCTGGACTCGACCATCGTGGCGTGCGGCTACGCCGACGGGAAGCTCACGCCGGGCCAGGTGCTCAAGACCGCGCCTGCTTCCGGGGTGCGCAACTACCCGGCCGAGGTGCTGGTGTCCGGTGACGGGAAGTTCGTCTACCTGTCGAACCGCGGGCACGACAGCGTGGCGCACTTCGCGGTCAACGGCGCGGAGCTGGCACTGGTCGGCCACACGCCGGTCGGTGGCAAGTACCCGCGGCACGTCACGCTCGACCCGTCCGGGCAGTTCCTCTTCGCGGCCAACCAGAACTCGAGCAACGTGACGTCGTTCGCGGTGGACCGGGCGAGCGGGAAGCTGACGCCGTCCGGCACGCCGCTGCAGACCGCGATCCCGGTCTGCGTGCTGCCCACACGTCTGGGTTAATGCCCTTCTAGTCGATCGTCCACAGTGGTACTCCAGCCTTCATGGGTCTCATGGCTGGGGTACTGGCAGTAGCTCTGATGGCGCCCGCGCCGTTCGCACCGGAGTACGTCGCACTCGGCGACTCCTACGCGTCCGGTGCGGGCGCCGGTTCCTATGTGGACGGCTCGTGTCGCCGCAGCTCGAACGCCTACCCGGCGTTGCGGGGCAAGGACTTCCCGGCGTTCAGGTTCGTCGCGTGCAGCGGAGCGACCACGAAGTCGCTCAGGTCGCAGTTCCGGGCGCTGACCCCGGCCACGACGTTCGTCACGATCACCGTCGGCGGCAACGACCTCGGGTTCGTCGACGTGATGACGACCTGCACGCTCAAGGGCGACCGGGCGTGTGAGAACCGGGTCGGGAAGGCGCGGGACTTCACCCGCGACCAGCTGCCCGCCCGGCTCGACGCCACCTACGCCACGATCAGGACGGCCGCGCCGAACGCCGAGCTGGTCGTGCTCGGCTATCCGCGGCTGTTCACGCCGGACGACGACTGCCGCACCCTGTCCAGGGCCAAGCGGCAGGCGCTCAACGACGCCGCCGACGAGCTGTCCGGCGTGATCGCGGAGGCGGCCTCACGTGCGGGTGTGCGGTACGTCGACGTGAGGGAAGCGTTTGCGGACCACGGCGTGTGCTCGTCCGAGCCGTGGAT
Organism: Lentzea rhizosphaerae; assembly: GCF_042649515.1. Lineage (NCBI taxonomy): Bacteria > Bacillati > Actinomycetota > Actinomycetes > Pseudonocardiales > Pseudonocardiaceae > Lentzea > Lentzea rhizosphaerae. The sequence continues at coordinate 76,111 of NZ_JBHRZI010000018.1, read as the reverse complement.
CAACGCCTTGGTCAACCCGACCGGCGACTCCTACCACCCGAACAGGGCCGGGCAGGCCGCGTACTTCGAGGCGTTGACAGCGGGACTCCGTAAGTTCTAACTTACCGTTCGTGGAGACTTACCAAGTGGCGTTCGCGGCGCTCGGCGACCCGACCCGCCGCGAGATCTTCACGCTGCTCGTGGCCAGGCCTCGGGCGGTGGGGGAGATCGCCGCCGAGCTGCCCGTGTCGCGGCCGGCCGTGTCGCAGCACCTCAAGGTGCTCAAAGAGGCACGGCTGGTCCGCGTCGAGGCGGAGGGAACAAGGCGGCGGTACTCCGTCGACCACGTCGGGGTGGCCGCGATGCGCGACTACCTCGACGACGTGTGGGGTCAGGCACTCGCGAACTTCGCTGCGGCGGTGGAGGAACAATGACGGAAGTAAGACGGTCCGTGCTGGTCAACGCAGGTGCAGACCACGCGTTCAAGGTGTTCACGGAGAAGTTCGTGACGTGGTGGCCGCCCGCGCACCACATCGGTGCGGCGGAGCTGAAGGACGTCGTGGTCGAACCGCGCGACGGCGGCCGCTGGTACGAGATCGGCACGGACGGCGCCGAGTGCGACTGGGGTTCGGTGAAGGCCTGGGAACCGCCGTCGCGGCTGCTGCTGGCCTGGCACCTCGACGGCGACTGGGACTACGACCCCGATCCGGCGAAGGCGTCCGAGGTGGAGATCACCTTCACGCCCGAGGGCTCCGGAACCCGAGTCGAGCTGGTGCACCGCAACTTCGAACGGCACTTCACCAAGCCTGAACGGGTCCGCGAGGGCGTCAGCGGCGACGGTGGCTGGGGCGGAATTCTGCTCGGCTTCCAGAAGGCCTTCGTGTGATCATGCGCGGGTGAGTCTGCTGAGAGAGGTCACGGCCACCCGGTACGTGACGCCGTTCCGCGAGGGCGGGTCGATGCCGGGTCTGGTCGAGGCCGACGACCTGGGTATGTACGTGGTGAAGTTCCGCGGCGCGGGGCAGGGAGTGAAGGTCCTGGTCGCCGAGATCGTCGTCGGCGAGCTGGCCCGGCGGCTGGGCTTCCGCATACCCGAGATCGTGCTCGTGCACCTCGACCCCGAGCTCGCCCGCGCGGAACCCGACCAGGAGGTCCAGGAGCTGCTGCGGGCCAGCGGCGGCCTGAACCTCGGCCTCGACTACCTGCCAGGCTCCTTCGACTTCAACCCGGTCGTGCGCGACCCCGGCACCGAACTGGCGACGAGGCTGTTGTGGTTCGATGCCCTCGTGCTCAACGTGGACCGCAGCTGGCGCAACCCGAACATGCTGCTGTGGCACCGGGAACCGTGGCTGATCGACCACGGCGCCGCGCTGTACTTCCACTACTCGTGGAGCCCGGAACGCCCGGCCACCAAGGACTACCGGTTCGACGCGTCCGACCACGCGATGCTGCCCAACGCGGGCAGCGTGTCCGAAGTGGACGCCGAGATGGCCGCGAAGATCACCCCCGAGCTGCTCGACGAGGTGCTCGCGCTCGTTCCGGACGAGTGGCTGGAAGGTGATCCCGCGGAACTCCGCCAGCGGTACAGGGACTTCTTCACCCACCGCCTTGCCCACCGCGGCTGGGTCGACTCGCTGGAGGCCGCGCGTGCCGCACGTGTTTGAGTACGCGCTGCTGCGGGCGGTGCCGCGGCAGGAGCGTGGCGAGTTCATGAACGTCGGTGTCATCGTCTACTGCCGCGACTTGGACTTCCTGTGTGCCAAGACCTATGTGGACGGTGACCGGTTGCGGGCGCTGGACCCGCAGCTGGACGTGGAGACGCTGGAAACGTCGCTGAAGCACCTCACGAACTCGTGTGACGGCTCACCGGACGCCGGTCCGGTGAGCACGACCACAGTGGGGCAGCGGTTCCGGTGGCTGACGGCGCCGCGCAGCACGATCGTCCAGACGTCGCCCGCGCACACCGGATGGACCGACAACCCGTCTGCCGAGGTCAACCGCCTTTTCGAAGCACTGGTGCTGCCGCCCCGGTAGGTTTCCTCGCAACCTGAGGGGGCGCACCGCGTCCCTAGGTGCAAAGCGAAACTGATGCGATCGGGGTTGGCGACACATGAGCGCTGGGTATCACCACGGCTACCAGCAGCCGCGGCGTCCCATGCCGCCGCAGCGGCCGATGAAGAAGAAGAGGCGTCCCGGACGCGTCATTCTGGTGCTGCTGCTCGTCCTGGTGCTGGGCGCCGTCGGGTTCGGGTTCTACGTCGACTCGACGCTGACGCGGATCGACGCGCTCCCGGACTACGAGGGCCGTCCCGCCGAGACGCCCGGCACCACGTGGCTGCTCGTCGGCTCGGACGCGCGTGACGGCCTGACGCAGGAGCAGAAGGACGCGCTCGCCACCGGCGACGCGGCTGGCCGGCGCACCGACACCATCATGATGCTGCACCTGCCGGACAACAGCGCCGCCAAGCCGGTGCTGCTGTCGATTCCGCGTGACTCCTACGTCGCGATCGAGGGCAACGGCCGCAACAAGGTCAACGCGGCGTACGCGTTCGGTGGTCCCCAGCTGCTCGTGAAGACCGTCGAGGGCGCGACCGGCGTGCGGATCGACCACTACATGGAGATCGGCTTCGGCGGGTTCTCCGACATGGTCGACGCGGTCGGCGGCGTCGACATCTGCATCGACGAGCCGATCAAGGACCCGCTGGCCGGCATCGACCTGCCCGCGGGCTGCCAGGAGCTCGACGGCCCGAAGGCGCTCGGGTTCGTGCGGACGCGCGCGTTCGCGACCGCCGACCTGCAGCGCGTGCAGAACCAGCGGAAGTTCCTGTCGGCACTCTTCGAGAAGGTCAAGAGCCCTGCCACGCTCGCGAACCCGTTCCGCGTCATCCCGCTGATGAGCGCGGCGTCCGGTTCGGTGTCGGTCAACACGGACGACCACGTGTGGCACCTCGCGAGCGTCGCGCTCAACATGAGCGACGCCGCGAGCGGCACGGTGCCGGTGGGATCCACGCCGACGGTGCCCGGTGCGGGCTCGGTCGTGCAGTGGAACAAGGAGAAGGCCTCGCAGCTCTTCGACCTGATCAGCAAGGACGAGCCGGTGCCCGCCGAGCTGATCGCCCCACCGAAGTAACTACTTGGCGGGCTCGGAAGTGGGCTCCGAGCTGGTCAACCCGGCCTCCTGTGCGATCTCTTCGAGCTCGCGCAGGAGGTCGTCGTAAATAGGCGTCGTAGACATCTGATGGTGCCCCCTCTTAGCGATCTTCCCCCGTTCAGGTGACGGGAGCTTACGCCCCTGTACCCGTTCCTCTCGCGCTATATGCCTGTCTCCCGCTAAATGGTGGCTAAAGCCACCTGTTGATCAGGCATTATGTGGATCAGCCACATGTCGAGCACGTCCCGTGACCCCTACCGTTTTCAGGTATGTCGAGTGTCACGGGTCACACCGCGCTGATCACCGGAGCCGCGAGCGGCATCGGCCTGGCCTGCGCCAGAGCGCTGGCCGACGCGGGCGCCGAGGTCCACCTGGTCGATCTCGACCCCAAGGTCTGCTCGCTGGCCGAGGAACTCGGTGGCACCGGTCACGTCGTCGACCTGATGGGTCCGGTCGACGCCCTGCCCGCCGAGATCGACGTCCTGGTCAACTGCGCCGGCGTGCAGCACGTCGCCCCCATCCACGAGTTCCCCGTCGAGCGCTTCTCGGCGATGGTCGAGCTGATGCTCGGGGCGGCGTTCCGGCTCACCCGGCACGTGCTGCCGCACATGTACGCGCGCGGCTGGGGCCGGTTGGTCCACATCACCAGCGTGCACGGCATCCGCGCGTCCGCGTTCAAGTCCGCCTACACCGCCGCGAAGCACGGCCTGGAGGGGTTCTCCAAAGTCGCCGCGCTGGAGGGCGCTCCGCACGGCGTGACGTCCAACTGCGTGGCGCCGGGCTACGTGCGGACTCCGTTGGTGGAGAAGCAGATCGCGGACCAGGCGAAGGTGCACGGGATCCCCGAGGCGGACGTGCCCGAGAAGATTTTCCTCCAGCGCAGCGCAGTCAAACGGATGATGGAGCCTTCCGAGGTGGCCTCGGCGGTGCTGTGGTTGTGCGACAACAGTTTTGTCACCGGTACGTCGTTGGCCGTCGATGGCGGCTGGTCAGCTCAATGAGGAGTTGTCGATGATCAAAAAGGTAGTGGGCGCTTCGCTCATCGGGACAACTGTCGAGTGGTACGACTTCTTCCTCTACGGGTCGGCAGCCGCCCTGGTGTTCAACAAGCTCTTCTTCCCGACCGCGGATCCGTTGAACGGCACGCTGCTCGCGTTCACGACCTACGCGATCGGGTTCCTCGCGAGGCCCCTGGGCGGCGTGGTCTTCGGCCACTTCGGCGACCGGTTGGGGCGCAAGAAGCTGCTGGTGCTGTCGTTGCTGCTGATGGGTGGCGCGACGATGCTGATGGGCGTGCTGCCGACCTACGCGTCGGTGGGGATCCTGGCGCCGTTGATGCTGACGTTCCTGCGCCTGGTGCAGGGCTTCGCGCTCGGTGGTGAGTGGGGCGGGGCCGTGCTGATCGTGTCCGAGCACGGTGACGCGAAACGGCGCGGGTTCTGGGCCGCGTGGCCGCAGGCAGGCGTGCCGTGCGGCAACCTGCTCGCGACGGCCGTGCTCGCGATCCTGGCGGCGGTGCAGTCCGACGCGGACTTCCTGTCGTGGGGCTGGCGGATCCCGTTCCTGCTCTCCGGCGTGCTCGTGGTGATCGGGCTGTGGATCCGGCTGACGGTGTCCGAGTCGCCGATCTTCCTTGCGGCACAGGAGAAGGCCGCCCAGGCGAAGGTGCCAGAGGTGGAGAAGGCGCCGGTGCTGGTGCTGCTCAAGCACAACTGGCGCGAGGTCCTGATCGCGATGGGTGCGCGGTTCGCCGAGAACGTGTCGTACTACGTGATCACGGCGTTCATCCTGGTGTACGTCGTGACCGGGCTCGGGCTGTCGAAGTCGGTGGGGCTCAACGCCGTGCTGATCGCCTCCGCCGTGCACCTCATCGCCATCCCGATGTGGGGCCACCTCTCCGACAAGTTCGGGCGGCGGTCGATCTACCTGGTGGGCGCGGTCGGCATGGGCGTGTGGATCTTCGCGTTCTTCGCGTTGCTGAACACCAAGAACCCGGTGCTGATCACGCTGGCCACGACGGTCGGACTGGTGCTGCACGGCGCGATGTACGGGCCGCAGGCGGCGTTCTTCTCGGAGCTGTTCGGCACGAGGGTGCGGTACTCCGGTGCGTCGATCGGCTACCAGCTCGCGTCGATCGCGGCCGGCGCGCTCGCCCCGCTGATCGCCACGGCGCTGCTGAAGGCCTACGGGTCGTCGTTCCCGATCTCCGTGTACGTGGTGATCACGTGCGTGATCACGATCGTCGCGGTCGTGCTCGCGCGGGAGACCCGTGGTGCGGATCTGGAGGATCGTGACAGGGTTGGGGTGTGACACGACGGCGTGAGGCCGAACTGGCGGCGTTGTTCGAGACCGCGTCCGAGCTCGCGGGCATGCGCGACCCGGACGCGGTTCTCCGCTCGATCGTGCGCAGGGCGCGGACGCTGCTCGGAACGGACGTCTCGTACCTGTCGATGAACGACCCGGCCGGCACCTACATGCGGGTGACGGACGGGTCGTTCTCGCCGTTGTTCCAGAAGGTGCGGCTCGGCCTCGGCGAAGGACTCGGCGGGCTGGTCGCGCAGACCGCGCGGCCGTACGCGACCTCCGACTACTTCGCCGACGCCCGGTTCAACCACACCAGACCGATCGACTCGGCGGTGCGGGACGAGGGCCTGACGGCGATCCTGGGCGTGCCGCTGAAGCTCGACTCGAAGGTCATCGGCGTGCTCTACGCGGCGGACCGGACCCCGCGGGAGTTCCCGCCGGAGGAAGTCGCGCTGCTGCAGTCGCTCGCCGACCACGCGGCGATCGCGATCGACACGGCGTCGTTGTTCGCGATGATCCAGTCCCACAACGAGGCCATGAAACGGGCAGAGGAGGCCCACGACCGGCTCACGGACCTGGTGCTGCGCGGCGGTTCCTCGGCCGAGGTCGCGGCGGCCGTGGGGGAGCTGCTCGGCGGGCAGGTCGAGGTGCGGGAGACCGTGCCGTCGCTCGCCGTGCGGGCCAACGGGCGGGCCGTGCTGATCGACGGCGTGTGGGTGTGCGCGGTGCTGGCCGGCTCCGAGCTGCTGGGCGGGATCGCGCTCTCCGGGTGCGCCGACCTGTCGGACGTGGACCGGCGGCTGTTCGAACGGTCGGCGGTCGTGACGGCGTTGTTGTTGCTGTTGCGCAGAACCGTGGCCGAGGCGGAGAACAAGGTCCGCGGGGAGCTGATCACCGACATCCTGGACGGACGTGCCGCAGCGGGGCTGGTCGCGCGGGGACGGCGGGTCGGGGTCGAGCTGACCGAGCCGCACGTGGTGCTGGTGGCGGACGGGAACCTGTCCGGCGCCACCCACTACGCGTCGATCCACAGAGGACTCGCCGGGTCACGTGGCCGCGACGTCGTGCTGGCGTTGCCGTCGAAGTCCACCGACGTCGCGCACGAGGTGGCGAAGACGCTGAACGCGACGGTCGGTGCCTGCGGCCCGGTCGCCGGTCCGGTGGCGATCGCGGCGGCCTACGAGGAGGCCCGGCGGTGTCTGAAGGCGTTGCGGCAGCTGGGGCGGGAGAAGCAGGCCGCGACGATGGACGACCTCGGGTTCGTCGGCGTGCTGCTGGGGGATCGCGCGGACGTCTCCGGCTACGTGCGGTCGGTGCTGGGGCCGGTGCTCGACTACGACGCCGAACGCGGCACGGAGCTCGTGCGCACGCTGGAGGTCTACTTCCGGTGCGGCGCGAACCTCAGTCGTGCCAAGGCGGAGCTGCACCTCCACGTCAACACGGTCACGCAACGGCTCGACCGGGTGTCGTCGTTGCTCGGCGACTGGCAGTCGCCGGACCGCGTGCTGGAGGTGCAGCTCGCCCTGCGCCTACTTCGCCTGCTGGGTTAGGCAGGCGTCTGCAAGTACCACCAACTCTTGATCGAATCGCCGACAACTACACCCAACCTGTTCGGTGACCGTCGAACAGGTTGGGTGTAGTTACACGCCTGTTGATGTTGGGTTGGTGGTACTTGCAGACGCCTTACGACGACGGCACGGCGTCGCCCGCGGGTGCGTCGGAGTTGCCGAACGGCTTGGCGATCGCCATGTACACCAGGCCGATGCCGACCACGAGCGCACCGCTGAGGATCACGACGTAGTTGTCGTACCACGGCGCGTCCGGGGTGCGGGGCCAGACCATGTTCACCATCGCCGCGACGCCGTACGCGAGCGCCAGGACGTTGATGACCATGCCCCACCGGCCGAGCGTGAACTCGCCGGACGGCACCCAGCCCTTGAGCCTCGCCCTCAGCGCCGCGAACACGACCATCTGGAAGCCCAGGTAGATGCCGAGCGTCGCGAAGGACACGATCTTGTCCAGCGCGTTCGTGGAGAGCATCGACGCGAAGACGATGATCACCGGGATGACGCCGGCCAGCGCCAGGGCGTACGGCGGGATGTGGCGCTTCTGGTTGAACTTGGCGAGGGCCTTGTGCCCGAACAGCATCTTGTCGCGGGCGTAGGAGTACGTCAGGCGGGAAGCCGCCGCCTGCAGCGACATCGTGCAGGACAGGAACGAGATCAGCACGACGCCGATCACGATCTTGTAGCCGATCGGGCCGAACGCGTTCGTCAGGACGTTCGTGACCGGGTCTGCGTCCTCGCCGCTGATGACCTTGCCGAAGTCCGGCACCGCGAGCAGCAGTGACAGGCACGCGAACGTGGCCGCCGCGCCGCCGATGTAGATGGTGCGGCGCATGGCCTTCGGGATGACGCGGCCGGGGTCCTTGACCTCTTCCGCGGTGTCACCGCACGCCTCGAAGCCGTAGTACTGGTACAGGCCGATGATGCCCGCCGCGAAGAACGCCGGCAGGTAGCTGCCGGACCCTCCCGCGCCGAAGCTGTCGAACAGCACGCCCAGGCCGTGGATCCTGTTGTCCACCAACAGCCAGATGCCGACGACGAGTGCACCGACGATCTCCGCGGCGAACCCGAAGATCGCGGCCCAGGACAGCACCTTCGTGCCCGCGTAGTTGATCAGCGTCGAGACGACGACGATCGCGATCGCGCACAGCACGGTGTTGCCGACGGTGGCCGTGTAGCCGAGAAGTGTTGCCAGGTAAGGGCCCGCGCCGTAACTCACGGACGCGATGGTGACCAGCAGGGCGATCATGTAGATCCAGCCGGTCATCCACGCCCAGCGCTTGCCCCACAGGCGGCGTGCCCACGGGTACACGCCGCCGGCGACCGGGTACTGCGCGACGAGCTCGCCGAACACGAGCGCGACCAGGAACTGGCCCACGCCCGCGACGACGAAGCTCCAGATCATCGGCGGACCGCCCAGAGCGAGGGCGGTGCCGAACAACGTGTACGTGCTGACCACGGGCGAGAGGTAGGTGAAGCCCAGCGAGAAGTTCGCCCACGGGCTCATGTCCCGCTTGAACTCCGACGTGTACCCGAGGTCCTTGAGCCGATCTTCCTCGGTCGTCGTCCTTGGCACTGTTGCAGTCACTACGCCTCCCTGATCAGGTCGGCGGCGCGCTCTCCAATCATGAGGACCGTGACCATCGGGTTCACGGTCGGCATGGTGGGGAACACGGACGCGTCGACCACTCGCAGGCCTTCCAGCCCGACGACCTTGAGGTCACCGTCCACAACGGACCCGATCGCGCACGTGCCGGCCGGGTGGTAGACGGTGTGGGCTGCTCTGCGTCCGTACTCGGACAGGGCCTCGTCGGTGGTGACGTCCGGTCCGGGGGCGATCTCCCGCTTGAGCCACGACTTCAGCGGTTCCTGCTCGGCGATCTTGCGTGCGATCTTGAAACCGTCGACCAGCGTCTGCTCGTCGTAGCCGTCGGGGTTGGTGAAGTACCCGAAGTCCAGTGCGGGCTTCTCGGTGGGGTCGCTGGACTTCAGCCACAGCTTGCCCTTGCTGTGCGGCCGGGGGATGTTCGGCGTCATGCAGACGCCGTGCTCCACCTTCGGGTAGCCGAGGCGTTCCGTGTTGGTGGTGAACGGGATCTGGTAGAAGTGGAACATCAGGTCCGGGCGCGGGTCGGAGGAGTCACGCCGGATGAAGAGCCCCGCGTCCGAGTCCATCACCGAGTTCTCCGGCAACGGCTTGGTGGTCTCCCAGACGATGACCGACTCGGGGTGGTCGAGCAGGTTCTCGCCGACGCCGGGCAGGTCGTGCTTCGGCTCGATGCCGATGCTGCTGAGGTGTTCGGCGTCGCCGATGCCGCTCAGCATCATCAGCCGGGGCGTGTCGATGGCGCCCGCGCAGAGCAGAACCTCTTTGTTGGCCTCGACGTACCCCTTGTCGGTGTGCACGCCGATCGCGCGGTTGCCGTCGAACTCGATCCGGCCGGCCCACGTGTTGAGCAGCAGCGTGAGGTTCTTGCGGCTGTCGAGGATCGGGTGCAGGTACGCGGTGGACGCGGACGAGCGCTGGTTGTTCTTCTCCGGGTGGTAGGCGATGGAGAAGAAGCCGACGCCGTCCTCGAACGGCTCCGCGTTGAAGTTGTCGACCTCCGGGACGTTCACGGCCTTCTGTGCGGCGGCCACGAAGTCCTTGGCGATCGGGTTCCGGTCCTTCTCGACGACCGGGATGATGTTGAGCTGGACCTTGTCGTAGTACGGCCCGATCGCGTCCCAGGTCCAGCCGTGGCCCCACTCGTCGAAGTCCTGCGGCAGCGGGTTGAAGCAGATCAACGTGTTGTGGCTGGAACATCCGCCGAGGACCTTTGCACGGCTGTGCCGGATGTGCGAGTTGCCGTTGGGCTGCTCGACAGTCGGGTAGTCGTAGTCGTACTCGGTCTCGAGCAGGTTGATCCAGTTGCGCAGGTTGAGGATCTTCTCGTCGCCCACGTCGGAGGGACCGCCCTCGATGACCGCGACCGTGACGTTCTCGTCTTCAGTAAGTCTCGCCGCGAGCACACAGCCCGCCGTACCACCGCCGACGATCACGTAGTCATATGCGGTCACTTGGGGTCCTTTCGCGCGAACCAGTTCTGGGCTTGGGGCTTGAGGTTCTGGTAGACGTGCTTGGGCTCGGTGTACTCGTGCAGCCCCGCGGTGCCGAGCTCGCGGCCGACGCCCGAGCGCTTGAAGCCGCCCCACTCGGCCTGCGGCAGGTACGGACCGAACTCGTTGATCCACACCGTGCCGTGGCGGAGCTTCTTCGCGACGCGCTGGGCCTTGTCGAGGTCCTGGCTCCAGACGCCGCCCGCGAGGCCGTAGTCGGTGTCGTTGCCGAGGAACGTGGCTTCTTCTTCGGTCTCGAAGCGTTCGGCGGTGATGATCGGGCCGAACGTCTCGTCCTGGACGAGCTTCATGTCGCGGGTGCAGTCCGCGTAGACCGTGGGGCGGAAGAAGAAACCGTTCTGCAGCTCGGGTTCGTCCGGCCGCCTGCCGCCGGCCTTGAGCGTGGCGCCCTCCTGCTTCGCGAGCTCGACGTAGCTCTCGACCTTGGCGCGGTGCTCGGCGCTGACGAGCGGCCCGGACTCGGTGTCGGGGTCGAACCCGTTGCCCAGCTTGATGAGGTCGGCCCTGCGAGCGACCTCGTCGACGAAGTCGTCGTAGATGCTGCTGTGCACGATGAGCCGCGTGCCCGACGAGCAGACCTGGCCCGCGTGGAAGAACGCCGCGGTGAGCGCGTAGTCGACGGCGGTGTCGAGGTCCGCGTCCGCGAAGACGATGTTCGGGTTCTTGCCGCCCAGCTCGAGCGCGACCTTCTTCACGGTCTTGGCGGCACTGGCCATGATCCGCTGGCCGGTGGCGAGGCTGCCGGTGAACGAGATCAGGTCGACGTCCGGGTGCTCGCTCAGCGGCGCGCCGACCTCGGGCCCGGTGCCGAGCAGCAGGTTCGCGACGCCGTCGGGCAGTCCGGCTTCCTGGAGCAGCTCGAACAGCTTGATGGTGGTGAGCGGCGTGACCTCGCTCGGCTTTGCCACGATCGTGTTGCCCGCCAGCAGAGCCGGCGCGATCTTCCAGGAGATCTGCAGCAGCGGGTAGTTCCAGGGCGCGATCATGCCGCAGACGCCCACGGGCTCGTAGTCGATGCGGCTGATGACGTCGTCCGGCGTGCCGTGGACGACCTTGGGATGCAGCAGGCCGGCGAGGTTGCCGTAGTAGCGGAACACGGACACGACGTCGTCCACGTCGATCCGGCTCTCGACCAGCGTCTTGCCGGTGTCGAGCGTCTCGGTGCGGGCGATGTCCTCCTTGTCGCGTTCCAGGAGGTCCGCCACGTGGTTCAGCACGGCGGCGCGGTGCTCGGGGCTGGAGTGCTGCCAGTCGCCGTGGTCGAAGGCGTTTCTCGCCTTCGCGATCGCTTGGATCGCCTGCTCGCGGGTTTGGTCCTCGACCTCGGTGAGAACACTCTGGTCGTAGGGGTTGATGATCTGCCGCACCGGCGACACTGACGCCTCCCTGTTCGTATGTCCACGTAGGACATTGGGGTGTAGCCGGTCGCCGCTGGCGGTAAACCGTGACGACCGTCTCTACTTCACATTCCTGCGCAGACGCGTGAAAAGACGAGCGTTGCTCATCGCGACGATGCCGACAACGTCCTCTTTGTCCACACCGTCTCGATAGGTCGCTACGAACTTCCTGTCCTCGATGGACCCATCTTCGACGCGAACGTCGTCCGTCGCCCGTCCGATGAACTGGATCCGGACGCCGTACTGGTCCGACCAGACGTAGCCGCCGTTGGTGTGAGTCGCGACGGTCTCGCCCGCGAGCAAGTTGCGGGTGGCGACTTGCGCCTGCTCGGTCGCCGACGTCCAGTGCTCGGCGCGATGCCCGGCGCAGTTCGCGACGTCGCCGACGGCGACGATGTTCTTCACGTTCGTCACGCCGCCCGCGTCGCACACGACGCCGTTGGCGAGCTTGACCGGTCCGCCGGCGAGCCAGTCCGTCGCCGGGCGGGTGCCGATGCCCGCGACGACGACGTCGGCGTCAACCTTCCGTCCATCTGCGAGGTTGATTACGCCGTCAACGTTGACTGAGTCAACATTGATTCCGGTGATCAACGTTGATCCGTGGTCGCCGTGCAGCTGTCCACACGCGGCACCCATCTCGGCCCCCAGCACGCGCGTGAGCGGCGTGGGGAGCGCTTCGACGACGGTGACCTCCTTGCCCAGGGCGCGCGCACTGGAAGCGATCTCAGCGCCGATGAACCCGGCGCCGATGACGCCGAGGTGCTGGGCGCCGGCGAGTGCGTCGCGCAGCTTGACGGCGTCGTCGAGAGTGCGCAGAACGTGTGTGTTGGAGATTGTCCGCGGTATACCGCCGGTCGCGATGACGACGCCGTCGGCTTCGACGGTGCTGCCGTCGCTCAACGCGATCTCCTGCGTCGACAACAGGCCGGTTGCCCGTGTGCCGAGTCGCCACTCGGCGTCGAGCGCGTCGAGGTCCTCCTGGTCCGCGAGGGGTACGGCCTCGACCTTGCCGAGGAGGAAGTCCTTCGAGAGAGGGGGCCGGTCATAGGGCAGATGGATCTCATCGCCGATCACGATGAGACGCCCGTCGAACCCCTGCTGGCGCAGTGCCTGGGCCGACCTCAAGCCGGCGAGCGATGCGCCGATGATCGCGATCGTTCTCACGCCACGTCCTTGTTCACCTCGACATCGACATAGACCACTCCATCTTTCACAACGACGGGGTGGGTCTTCACCGGTCTTTTGGCGGGGAGACTTGTGGGCTCGCCCGTGCGAAGGTCGAAGCTCGCGGCGTGCAGCGGGCATTCGACGAAGCAGCCCTCCAGCCATCCCTCGCTGAGGGACGCTTCCTGGTGGGTGCACGTGTCGTCGATGGCGTACAGCGCGCCGTCGGCGTTGAACACCGCGAGCGGTGCATGGGGACCGACGATGCGCACAGCCTCCCCTGGGGGCAGGTCCATGAGAGCGCAGACGCGGATCATCGTCGGCCTCCGTTGCGTGACGCGGCACACGTTCCGAATGACGCAACACAATGTGAGCCTCGCGCGACGCGCCGTCAAGAGTTCGAGCGGGTTGTTTTGCCTGCCGGTTACTGTTGCGCGATGAGCAACTCCGACTCGGCAGCTCAGGTGCAGTCCGTGGACAGAGCCATCAGCGTGCTCGAACTACTGGCCCAAGGCGAGGCCGGTATCACCGAAATCGCTGGTGAGCTGGGTGTGCACAAGTCCACGGTGTCCAGACTCGTCTCCGTGCTCGAGGCGCGTGGCCTGGTCGAACAGCTCGGCGAAAGAGGCAAGTACGCGATCGGCTTCGGGGTGGTCAGACTGGCCGGTGCGGCCACCGGTCGCATGGATCTGACCAAGCTCGGCCAGCCCGTCTGCCAGACGCTCGCGGACTCGTTCGGCGAGACCGTCAACATCGCCGTGCACGACGCCGGCGTCGCCATCAACATCACCCAGGCCCGCGGCTCGGCGGCCGTCTCCGCCGTCAACTGGATCGGTCAGCGCACGCCCCTGCACGCCACGTCGTCCGGCAAGGTCCTGCTCGCGCACCTCCCGGTCGAGGAGCGCAAGCGGCTCGTCTCGTTGCCGCTCGACGCCTACACCGAGCACACGGTCGTCGATCCCGATCGGCTGCTGGCCGAGCTGGAGACCGTCGCCGCCCAGGGTTACGCGGCGTGCTTCGAGGAGTTGGAGTTGGGGCTGCACGCGGTGGCCGTTCCGGTGCGCGGGCATCGGGGTGAGGTGGTGGCGGCGATGAGCGCGTCCGGTCCGTCGTACCGGTTGTCGCGGCAGCGGGTCGAGGAGATCGTGCCCGCCATGACGACCGCCGCCGCGGACCTCTCCGCACAGCTCGGTTATTTCGCGGGCTGATCCCACCACGGGACCCAGTCCCAGTCGGCGAGGCCGGTCCAGGAGGTCCTCAGGCGTTCGGCGAGCGTGCTGCCGAACGCCACCGAGGACTCGTTGGGGCAGCCAGCTCTTGATCGACCTGCGGAACAGGTCGCGTTCGGCGGCGAGCTGGTCGAGTGGCGGCAGGTCGTCGGTGTGGCCGCTGGCGGCACGCCCGCTCGCCCGGACCACAGCGGCGTGCTCGGCGTGCAGCTCGCCGTTGCGCTCTCACTTCTCCTTGCTGAGCAGCCGGTCGAGCAGCGTGGCCCGGATCCCCGGCCGCGTCCCGAACACCAGCAGGAACGTCGCTTCGCGCAGCAGCCGCTGACTGTGCTCCTGCGGCAGGACGGCCCGGCTCCCGTCATGGACGACGAGGGCCGCGGCCGTCCTGAGCGCGAGCTCGGCCGCCTGTGCCCTGGCCGCGGGGATGGCGTCGGGGTCGGCTTCGTGCAGCAGTTTCCGTGTGGCGACGAGCTCGGCTTCGTCGTGCCCCAGGAGCTTGATCGCCCGGCGCGCGACCCCGAGTGCGAGCGATCCGGTGAACCGCAACGACTCCGGATCACCCTCGAGGTGCTCGGTTCGCGCGATCGTGGACGTGACCCGCTCGTTCGGCACGAACAGCCGGTCGAACCGGAGCGTCACCGTCCGGCTCGCCCGCACCGCGACCGTGCTCAGTGGCTCCGACGCGCTGAGCCCTGCGGTGTCGACCAACGCCCACACCAGGACGTCGTGCTCGTCCCTGGCCGCGACGTGCAGCACGTCGATCATGCCCCAGCCGGTGACCCACGGAGCCTGGCCGTCGAACACCCAGCCGCCGCGGACCGCCTCGGCGGTGAGCAGCGGCGGTCCCGGTCGCACGGCCGCGGTTGCCGCGAGCCCGGCGCGGCACCTTCCGGTGGTCAGCGGGGACAGGTACTCGGCGCGGAGATCGTCGTCGGCGGTCTCCGCGACGGCGATGACGGCGCCGTGGTGCTGGACCCAGACGAACGTGGTGGCCAGACAGCCGCTCGCGAACGTTTCCACGATCCGTTGCACCGTCGGGTAGTCAGGCACGTCGAGGGTGGACTCCGGCGAGGCGAGGCCGTAGAACCCGGCGTCGGCCAGCAGGTCCAGGTGCGGGACGTGGTCCTGTGCGTCCACCTGCGGTGCCGCGGGGAACAGCACCTCGTCGGCGATCCGTTCTGCTTCGCGCAGGGCGTCACTCACGGTGGTGCGCCTCGCGGACCTTGGCGGGGGCCTTGAGCCGCCACGCCTCCTCGACCAGTTCGGCCAGCTGGCCGGGGTCGACCTTCTCGAGGTCGACCAGGATCGCGCCGTAGCCGTCGTAGTGCGGCGTCGTGTAGAAGGCCGGATCGCCGGACGCCAGCAGCGCGGCCTTCTCGTCCAGGTCGCACATGAGCACGAGCCCGCCCTCGGCCTCGGTCCGCAGCCGGGCGAACCCCTTGCCTGCCACCTTCAGCGAGGGCGTCCGGAACCAGGTGGACTCCTCCACCTCCGGCAGGCGCTTCGCCGATTCGACCACTTCGTCCCACGTTGGCATGAGTTCATGCTGACGGTCGGGGTCGTTCCACGCCTTGTACGAATGGAAACCCCGAACGGCGGTATTGACCTACCGGGGTGCGCTGCCGCAACTTGTTGCTGATCGTGGAACGGGTTCCGTTTCGCGCAACGGCGGCGAAGGGTGTCGAGATGCCTGGGAAGATGCCTCGCGTGGTGCTCGTGGGGGCGGGGATCGTCGGGTGTGCGCTGGCCGACGAGCTCACCGAACGGGGCATCACCGACATCACGGTCCTGGACCAGGCACCGGGCCTCGCCGCCGGCGGGTCCAGCAGCCACGCGCCGGGCCTGGTCTTCCAGACCAACCCGTGCCGCAGCATGACGGCCTTCGCCCGCTACACGGTCGAGAAGTACACCGCGCTGGGGTGCTTCGACCAGATCGGCGGCCTGGAGATCGCCACCACGCCCGCCCGGCTGGCCGACCTGTCGCGACGACACGGCTGGGCCACGTCGTGGGGCGTGGAGAGCCGGCTCGTCGACGCCGACGAGGTCGCGCGGCTGCACCCGTTGCTCGACCGCGAGCAGATCCTGGGCGGGTTCCTGATCCCGAGCGACGGGCTGGCGAAACCCGTTGCCGCTGCGGAGGTTCAGGCTGCGCGTGCCGTGGCGAGGGGCGCGCGGTTCGCGTTCGGGCAGAAGGTCGTCGCGGTCGAGACCTCGGGGGACGAGGTCACCGGGGTGCGCACGGAGACCGACGTCTTCCCGGCCGACATCGTGGTGTCGTGCGCCGGGATGTGGGGTCCGGTGCTGGGGGAGATGGTCGGGCTGACCGTTCCGCTGGTGCCCATGGCGCACCAGTACGTGTTCACCGGCAGCGTGGGGGCGAGCGCGGAAGCGCTGGCGCGCCAGCCTGTTCTCCGGCACCAGGAAGCCGATCTGTACTTCCGTTCGCACGGCGACGCGCTGGGGATCGGTGCGTACGGGCACCGGCCGATGCCGATCGCGGCCCGGGACATCACCTCCTCGGAGCTGCCGTTCACCAAGGAGGACTTCGAACCGTCGTGGGAGGCGGCCGTCGACCTGATCCCCGCGCTGGCCGAGGCCGGCGTGGACCGCGGGTTCAACGGGCTGTTCTCGTTCACCAGCGACGGGATGCCGCTGCTCGGTGAACACCCGCGGCTGAACGGATTCTGGGTCGCGGAGGCGGTGTGGATCACGCACTCCGCCGGTGTGGCCAAGGCGGTGGCCGAGTGGATCGTCGACGGACGGCCGGAGCTGGACCTGCACTCCAGTGATCTCAACCGGTTCGAGCAGGTGCAGCTGGCGCCGGACTACGTGCTGGAACGGAGCTGCCAGAACTTCGTCGAGGTCTACGACGTGCTGCACCCGTTGCAGCCCGTGGAAAGCCCGCGACCGCTGCGCACGAGTCCGTTCTACTCCAGGCAAAAGGAGCTCGGCGCGTTCTTCCTGGAGGCCTCCGGGTGGGAGCGGCCGCACTGGTACGAGGCCAACGCCGGTCTGGCGGAGGTCGCGGAGGTGCCGGAGCGGAACGAGTGGGCGAGCCGGTACTGGTCGCCCATCTGCGGTGCCGAGGCGCTCGTGACGCGCAAACGCGTGGCGATGTTCGACATGACGCCGTTGAAGCGGCTGGAGGTCAGCGGGCCGGAGGCGCTGAAGTTCCTGCAGCACATGACGAGCAACAACCTCAACCGCAAGCCCGGCGCGGTCGTGTACACCCTGCTGCTCGACGAACGCGGCGGGATCAGGAGCGATCTCACCATCGCGCGGCTCGGGCCCGACACGTTCCAGATCGGCGCCAACGGCAACCTGGACCTCGACTGGCTGACCCGCAAGAGCGCTGTCTGGAGTCGCGTTCAGGTCCGGGACATCACCGCGGGCACCTGCTGCATCGGTCTGTGGGGACCGAAGGCGCGGGACCTGGTCGAGCCGGTGTCCACACTGGACACCAGGAAGGGGTACTTCACCGGCCAGCAGGCCTACGTCGGCAACGTGCCGGTCACCGCGCTCCGCCTGTCCTACGTGGGTGAGCTGGGCTGGGAGCTGTACACGACGGCCGATCTCGGGGCCAAGCTCTGGGACACGCTGTGGGAGGCCGGGCAGGAGCACGGGGTCATCGCGGCCGGGCGCGGGGCGTTCAACAGCCTGCGGCTGGAGAAGGGCTATCGGTCGTGGGGCACGGACATGACGGCCGAACACGACCCGTACGAGGCGGGCCTCGAGTTCGCGCTCGCCAAGGACAAGCAGTTCGTCGGCGGGTGGCGGCTGGAGGGACGAGTGCCGGACCGCAAGCTCACGTGCCTCACGATCGACGATCCGCACCAGGTCGTCATGGGCTCCGAACCCGTTTTCCACCAAGGGAAAGCGGTCGGATACGTCACGAGCGCCGCGTACGGGTACACGACCGGGCTCAACATCGCGTACGCGTGGCTGCCCGCCGACGTCGACGGCGAGGTGGAGATCGAGTACTTCGGGGAGCGCGTCACGGCGCGTCCGGCGCAGGAGCCGCTGTTCGACCCCGAGATGAAGCGGCTCAGAGGGTGACGTACGACGTCGTAGTCATCGGGCTCGGCGGCATGGGCAGCGCCGCCGCGTACCGGCTCGCCCAGCGCGGCAAGAGGGTGCTGGGGCTGGAGAAGTTCACGCCCGTGCACACGCAGGGGTCCAGTCACGGTGGGTCGCGCATCACGCGGCAGGCCTACTTCGAAGACCCCGCGTACGTGCCGTTGCTGCTGCGCGCCCACGAGATGTGGGACCAGATCGAGCGCGACAGCGGGGAGCGGATCTTCCACCGCGTCGGCGGCATCATCGTCGGCGCGCCCGACTCGCGGGGGATAACGGGCAGCAGGGCGAGCGCCGAACAGTGGGGCCTGACGCACGAGGTGCTGGACGCGCCGGAGATCCGCAGACGCTTTCCCACGCTCAGCCCGGCCGCGGACGAGATCGCGTTGTACGAGCAGGCCGCGGGACTCGTCGTGCCGGAGGCGGCGGTGCGCGCCCACCTCGCGCTCGCCCGGCAGGCGGGGGCCGAGCTGCACTTCGAAGAGCCGGTCACGCACTGGGAGGAAGGCCGGGTCACCACCGCCAGGGCGACCTACGAGGCCGGGCACGTCGTGGTGTGCCCCGGCCCGTGGGCGCCGGAACTGTTGCGGGACCTGGAGATCCCGTTCGAGGTCGAACGACAGGTCCAGTTCTTCTTCACCCCGAAGGAGAACCTCCGCGACCACCCGATCTACATCTGGGACCGCGCGGACGGCACGAACTTCTACGGCTTCCCCGAGCTCGACGGCGCCGTGAAGGTCGCGTTCCACCACGGCGGCAAGAGGTGCACGCCCGACACCATCGACCGCACGGTGCACGCCCACGAGGTCGAGGTCATGGCACAGGCCACCCGGTCGCCGATGCCCGGCCTCGCCGGCACGTTCCAGCGCGCCGCCACCTGCATGTACACCAACACCGCGGACGAGCACTTCGTCATCGCACGCCATCCCGCCCACGACAACGTCACCGTGGCGTGCGGCTTCTCCGGGCACGGCTTCAAGTTCGTGCCGGTCGTCGGCGAGATCCTCGCCGACCTCACGATCGACGGGTCCACGCGGCACCCGATCGCCCTTTTCGACCCTGCTCGCTTGAGAGGCGGGACTTGACTTCCTCCCCCTCGTGAATGAGGGGGATTCCTACGGCTCGCGCCGCGGGGTTTTCTGCTTCGTCGCCGACTGCCCGCCCGGAGGGTTCCGTTGAGGTCTTACCCCGGCTCCACAGACTGTCACCGCCAGCCCGGCGGCCAGAATGTTGCGTGCCGCGTTCACGTCCCGATCATGGGTCGTGCCACAACCGCACGTCCACGTACGCACGTGCAACGGCATCTCAGCCGCGAGCGCGCCGCACGCCGAGCACAGCTTCGACGAGGGGAACCAGCGATCGATCACGATCACGTCCCGCCCGTGCCAGCTCGCCTTGTACTCCAGCTGTTGCCGGAACTGCCGCCAGCCCGCGTCGTTGATGGCGCGGGCGAGGCGGTGGTTGCCGACCATGTTCGACACGGCCAGGTCCTCGATCACGAGCGTTTGGGTTTCACGCACGAGCCGAGTGGTGACCTTGTGCAGGAAGTCGGTACGCCGGTCGGTGATCCGGGCGTGGATGCGGGCGACCCTGACGCGGGCCTTGGCCCGGTTGCTGCTGCCCTTCTGCTTGCGGCACAACGCCCGCTGCGCCTTCGCCAGTGCCGTCCGGTCGCGGCGCTCGTGCCGGGGATTACCGATCTTCTCCCCGCTCGACAGCACCAGCAGGTGATCGAGACCCACATCGATCCCCACCACCGCGTCCACCGCGGGCAGCGGTGTCACCCCGGGGTCCTCGCACAGCAGGGCCACGAACCGGCGCCCCGCCGCGTCCTGCGACACCGTCACCGTCGAGGGCACCGCTCCTTCGGGCAGGGGCCGGGACCAGCGGATGTCCAGCGGCTCGGCCATCTTCGCCAGCGTCAACGCCCCGTCGCGCCATCGGAACGCCGACCGCGTGTACTCCGCCGACGCGCGCGACTTCTTCCGCGACTTGAACCGCGGAAATCGGGCACGCTTCGCCCAGAAATTGCCGAACGCAGTCTGCAGATGCCGCAACGCCTGCTGCAACGGCACCGCCGCCGACACCTCGGCCAGGAACGCGAGTTCCTCGGTGCGTTTCCACGCGGTCAGCAACGCCGAGGTGGCCTCGTCGCCGACCCGCTCCCCGCGCTGGGTCCCTGCTTCGCTGCGGGCCTGCAACGCCAGGTTGTAGACCTTGCGGACACACCCGAACGTGCGCGACAACGCGGCCGCCTGCGCCTGCGTCGGATAGAAGCTGTACCGGAACGCCCGCTTCACAGGTTCCGACGACACGCGTCACACCCTATCGACCCGGATCACGAACCCGCGGCCGGGATGTCACACGAGCACGACGAATCAGCCTGGACGGCTGATCGCCGCACCCCGCCCTGCTCCGCAGCAGGTTCGTTTCCTCCCCGGCCTGAAGACCGGGGTAACCACGAAAGAAGCCCACGATGACCGGCAGCCTGATCTCCACCCTTGAGGGCCGCTACTACACCGACCCTGCGATCTTCGCGCAGGAGCAGGCGAACATCTTCGAGAAGATGTGGTTCTGCGCGGTCCGCTCGGACGACCTCGCCAGTCCCGGCGACTTCCGCACCGTGCAGGTCGGCAACGAGAGCGTGCTCATCGCACGTGACCGCCACGGCGCCCTCAACGCGTTCCTCAACGTCTGCCGGCACCGCGGCGCGCGCATCTGCGTCGACGAGGCGGGCAGCGTCAAGCGGGCGTTCCAGTGCCCGTACCACGCGTGGACCTACGCGTTGGACGGCAAGCTGATCGCCGCGCCGAACCTCACCTCGATGCCGGACGTCGACCGCGTGGAATACGGCCTGACGAAAGTGCACCTGCGCGAATGGCTCGGCTACGCCTGGGTCTGCCTCGCGGACGAACCGCCGAGTTTCGAGGACGACGTCCTGCACGCCGTGACGGAACGCCTCGGTTCGCTGGCGGCCATCGACGGCTACGAGATCGACGAGTTGTCTGTGGGCAAACGAATCGTCTACGACGTCAAGGCCAACTGGAAACTGATCATCGAGAACTTCATGGAGTGCTACCACTGCGCGACGATCCACCCCGAGCTCACCGAGGTGCTGCCCGAGTTCGCCGACGGCTACGCGGCCCAGTACTACGTCGGGCACGGTGCGGAGTTCGGTGACGAGATCAAGGGCTTCACCGTCGACGGCAGCGAGGGCTTCGAAAAACTCGCGGCGCTGGAAGAAGAACGCGACAGGAAGTACTACGCCATCACCGTCAAGCCGCAGGTCTTCATCAACCTCGTGCCGGACCACGTGATCCTGCACCGCATGTACCCGATGGCGGCCGACAGGACGATCGTGGAGTGCGATTGGCTCTACGCCAAGGAAGTGGTCGACACCGGCCGTGACGTGTCTCGCTCGGTCGAGCTGTTCCACCGGGTGAACGAGCAGGACTTCGAAGCCTGCGAGCGATGCCAGCCCGCCATGTCCTCGCGTGCCTACGCGCATGGCGGGGTGCTGGTGCCCTCGGAGCACCACATCGGCGGTTTCCACGAGTGGCTGGTCCGGAAACTGGAATCAGCCGACTAGGGGATCGACGCGTCACCCGTGCACGCGAAAGCTTGCACGGGTGATGGAGCAGACGGACTTCCTGCCCCCGGAAGGGGAGCACGATCTCCTCCGCCGCATCCGGCAGCTGGCCGAGCGCGCGGAACGGACGGCGCACAACCGGTCCAACTTCGTTGGCCCGCCGCCGTCGCAAGAACACCTGGACATCCTCGCGGAGATCAGGATGCTCTCCGAGGAGATGACGACGTCCAGAACAGGCGAACGGGCCGAGGTGCTGCCCCGGCCCGCCAGACCTGCGGATGAATTGGTCCCGAACAAGAGATGAGTGTCAGCGGCGCTGGCCGCGCACCATCTTGACCAGACCCTTCATCGTCTCTTCCAGCCCGGAGCCGAACGGGTTGTCGTGCACGAGGTACGTCCACGTCGAGCTCGGGCGCTTCACCCCGGCGTCGGCGAGGTCGTAGCCGTCGTCGGTGATCTTGGCCGCCTCGTACTTCTCCTTGGCCAGCTCCCACGACTCCGGCACGATCTTGTTGAACGCCGGGATGGCCTCGCGGTGGAACTCGTCCAACGGGTTCTGCCGTGCCAGCGCGCGCAGGTGGATGCCCTCACGCAGGTCCGACAGGAACGTCAGGTGGTGCGTCCACAGGTCGTCGAGGAAGAACAGCGTGATCTTGCGGGCGGCCTCGGAGGCCACCTCGGCGGACGCGCCTTCCTTCTCGCCGAGCTTCTCGTACGCCGCGTCCGTGCGCAGCACCACGTCGCGGTGCTTGAGCAGCAGGTTGCGCTGGTGCTCGATCAGCTTGTTGTAGCGCCACGTGTTGCGGTGGATCTCCAGGTTCACGCCCTCCGCGACGCGCTGCGCGTGTTCGAAGGTGTGCAGCAGGCCCTTGTCGCGCACCCGGCCGTCTTCGTCCACTTCGGACGGCTCTTCGGCGTCGGGCGCGTACTGGGTGATGAGCTCGTCCTGCATCGAGGAGAAGAACACCGAGCCACCGGGGTCGCCCTGACGTCCGGCACGGCCGCGCAGCTGGTCGTCCAGGCGTGAGGACGAGTGGCGGCCGGTACCGATCACGTACAGACCGCCGAGCTCGGCGATGCGGTCGTGGTCCTCGCCCTCGTGGCCGCCCAGGCGGATGTCGGTACCGCGACCGGCCATCTGGGTGGAGACGGTGATGCGGTTGTGCGAACCGGCGTCGGCGATGATCGCCGCTTCCTCGGCGTCGTTCTTCGCGTTCAGGACCACGCACTCGAGCCCGGCGTCGCGCAGCTTGGAGGAGATCCGCTCGGACTCCGCGACGTCGAGCGTGCCGACGAGGATCGGGCGCCCGGTCTCGTGGACGGTCTTGATCTCCTCGACGATCGCGTCTTCCTTCTGCTCCAGCGTCGCGTAGAGGCGGAAGTGCTCGTCCTCGCGGATGTTCTCCTTGTTCGGCGGGATCACGAGCACCTCGAGCTCGTAGAACTCCCGCAGCGTCTCGGCGACGGCGACGGCGGTACCGGTCATGCCGCAGCGCGTCGGGTAGCGGCCCAGCAGCGCCTGCACCGTCATCGAGTCGAGGATCTCGCCCGACTCGGTCGTCTGGACGTTCTCCTTGGCCTCGACCGCGGCCTGCAGACCGTCCGGCCACCGCTGCAGCTTCGCGACGCGGCCGCGGGTGTCGTTGATCAGGTGCACCTTGCCGTCGCGCACGATGTAGTCGACGTCGCGGTGCAGCAGCACCTGAGCGTGCAGGGCGACGTTCACCTTCGACAGCGTGGAGGTGACGTGCTCCTGCGAGTAGAGGTCGATCTCGCCGAGCGCGCGCTCGACGGCCTCGGAGCCCGCACCGGTGAGGAAGACGTTGCGCTCCTCGTCGTCGACCTCGTAGTGCAGGTTCTGCCGCAGGCGCTTCACGAGGTCCGCGATGACGGGGTCGGCGGCCTCCGCGCTGGTCGAGCCGGCGAGCACGAGCGGCACGCGGGCCTCGTCGACGAGCACCGAGTCGGCCTCGTCGATCAGCGCCACCTCCTGCTCGGGCACGATGAGGTCTTCCTCGCGGGTGACGATCCGGTCGCGCAGGATGTCGAACCCGATCTCGCTGACCGGTGCGTACGTGACCTCGCACTGGTAGGCCTCGCGGCGCTCCTCGGCCTTCGAGCTGCCGTTGATCCACCCGACGCTGACCCCGAGCAGCCGGTACAGCGGCCCCATCCACTCGGCGTCGCGCTGGGCGAGGTAGTCGTTGACGCTGACCACGTGGACGCGCTTGCCCTTGATCGCGAACCCGGCCGCGGCCATGGCACCGGCGAGCGTCTTGCCCTCACCGGTCGCCATCTCGACGACGAGCCCGCCGAGCATGCCCAGCGCACCCAGCACCTGCACGTCGAACGGCCGCTGCCCGATGGCGCGCTCGGCGGCCTCACGGGTCAGCGCCACGAGCTCGGTGTCCGTGCTCTCGTCGCGCAGCTTCGCGGCGTGCGCCGTCAGCTCCTCGTCGCTGAACGCTTTGAACGTGTCAGCGTGTTTCTCCACGTCCTTGAGCAGTGCCTGGAACGGGGCGAGGTCAACCGACGCCGGTTTCTGCGCGAACCGGCGCATCCGCTGCTTGAAGCGCGCCATGAGAGTGGTCACGACGCAGCAACGTACGGCATCGGCGCCAGGTTCCGCAGAGGTCTTGACTGTGAAGCCGGAAATGTCTGGTTCACTGGTGGCTGGTTCGTGAAAATCGCAGGTCAGCAGTCCGGCTTCCGTTGCGGAGGTCAGGTCGGCGCCCCGAGGACTCCGAACATGTGGCCGGTACCGCGAAGAAGCCCGGTCGGCGCTGCCGGAACAGCACCAACCGGGCTTGGACCTAGACCTGTTCCGGCTGGTGGGTCTCCGGCAGACGCAGCACCGACACCAGCGTCACGACGCTCATGAGCAGCAGGAACGCCGACACGGACATCGACGTCCCGGTCGCGCCCAGCAGCGCCGTCATGATGAACGGCGTGCCACCGCTGACCAGGATCGACGCCAGCTGGTAGGCGAGCGAGGCACCCGAGTAGCGGACGTGCGGCGCGAACAGCTCACCCAGGTAGGCCGCGATCGGCCCGTAGACGAGCGACGACGCCACGCCGCCCACCGCGGTGGCCACGAACAGCCACAGCAGCGAGCCCGTGTCGACCAGCAGGAAGTACGGGAACGCCCACACGATCAGGCCGACGGCGCCCGCGATGATCAGCGGACGGCGCCCGAGCCGGTCCGACGCGTGCCCCGACCACAGGATGACGGGGATGCTGACCAGCGACGACAGCAGGCTGACGACCAGCACGGACTCGCGGGCCAGACCGAGCGTGGCCGTCGCGTAGGAGAGCACGCCCGCGATCGACACGTAGAAGATGGCGTTCGAGGCGAACATCAGGCCCGCGCCGTAGATGATCTGCTTGCGGTGCGTCCTCAGCGCCTCCGCGAGCGGTGCGGGCGCAGGTGCGTCCGAGCGCTTGGCCGCGAGCTCGCGGAACACCGGGCTGTCCTCGACCTTCAGCTGGATGAACAGCACGACCGGGAACAGCAGCGCCGACGCCAGGAACGGGATGCGCCAGCCCCACGACGCGAAGGTCGCCGCGGGCATGGTGGTGCTGGCCGCGATGAACGCGATGTTGCCCAGCAGCACACCGATCGGGACGCCGGCCTGGCCGAACGTGCCCGCGAAACCGCGCTTCTGCGGGCCCGAGGTCTCGGTGAGCAGCAGGACGACGCCGCCCCACTGGCCGCCGACCGCGATGCCCTGCAGGAAGCGCAGCAGGACCAGCAGCAGCGGCGCGCCGACGCCGAGGGTCGCCGACGTGGGGAGCAGGCCGATGAGGAACGTGGCGGCCGCCATCAGCGCGAGGCAGATGACGAGGGCGGGCTTGCGGCCGACCTTGTCACCGACGTGCCCGAAGACGAGCCCGCCGATCGGGCGCGCGATGAAGCCCGCCCAGAACGTGCTGAACGACAGCAGCAGCGCCACGATCGGCGTCGCTTCGGGGAAGAAGAGCTTGGGAAAGACGAGTGCCGCAGCGGTTGCGTAGATGAAGAAGTCGTACCACTCGAGAGAGCTGCCAACGAGTCCGGCTGCCATCAGCCTGCGCAAGGTCTTCGGTTCAGTCGGGGCGACACTGACCACGGCTTCTCCTTCACCAGGTGTCGATGAACGGGCGTTTCTTCCCTTGGGGGCGGGAAGTTGCAGGGGCGAGCGCGGTGGCGATCCAGCGACGGGTGTCTGCCGGGTCGATGACGTCGTCGATCTCGAAGACACTGGCGACGTTCAGCGCTTTGCCGTGTTCGTAAGCGGCTTCGACCATCTGGTCGTAGCGTTGCTTGCGTTCATGCGGGTCCTCGATGGCGTCGAGCTCGCGTTTGAACCCGAGCTTGACGGCGCCTTCGAGACCCATCGGACCGAACTCCCCGGTGGGCCAGGAGACGGCGAACTGGGGGACTTTCAGCGATCCGCCCGCCATGGCCTGGGCGCCGAGGCCGTAAGCCTTGCGCAGCACGACGAGTCCGAAGGGGACGGTGATGTTGGCGCCCGTCACGACCATGCGGGTGAGGTGGCGGACGGTGGCGGTGCGTTCGGCGTCGGGGCCGACCATGAAGCCGGGGGTGTCGGTGAGGGAGACGACCGGGATGTCGAACGCGTCCGCGAGCTGGAGGAAGCGGGCGCACTTGTCGGCGGCGTCGGCGTCGATCGCGCCGCCGAGGACGTGGGGGTCGTTGGCGATGAGGGCGATGGGGCGGCCTTCGACGCGGATCAGGGCGGTGACGATCGCTTTGCCGAAGTTCTGGCGGAGTTCGAGGACGCTGTTGGTGTCGGCGAGGGTGGTGATGAGGGTGCGGATGTCGTAGGCGCGGAGGCGGTTCTCCGGGATGGCGTGGCGGAGGAGGCGCTGGTCGGCGCAGCTCCAGGTCTGGCCGGAGCTCGACCGGCCGGAATTGTCGGTGCCGTCTGGGATAATTGAACTCAGGGGTTCCCCCGAGGGCGCGGACGAAGGCTGCGCGCTCGCGCGGGGGACGCCTGCGGGAGCGTGGGCGGTGCGTTGGAAGTACGACAGGTACTTCTTCGCGACCGCGACAGCCTCCTCCTCCGACGCCACCGCGATGTCCACCACGCCGTTGGGCACCTGCACGTCCAACGGCCCGATGTCCTCGGGCCGGAACACGCCGAGCCCGCCGCCCTCGATCATCGCCGGGCCGCCCATGCCGATGTTCGCGCCCTCGACCGCGATGATCACGTCACACGTGCCGAGCAATACCGCGTTGCCCGCGAAGCACCGGCCTGCCACGACGCCGACCAGCGGCACCTGGCCGCTCAACGAGGCGAACGCGTGGAACGAGCCGCAGTCCAGGCCGCTGACCATGCTGTGGTCGGTGTCGCTCGGCCGTCCGCCGCCGCCCTCCGTGAACAACACCACCGGCAGGTTCTCCTGCTGGGCCAGCGCGAACAACCTGTCCTTCTTTTGATGGTTGCGCATGCCCTGTGTGCCGGCGAGCACCGCGTAGTCGTAGGACATCGCAACGATCCGTTGGCCGTTCACGACACCGATGCCCGCCACCATGCCGTCGGCGGGAGTGCGTTCGATCAACTCCTCCAACGAGCGGCGCTGGCGTTGAGCGGCGATCGCGAGGCCGCCGTACTCGACGAAGTCGTCGCAGAGGTCCGCGATGTTCTCCCGCGCGGTCCGACCTCCGGCCGCGTGCCGTCGCGCGGCAGCCTCGGGCCGGGAGAAGTCGTGCCGTGCCAGCACTTCGGCCAGATCCGGGCGTACCTCTTCCAGATCCACCTCGACGATGTCCTCAGTGGACTCACCCGAGCCGGAAGCCAGCAGCTGCCCCAGAGCAACCGTGTCGCCCACCGACACCAGCACGTCACCGGACACCCGCACGACGTGCTGCATCTTCATCGCTTCCAGCACCACGGAGTCAGCCGACACGGCCACCACCGTGCCCGCCAGCGGCGCTCGCATGCCGTCAACAGGCTCCTCGACGACGAAATCGGTCGTAGCGCCGACGATGTCGCGGTCCAGCAACGACTTCAGGAACTCGAGGTTCGTCGAGACGCCCTCGATCCGGAACTCGCGCAACGCCCGCCGCGCCCGGTTCAGGGCGACGTCGAGGTCCTCGCCGTGCACCACGAGCTTCGCCAGCAACCCGTCGTACCGCGTGCCGACCCGGTACCCGACGTACCCGTGCGTGTCGACGCGGACACCGGGCCCGGCAGGAAGCCCGAACGCCGACAGCACACCACCGGAGGTCTGGTTCACGCGCACCTGCACCGCCGAACCGCGGTCCACGGGCGTGAAGTCCACGTCACCGCCCCAGGCCAGCAACAACTGAGTGCGCACGAGGTCCACACCGGACACCATCTCGGTCACCGTGTGCTCGACCTGCAGTCGTGGATTGACCTCCAGGAACGCGAACGAGTCCCCGGACACCAGGAACTCCACCGTGCCGACGCCCGTGTACCCGGCCGCGGTCGCGATCGCCACGGCGGCCTCGTGCAGTGCCTTGCGCAGCAACGGGTCCAGCAGGGGAGCGGGCGCGATCTCCACGACCTTCTGGTGCCGCAGCTGCAACGAGCAGTCGCGGTCGCCGATCACCGACGTCCCGACCAGCTGCACCTCGACGTGCCGGGCGGAGGGCAGCAGCCGTTCGAGGTAGACGTCTCCCACCCCGAACGCCGCCAGCGCCTCCGCCCTGCACGCCTCGACGGCGCTGTCGAGGTCCTCGGGCGCGTACACCGCCCGCATGCCCTTGCCGCCACCACCGACGACCGCCTTGACCATCACCGGGAACTCGCCGGGTACGGCGTCCAGCACCGGGATTCCGAGCGAAGAGGCCAACTCGCGCGCTCGCACCTTGTCGCCCAGCAGCTCCAGCACCTCGGGCGACGGCCCGACGAACGCCAGCCCGCGTTCGGCGCACGCCCGTGCGAAACCGGCGTTCTCGGACAGGAAGCCCCACCCCGGATGCACCGCCACGCACCCTTCGGCGGCGTCCAGGAGCTGATCGACATCGAGGTACGGGGAATCCCCACGCAGGGCGACGGCGCGGTCCGCGAGCGTCACGTGAAGCGAGGAGGCGTCGTCCTCCGCGTACACCGCCACGGTGCGAATTCCCAGGTCAGCGGCCGCGCGCAGCACGCGGACGGCGACCTCACCCCGGTTGGCGACGAGCAGCACGGCAATCCTCCTGAGCGACCGCTTAGTATGTGACGGCGGTCGCATGTTGCCATCTGAAGTCAACGGAAGTCCATACGGAACCGATCGGGGTGTTGAGGCGTCAACGGAACGCTTCGCCGCATTCGGGCGATTCAGCAGGCAGACTTCCCCGCAAAGTTGCGAGTGGCTTCAGGAGGCCGCAGTGGTGTTCAAGAGGATGATGCGCGCGTTCGGCGTGGGCGGGCCGACTGTCGACACGGTGCTGACCAACCCGAACGTGCGTCCCGGTGAGGTGCTCTCCGGAGAGGTGCGGATCGCCGGCGGCGACCACCCCGCCGAGATCGACCACGTCACGCTCGCGCTGCTCACCCGCGTCGAGGTCGAGAGCGGCGACAACGAGTACAACACCAACATGGAGTTCCACAAGTTCTCCGTGGGACAGCGGATCATCGCCCAGCCGCACCAGAACCTCTCGCTGCCGTTCCAGATCCCGGTGCCGTTCGAGTGCCCGCTCAACGTCGTGGGCGGCATGCAGCTGCACGGCATGCAGCTGGGCCTGCGCACCGAGCTCGAGGTCCGCGGCGCCGTCGACCCCGGTGACCTCGACCCGATCTGGGTGCACCCGCTGCCGTCGCAGGACGCCGTGCTCCAGGCGTTCGGGCAGATGGGCTTCCGCTTCACCAAGGCGGACAACGAGCGCGGCCGCATCTACGGGGTGCCGCAGCAGCTGCCGTTCTACCAGGAGATCGAGTTCTACCCGCCGCCGCAGTTCTCCGGCCGCCTCAAGCAGGTCGAGCTGACGTTCGTCACGACGCCCGCCGAGCTGCACGTGGTCCTGGAGGCCGACAAGCGCGCCGGACTGCTCCGTGCGGGCGGTGACGCCTACGGCCGTTTCGCGGTGTCGCACCAGCAGGCGGTCGGAACGGACTGGACCGCGACCATCAACCAGTGGATGGCGCAGGTCTCCGGCAGCCGCTGGTAGCCGCTCGAGCTGCGGATCATGCCGAGTGACGGGATGATTTTCTTCGAGATCCCCCAACCCAACGGGGAGTAGCGGAGGAGGCGTCCGTGACCATCGAGAGCATTCTCGGCGCACTCATCATCGGCCTGGTTCTGGGCTTGCTCGGCAAGCTGTTCGCGCCGGGCAAGCAGGCCATCCCGATCTGGCTGACGCTGCTGGTCGGCATCGCGGCGGCGTTCATCGGCTCGTGGATCGCGCGGCTGCTCGGCGTGCAGGACACGCCGGGCATCGACTGGATCGAGGTGATCGTCCAGATCGTCGTCGCCGCGATCGGCGTCTCGGTCGTGGCCGGGATGTACGGCCGCAAGGCCGTCAGGTAGCGGGTCGGACCATGCGGAGGACGAGGTCGGCGTACAACGCGCCGATCTCGTCCGGCGTCCGTTTCCCGCTCGGCTGGTACCAGCGCGCGACGTCGATGCACAGCGACAGCACGGCGAGGGTCGCGCCCTTGAGGTCCGGCACGTCGAACACGCCCTCCGCGACGCCGTCCGCGATGTAGGAGCGCATCTGCTGCTCGATGCCCCGGCGCAGCTCCGCCACTTCGGCGTGGTGTTCGGGAGTGAGCGCACCCAGCTCGTACTGCACCACCCGCGCCGTCGTGTGGAACTCCGCGTGCCAGCCCGCGAACGACGACACCGCGTTCCTGAGGCGCTCCACCGCGTCACGGCCCTCGATGCGCGACAGCAGGGCGAGCGACGTCTCGTGGCCGACGAGCGAGATGTTGAAGAGCAGTTCCTCTTTGGACCGGTAGTGGATGTAGACCGCCGCCGGCGACATTCCCGCGAGTGAAGCGATGTCACGGGTCGTCGTGGCGTGGTATCCCTTGCCCGCGAACGCGTGGGCGGCCGCGATGAGCATGCGCCGGGCGGCGTCCGGGGTGACCGAGCGCCAGGTCTCGTCGAGCAGCGCGAACTCGTCCAGGCCGGTCGTGGTCATCGGGGCCGCTCCTCGCGTGTTGACACGTGGTGGATCGTACTGCACGCTAAGCGGGCGCTTAGCGCTAAGCAACCGCTTAGTATGGAGGTAGTCGTGCAGCGGACGCTGTTCAACGAGGATCACGCCGCGTTCCGGGAGTCGGCGAAGGCTTTCGTCGAGCGCACCATCACGCCGAACGTCGAGAAGTTCATCGAGCAGCGCGTGATCGACCGCGACGTGTGGCTGGAGGCCGGTCGCCAGGGCCTGCTGGGCCTGGAGATCCCCGAGGAGTACGGCGGCAGCGGCGCGAACGACTACCGGTTCAACACGGTGTTCGCCGAGGAGCTGTGCCGGGTCAACGCCGCCGTCGCGTCGTCGTTGGGCATCCACGGCGACGTCGTGGCGCCGTACCTCGTCGACCTGTGCACCGAGGAGCAGAAGCAGCGCTGGCTGCCCGGCATGTGCACCGGTGAGATCAAGACCGGTATCGCGATGACCGAGCCGTCCGGCGGCTCCGATCTCGCCGCGCTGAAGACCAACGCCGTTCGTGACGGTTCGGACTGGATCCTCAACGGTTCCAAGACGTTCATCACCAACGGCTACACCGCCGACATGATCGTCGTCGCGGCCCGCACCGACCCGTCGAAGGGCGCGCGCGGCATCACGCTGTTCGCGGTCGAGACCGGCATGCCCGGCTTCGAGCGCGGCCGCAAGCTCGACAAGGTCGGCCAGCACCCGTCCGACACCGCGGAGCTGTTCTTCTCCGACGTGCGCCTCTCCGCCGACCACGTGATCGGTGAGGAGGGCCAGGGCTTCATCTACATGATGGAACGCCTGCCGCAGGAACGGATCGGCGGCGCGATCTCCAACCTGGCGCACGCGCAGGGCGTTTTCGACGAGACGCTGGAGTACGTCAAGGAGCGCAAGGCGTTCGGTCAGGCGATCGGCAAGTTCCAGCACAACAAGTTCCAGCTCGCCGAGCTGCGCACCAAGCTGGACGTCTCGCAGGCGTTCATCGACACGCTGACCATGCAGCACGTTCGCGGCGAACTGAGCTCGGTCGAGGCGGCGCAGGCGAAGTACTGGAGCGCCGACGTCGAGAACGAGGTCATCGACGCCTGCGTGCAGCTGCACGGCGGCTACGGCTACATGACCGAGTACCGCGTCGCCCGCGCGTGGATGGACGCCCGCGTCACGAAGATCTGGGCGGGCTCCAACGAGATCATGAAGGAACTCATCGGCCGCGACCTCGGCCTGTAAGGGGTGTTTTGTGGCTGAAGCAGTCATCGTCTCCACCGCCAGGTCGCCGATCGGCCGTGCCCGCAAGGGTTCCCTGGTGTCGCTGCGGCCGGACGACCTGGCCGCGCAGGTGATCTCGGCGGCGCTGGGCGACATTCCCGCCTCGGAGATCACCGACCTGCACCTCGGGTGTGCCGAACCGCAGGACGAGCACGGCCAGAACGTCGCGCGCCGCGTCGCCGTGCAGCTCGGGCACGACAACCTGCCGGGTACGACCGTGAACCGGTTCTGCGCCTCTTCGGTGCAGACCGCGCGCATGGCCTTCCACGCGATCAAGGCGGGGGAGGGGCACGGGTTCATCTCGGCCGGCGTGGAGTGCGTTTCCCGTTACATGCACTCAGGTGCGCCCTCGTTCAACCCTCTCTTCGACGAGGCGCAGCAGCGGACGCTGGACACGGCCGCGTCCAACGCGCCGTGGACCGACCCGCGGCTGGACGGCAAGCTGCCCGACTACTACATCGCGATGGGGCAGACCGCCGAGAACGTCGCGACGCAGATGGGCATCTCGCGGCACGACCAGGACGAGTTCGCCGTGCGGTCGCAGAACCTCGCGGAGAAGGCGATCGCGGACGGCTTCTTCGCCCGCGAGATCACGCCGGTCGTGCTGCCGGACGGCACTGTGGTCTCTGCCGACGACGGACCGCGTGCCGGCGTCACCCTTGAGGCTGTTTCGTCGCTGAAGCCGTCCTTCCGCCCCGACGGCACGGTGACGGCCGGCAACTGCTGCCCGTTGAACGACGGTGCCGCGGCTGTCGTGATCATGAGCTCGACGCGTGCTAAGGAGCTGGGGCTGACCCCGTTGGCGCGCATCGTGTCCACCGGTGTCTCCGGACTCTCGCCGGAGATCATGGGCCTCGGCCCGGTCGACGCCACCAAGCAGGCGTTGGCTCACGCTGGTCTGTCCATTTCGGACATCGACCTGGTGGAGATCAACGAGGCGTTCGCGGTGCAGGTGCTCGGATCGCAGCGCGCGTTGGGCATCGACATCGATCGGTTGAACGTGCACGGCGGCGCGATCGCGCTGGGTCACCCGTTCGGCTCGACCGGCGCGCGGATCATGACGACGCTGATCAACGGCATGCAGGCCCGCGACGCCCAGTTCGGGCTCGAGACGATGTGCGTCGGCGGCGGTCAGGGCATGGCGATCATCCTGGAAAGGCTTTCGTAGTGGGAATCCTGGACAAGTTCAGGCTCGACGGAAAGGTCGCGATCGTCACCGGCGCGTCCTCGGGCCTCGGCGTGGCGTTCGCCAAGGGCCTGGCCGAGGCGGGCGCGGACGTCGTGCTCGCGGCTCGTCGCGCGGACAAGCTGAAGGACACGGCCTCGCTGGTCGAGTCGGTCGGTCGTCGTGCTCTCGTCGTGCAGGCGGACGTTTCGCAGCCTGACGACTGTCGTGAGGTGGCCCGTGCGGCCGCTGAGTTCGGCACGGTCGCGGTGCTGGTCAACAACGCCGGTGTGGCGTCGGCTGTGCCGGCGTCGCGGGAGACGCCCGAGGAGTTCCTCGGCGTCATGGACGTGAACCTCAACGGCGCGTACTGGATGGCTCAGGCTGCGGCTTCGGTCATGAAGTCCGGTGGCTCGATCATCAACATCTCCAGTGTGCTGGGCCTGGTGACCGGTGGCATCCCGCAGGCCGCGTACTCGGCGTCCAAGGCGGGCCTGCTGGGTCTGACGCGCGACCTGGCGCAGCAGTGGACCGGCCGCAAGGGCATCCGCGTCAACGCGATCTGCCCGGGCTTCTTCTCGTCGGAGATGACCGACCAGTACCCGCCCGGCTACCTGGAGAAGATGCAGTCGGTGCTCCCCGCGGGCCGCATCGGTGACCCGGAGGAGTTGGCGGCCGCGGTCGTCTTCCTGGCGTCGCCGGCCGGTGGTTACGTGACGGGCGAGACGCTCGTCGTCGACGGTGGCGCTGTCATCGTCTGATCGTTGGACCGGGTGGTCACAGGTAGATGGCCAGGGCGACGGTGACCACCCAGGCGATGCCCAGGGACTGCAGCACGCGGTCGGAGCGGGCCAGGTCGTCCGGAGCGCCTGCTCTGCCGCTGTCGACGTCGACGGCGTAGCGGAGGACGGCGATCACGAACGGGATCATGGAGAGGGCGGCCCACGAACCGCCGGTGCGCTGGCCCAGCTCGAACGCCCACAGGCCGTAGGTCATGTTCATGACCGCGGCCGAGGTGGCCCACACGAACCGCAGATAGGTCGCCGAGTACTTGGTCAGCGAGTGGCGGATCGCGGCGCCGGTGTCGTGGAAGAGCTTGATCTCCGCGTAGCGCTTGCCCGCCACGATGAACAGCGACCCGAACGCCGTCACGAGCAGGAACCACTGGCTGGGCGCGATGCCGGCGCCCAGACCGCCCGCGATGCTGCGCAGCAGGAAGCCCGAGGCGACCACGCACAGTTCGAGCACGGGCTGGTGCTTCAGGCCGAAGCAGTAGCCCAGCTGCACCGCCAGGTAGACGATCATGAGCACGAGCAGCTTCCAGCCCGCCACCGCGCCGACCGCCAGCGATGCGGCCATCAGCACTGCGGCCGTGGCGAAGGCGAGTGGCACGGGCACGATGCCGGCCGCGATCGGCCGGTCGCGCTTCTTCGGGTGGGCGCGGTCGGCTTCCGCGTCCTTCGCGTCGTTGATCAGGTACACCGCCGAGGCCGCGCAGCAGAACGCCACGAACGCCAGCGCGGCCGAGCGCAGCACCACGGTTTCGGTGATCCTGCTCGACGTGAACGGTGTGGCCAGCACGAGGACGTTCTTCGTCCACTGGTGCGGCCGGGCGGCCCTGACCAGTCCGCGGACCACCGACGGCCGGGTTTCCGTCGCCACGGTCATCGACGCCCCCACACCGCGCGCTGCACACCGCGGGCCACGACCGCGCCCAGCACGGCGCCGGCCAGCACGTCCGTCGGGTAGTGCACGCCCAGCACCAGCCTGCTGATCGCCATGGGAGGCACCAGAATCGGCGCCAGCGGCTGGTTGGTCAGCGCGCCGTAGGCGATCGCGGCGGCCGTGGTGGATGTCGCGTGTGACGACGGGAAGCTCAGCTTGCTCGGGGTGCCCGCCAGCACCTTGACGCCCGCGTGGTGCGGACGCCGGCGTCGGACCAGGCGCTTGACCACGATGGAGGTGGCGTGCGCGGCCACCACGGACGTGGTCGCGACCGTCCACTCCGGACGGCGTCGCCGGTCGACGAGCCAGCCCGCCACGCCGAGCGCCACCCAGCCCGCGCTGTGCTCGCCGAAGAACGACAGCATCCGGGCCGCGCGCACCGCCGGTGGCTTCGCGAGTGCCGTCTGCACAGCGACCAGCACTTCAGCTTCACGATCGCTCATCGGACGCCCTCCCAGCCCGTGCGGGTCTGCCTGTCGTGGGTGACGGTGTACTGACCGGCCTCGTATCGCGGCTTGGTCTGGTACACCTGGATCGGATACGCGCCGGGAAAGTCCCGCAGCCGCGCCGGCAACGCGGTGACCTCCTGCGAGGAGAGGACGTCGCCGAACAGCGCACCGCGCACGGGTTGCCACGTCGCGTCGCTCAGGCCGAGCGCCTGCGTGTCACCCCACTGCACGGCGTAGGTGATCGGCTCGATCACGCCGTCCTGGATGCGCGGCTGGCGCTGGCAGGGGAACAGGAACGCGATCTGCCACGCCACCCCGACGGCGGCCTCGCGCGGCAGGAACTCCCGCAACGGCACGTACTTCTGCGCGGCGGGTGCGGTGAACTCGCCCTCGCCGGTGAGCCGCACCTGCGTCGCGCCGGCCGGTGCCGGTGGCAGCACGAGGGTGCGGCGCAGCGTGCTGTCCACGTTGTCGGTGAGCACGCCGGTGTTGAGCACCTGCGCGTTCGACGTCGCGTACTCGTAGGTGACCGGTGTGGGCTTGCCGGTGACGACGGTCGCGATCTCATCGTTCTGGATCGCGAACCACCTGTCCCGCAACGGGGTCAGCGACCGCGGTGTCGCCACGTCGATCGCGTCCGCCGCGACGCAGCGCCGCGCGAGCGGGTCCTGGACGCTCGCGGCCCACGGCGACCAGGTGTCCAGCGTCCGCACGGTCGCGACCGCGAAACCTCCCACCAGATAGGTGATGTTGGCCGCGAAGAACAGCACGACCACGACAGGGATCGCGATGACCGTGGCGTAGGACCCCTTGCCCCGCCGGTACAGGACGAACGCCACGATCGCGATCAACAGGAGCCACCAGTACGGCTTGTCGAACTTGAGCACCGACAGGTGTGGTGGCACGCCCGCGGACGGCAGCCCGAGGTGCCACGAGTACGGCCACTTGTTGGCCCCGTGCCCGGCCAGCCCGAGCATCGCGACGACGCTGACGACGCCGCCCAGCAGCACCGGTACCGGCACGCGGCGATCGCTGGTCAGCTCACGGATCAACGGCACCACGGAGAGCAACATCAACGCGAGGAACACCGAGCCGATCCCGGCGAGACTGCCGAAGTGGTGCGTCCACTTGCTGGGTGTGAACCACAGCAGGAAGAACGCGAACATCGTCGACCAGCCCGCCAGCGCGAGCCGCGGCGGCACGTCGATCCGGCGGGCCCGTGCGGCGGTGACCAGCACGACGAACCAGACCAGCGCGACGACGCAGACCAGCACCGGCGCCCGCTTGGCGTAGTTCGCCATGGCGTCGCCCTGGTTCAGCAGGAACATCCAGCGGGCGAACTCGGTGTACCAGGACTCGGAACCCGCCATCTTCCGGAAGATCTCCTGCGCGTACAGGAAGTCGCGCAGGGTGCCGTCGCTGAACGCCGTGATCATCGCGACCGCGCCGGGGGAGAGCACCGCGAGCGTTCGCGCGACGATCGTGCGCCAGCCTGCGTCCTTCGTCAGCATCTTCCACGCGAACGGCAGGCCCGCCAGCAGCGGCGCAAGCGTCGTGAAACCGGTGGGGTGCGCGAAGAATCCGACACCTGCGATACCCACGGCCGCGCCGAGCAACGCGAGCCGCTGCCGCTCGACCGCGATCGTCACGGCCAGCAGCGTGAGAATGCCGCACGTGGTGACGACGCCCTCGGGCCGCACACCCATGTCCAGCGGCAGCCACCACGCCAGGAACGCCGCGCCCAGCACGACCCCGCTGAACCTGCCCGACACGTAACGACGTGCGGCGAACCACGTCACGAGCCCGAACAACAGTGCCGGGATGCGCAGCACCACCGGGGCGAAGCCGAAAACCTGCCACTTGGCCAGGAAGTAGTAGAACCAGGAGAACGGTGTGAAGCCCTGGTTGAGGATCTGGTAGTAGTTGCCGACGTAACCCTCGAACGGCACGTTCTTGGCCATCGCGCTGTAGTAGCCGTCGTCGTCGGACATCGGCGCCAGGAACACCCAGAGCACCATGATGG
The DNA here is from genome assembly GCF_042649515.1 of Lentzea rhizosphaerae. Lineage (NCBI taxonomy): Bacteria > Bacillati > Actinomycetota > Actinomycetes > Pseudonocardiales > Pseudonocardiaceae > Lentzea > Lentzea rhizosphaerae. Next base: position 38,802 of record NZ_JBHRZI010000018.1, on the reverse strand, counting down.
CGGGCACGACGAGGTCGACCGGCCTCAGCCGCAACCGGAACCGGCCCGGCTCGCGGTGCACGCCACGATCCAGCAGCACGAGACAGGCGAAGGCGGTCGCCGCCGACAGCGCGAGCAACACCATCAGCACGATCTTGAGTGGTGCGGGACTCGTGCTGAACTGGTCGTCCACCCGGATGCGCGCGTACAGGTCGGGAACGCTCAGGCTGGTGATCGAGGTCGCCAGCACGTGCACGTCCGGCATGGTCGCGGACCGGCCGATCTCCGTGCCGTTGCGCAGGATGCTCAGCCCGTCGCGGTCACCGCGGATCTGGTACCTGCAGTCGCCAGGAGGCACCGGCTCGTCCAGCGCGGCAACCCCGCTCACCCGAAGACGATCGTTCTCCGCCTTCACGACGAGGCCGCGTGCCGGGTCCGCCGGGTTGACCGTCGCGAACACCACGCCACCACCGGCCTGAGCGGCACGCACCGTTCCGCAGCCGAAACTCACGTCCATCTCGAATGGACGGTAGGCGCTGAGGGCGAGCATCGAGGACCGGGGCGCGGACGCGTCCGCCGGCCAGTTGACGGTCGGATCGTTGATCGTCACGGGCGCGAGCGGCATCAGTGCCGACAACAGCACGGTGAGCGCGCCGGACACGACAGCGACGGCGAGCAGCCGTCTCTTCTTCGGCACAGGCCCGGTGGTCGTGACGGGCGCTTCGGGGGCGAGCGGAATCGTTTGTGTCGTCACGCGCCGTTGCCTTAGGGATCGGGTAGGTGAGGCGTCAGAAGCTAGCCACCGCCGGTTACACGACGAGCCCGAGCGCACCCCGCTTTGCTACGTTCGCGTTGCCATACCCCGGATTTGTGTTTCGGACGGGAAAATCGCCAAGTCGTGGCGGATATCGTGCCGCCCATGGTTCGTGCGCTCAGCTTCGTCGGGGTGTGCGTCGTCCTGTCCGGGCTTCTGATCAACACCTACCTCGCGGTTGTCGCACGCAACGTCTCACCCGCGGAGTACAGCGACTTCGGCGCTTTCTGGTCGATCGCGCTGCTCGTCGGATTCGGTGCTTTCCTTCCGGTGGAACAGGAACTGGCGCGCCTCGGTCCTCGCGCGCTGCGTTCGGCCGCCGTGGTCGCGCTCGCCATGGCGGTCGTCGAGTGCGCGTTGGCGGTGTTCGTGTCCCCGGCCGTCGTGGTGCTGTGCTTCCTGTCCGCGGCACAGTTCCTGGTGCGGGGTGTGCTGATCGGCAGCGGGAGGCTGGCGTGGCACGGCGGTCTGCTGGTCGTCGACACCGCCTTGCGCGTGGTGTTCGCGTTGCTCGCCGGATGGCTCGGAGCGACCACGAGCGCACAGTTCGAGTGGACGCTCGTGGCAGCGGTCGCGGTCGCCCATCTGCCGGTGCTGGCCGGCCTCTGGTGGCAGGGAGAGAGTGAGGTGCCCGCGCGCGACGTCGCGCGCGCGGTAGCACCGTTGCTCGTCGGATCTGTGTGTGCGCAGCTGCTGCTGAACGGCATTCCGGTGCTGGTGACCGCGGTCGCCGCTCCGGGCGAACGTGCCAGGGCCGGCGTGTTCCTCGCCGCCTTCCTCCTCGCCAGGGTTCCGCTGTTCGTCGCGGTCCCGCTGCAGACGGCGCTGTTGCCGGTGATCACCGGCAAGCCGGCGCGCGCCGTCGCAACACGTCTGGCCGCCGTGCTCGCGCTCATCGGTGCCGCAGGCGTCGCGCTGGCGTTCACGATCGGCCCGTGGCTGGTGCGACTCGTGTTCGGACCTCTCTACGCCGTGTCCCCTGTGGATCTGGCGCTGGTCGCGCTCGGTGTCGTCGCCCACCTCGGGTTGATCGTCACGACCCAGGCGCTGGTGGCGAGCGCGTTGCACAGCCGAGTCGCGTGGAGCTGGCTCGCGGGTGTTCTGGTCGCGGCCGTGACGTTCGCGCTCATCCCGGACCTGTTGCTCCGCGCGGAGATCGCGTTCCTCGCCGGATCGCTCGCCGGTTGGCTGACCGGCCTCCGGCTGCTCACTTCCTCACGACAGGAGAGCGAACTGTGCTCGACGACCTCGTCATCGCCCTGACCTACTACTCGCCGTACGTGTCGGGCCTGACCAACTTCGCGCGGGACGTCGCGGAGGGGCTCGCCGAACGCGGAAAACGCGTCCGCGTCGTCACCACCCGGCACGACCCGATGCTGCCGCACGAGGAAACGATCAACGGTGTGCGGGTGAGCCGCGCACCGGTGCTCGCCCGGTTCGGCAAAGGCGTGATCAGCCCGGCGTTCGCCACGATGGTGCGTGAGGCCTCGGCGAACTCCCGCGTGCTCAACCTCCACCTGCCGATGCTGGAGGCCGGTCCGGTCGCGGCACTCGCCGAGTGCCCGGTCGTCGTGACCTACCACTGCGACGTCAGCCTCCCACCTGGCCTGGTGAACTCGGTGCAGGGCAAGGTGATCGACGCGTCCAGCCGGCTGGCCATGCGCCGTGCGGCGGCCGTCGCGGTGACGAGCGAGGACTACGCGCGGGAGAGCAGGCTGTGGCCGTCGATCCAGCCGCACATGGCCGCCGTGCCACCGCCCTGCCGCCCGGTTCCGGAAGGCGCACCGCGGTTCCGCGACGGCGACGGCCTGCACGTCGGGTTCCTCGGCCGGATCGTGGAGGAGAAGGGCGTCGAGCACCTGGTCGACGGTTTCCGCGCGTTGAACGACCCGTCCGCGCGGCTGCTGATCGGTGGCGACTTCGGCAACGTCGCGGGCGGCAGTGTCATCGCCCGCGTGCGGGAGCACATCGACGGCGACCCGCGGATCAAGCTCCTCGGGTTCGTGCCCGACGAGGACCTCGCCGACTTCTACGCCTCCCTGGACGTGTTCGCGCTCCCCTCGGTGAACGCCTTCGAAGCGTTCGGCATCGTGCAGGTCGTCGCCATGCTGGCGGGGGTGCCGGTCCTGGCGAGCGACCTGCCCGGCGTGCGCATCCCGGTGCGGGAAACCGGTTTCGGGCTCATCGTTCCTCCCGGGGACGCGGCCGCGATCACCGCCGGGCTGCGGTCGTTGCGCGACGAGCCGCCGGTCTCCGACGGCACGGCCGCGGCGAAGTTCAGCGTCCCGGCCGTGCTCGACGCCTTCGAAGCGCTCTTCGAGAAACACGCGCGATGACGGTCAGAAGGTGTCATCGTCTGGCACGGGCCGCGACGTGGAGCTGGGCGAGCTGCCCGGCGTCCGAGTCGAGCACGTCGGCGAAGACGTCACGCACCCGTTCAGCAAGTTCTGGCACCACAAGACTGTCGCAAAGCAAGGTGGCCGCGTCCGTCCCAGCGGGGGCGCGGCCCCACTGCTGCCAGTCGAGCAGCCCGAAGTCCGGCGCCATCAGGTTCGCCCAGTGCAGCTTTCCGTGCGCCGTCTCCCACTGGTGCACGGTCGGGTTCACCGAGTTCCCGTAGTGGTGCTGGATCCGGCCGCTGACCTCGCCCTGGTCCGTGTTGACGCGATCGGTGGGCGTCGCCGCGATGACGTCCGTCGTCCTGCGCAGGTCGATCCACCACTCGTCCGGCATGCGTAAGGCTTCGGTGACGGAGCAGGGCGAACCCGGCATCAGAGTCATCAACTCGGCTCGCTGCTGCCGCCAGTCCTCCCACTCGTAGATGTCGAGAACGCGAGGTTTTCGCAGCGTGGCGAACACGTTGGCGGCGAGGTTGCCGGTCCACAGGGTGTCGCCGACCCACTGCCTTTCCTCGGACACGACCCGGAGCCAGAGCGGTCCTTCGACGGGGGCACCGATCGACCGGTCCATCCAGCCGAGCTTGGGCGGACCGGTGACGGCGAGCCGGAAGTGACGGGCTGCGTGGGCGAGGTTCTCGTGCATCCACTGCCGGAACCTGATGCCGGCCTGAACGAGCTGTTCCTGCACGACTCCATTGGTACCGCTTGGAAACCCTCCAAGTAAGTCGGTGGACACGTCCGGGACGATCAGCACGTGATGTCACTGGATCAGGTGCTGGTCGTCGACGTGGAGTCGACGTGTTGGGAAGGATCTCCGCCGCCCGGTCAGGTCCCGGAGATCATCGAGATCGGGATCTGCCCGTTGGAGGTGGGTTCCGGAGTGCGGGGCGAGCGGCGCAGTGTGCTCGTGCGGCCTGCGCGGTCGAGCGTGAGTGCCTTCTGCACGCGGCTGACGACGCTGACGCAGTCCGACGTCGATGGCGGTGTCTCGTTCGCCGAGTCGTGTGCGGTGCTGCGCAAGGAGTTCCGGTCGGATCGCCGGGTGTGGGCTTCGTACGGTGACTACGACCGGAAGATGTTCGAGCGGCAATGTGCGGCGGTCGGCGTGGGGTACCCGTTCGGGCCCAGGCACGTCAACGTCAAGACGCTCTTCGCTCTGTCGCATGCGCTGCCGCGAGAGGTCGGAATGGCTGAGGCACTGCGCATCGCCGGACACCAGCTCGACGGCACCCACCACCGGGGCCACGACGACGCCTACAACATCGCAGGTCTGCTGGCCGAGCTGATTTCACCTGTTCGAAGGATTCCAGTCGACGCCGACCGTGCAGACTCGCGTTGAGTCCCTCCACACGGTGATCGCGAACGTGCCCGCGTCCGCCGACACCCGCGCCAGGTATTCGGTGGCGCAGGCGATCGTGTAGCGGGACTTCCAGCCGGCTTCTTTCTTTATGTACCAACCATGATCTTCCACGTTCTCGACGTAGGCGAGCGTCAACCGGCCGTTCCGGCTGCGGCGGTGGTACTGGATGCGGTGGACGTACTCCATGGCTTGGACGGTCCTCATCAGACCTCGCCAGCGTGATTCACGAATGTCAGATCTGATCCGTAACGTTTGGGCTATGTCCGACCCCACGTTCCGGCAGGTCCGCCTCGGTGAGGCGCTCAAGAGGCTGCGTGAACGGAGCGGGCTGAGTCAGCGGGAGGCCGCCTACCGGCTCCGGTACAACTACCAGAAGCTCAGCCGCATCGAGAACGGGCAGCTGCCGGAGTACCACGGCCTGCGCGCAATGCTCGACCTCTACGGCGTCGTCGTCGCGGAAGAGACGCCGTACATAGACATGTGGGAGCGTGCCAGTGAGAAAGGCTGGTGGCATCCCTACGGCCTCGAAGATCACGGCTACATCAGCCTGGAACACGACGCCATCAGGGTGAGTGCATTCTCCCTCGGCTACATCCCTGGTTTGTTGCAGACCGAGAGCTACATGCGTGCGGTGTTCCATGGGTGGCAGGTCCAGCGGTCGCGGAAGTGGATCGAAAATCAGGTCGCTGTTCGAGTGCGGCGGAAGCAGCGGCTGGTCGGCGATGAGGCGCTCGAGTACCACGCGGTCATCGCCGAGGCTGCCTTCCCGCAGGCGGACCGCGAGCAGTTGCTGCACATCAACGAAATGGGCATGCACCCAAACGTGACTGTGCAGGTCCTGCCGAACACCGCAGGCTTGAATGACGGGCACAACGGCGCGTTCCTCCTGCTGGACTTCGCCTACCCCGGTGACATGACGGTGCTGTACGTCGAGCATCCTGCTGGTGCCGCGCACGTCGAAGACGTTGAGCAGGTGAAGGCCAGTAAACTTGTCTTCAAGCACCTCTCGAAGCTGGCGCTGACGCCGGACGAGTCCGCCGAGTGGATCGGGAGGTTGGCTGCTGAGAGGTAGGGATCGACGTGTCTGCTGTGTGGCGCAAGAGCAGCCGCAGCAACGGCGCAGAGAACAGCGACTGCGTGGAGATCGCCCTGGACGGTTCCGCTGCTCGCATCCGTGACTCGAAGGGCCTGGCGGACGCCACTGTCGCGGCGCCCGCCTGGGGTGCGTTCCTCGCTGAGGTGAAGAGCGGGGACTTGTTCAGAAGGTGATGACGTCGGCCGTGTTGGGGTTGGCCTTGCCCGCCAGCACGGCCTGCCACACCTCGACGAGCTCGTCAGGGCCGCTGTGGTGTGCGATGCCGACCCAGTCGCCCGCCTGAGCGGTGAACGCGCGCCACGCCGTGCCGAAGCGCTGCGCGAAGCCGTCAGGGCCCCAGTCGGTGGTGCGCTTGCGCAGCTGCTCCGGTGCGAAGAAGAACTCCGAGCGCGGATCCGCCGAGGCCTTCTGCTGGGTGAGGCCGATCGAGATGTCCTTCACCAGCGACGAACCCAGGCGGTCGTGCAGCGCCGAGCGCAGGTCGGCCGAGCCGCTGAAGTCGAGGTACACCGAAGGTTCGACGTCGACCTGGGCGTCGTAGGGGAGCACGGTGTCGTAGAGGCCGAGGCTCTCGGTGAACGCCACGTTCCGCGGTGACGTGAGGCCGACCAGCCGTACGCCGGAACCGCGCAGGCACTGCGCGGTGCCGAACGCCGTCTTGCTGGACGCAGAGGAGAGCACGACCGTGCGGGCGCCGTGGAAGTCGTTGTCCGCCAGCTGGTCGGCGAGCAGGAACGACGTCATGAACAGCGGGCGGTAGAGGACCTGGAGGTCTTCCTGCTCCGGGTCGTAGGCGGGGTCCTGGGACGTCACGAGGTAGCTGTTGTAGACGGCCGGGAGCTCGGCGCGGTGGTCGGCCGTGTCGACGAAGCCGGACGACGTCAGCTTGGCGCGCACGACGAGGTGGCTGGCCATCGGCAGGTAGCCGTAGACGCGGGTGCCGGTGGGGATGGCGTCCAATGTGGAGTCGACGACGTCGGCGAAGCCCCACACCGGGATGACGCCCCGGCCTTCCGCGTCGACCGGGAAGAACTTCCAGTAGCCGATGAGGTCGCCGATCACGCCGTAGGTGACGTTGTTGGCGGTGAGGCCGACGTGGCTGACGCGCAGCAGGATCTCGCAGTCGCCCAGCTCGGTGGAGCGTTCGTCGTGCAGCACTTCGGTTTTGGTGAGGTCGCCGCGGTCGACGACCGCCGTCCATCCACTGATCATTGCCAGGATTCTCCTCGGTCGGAAGGTACGCTCCGGTCGTGACCGTGCCTGAAAGACTGATCGACGCCGCCACCCGCCTGTTCGCGGACAAGGGGTACGAGCGGGTCGCCGTGCAGGAGATCGTGGAGCGCGCCGGTGTCACCAAAGGCGCGATGTACCACTACTTCGGGTCGAAGGACGATCTGCTGCACGAGATCTACGGGCGGTTGCTGCGCATGCAGATCGAACGGCTCGAGAAGATCGCGAACGGCGACGGGGCGATCACCGAACGGCTGCGGGAGGCGGCCATCGACGTGATCATCACCAGTGTCGACAACTTCGACGCCGCCAAGGTGTTCTTCCGGTCGATCGACCACCTCTCCGCCGAGAAGCAGAAGGAGGTGCGGGCGGAACGGCGGCGTTACCACGAGAAGTTCCGCGGCCTCGTCGAGGAAGGGCAGCGGGACGGGGTTTTCCGGGCCGACGTGCCCGCGGACCTCGCCACGCACTACTTCTTCGGCTCCCTGCACCACCTCGGCACGTGGTACCGCCCGGACGGGGAGATCCCGGCCGGGCGGCTGGCGGAGCACTACGCGGATCTGCTGATCCACTCGATCAAGGCACAATGACGCTGACGATCTCGGCGACGCACGCGGGCTTGTCGTTGCCCTCGATCTCGACGACGACCTTGGTCACGAGCTGCTTGCCGAGTGCGATGTCGGTGACGTCCAGCAGTTCGACGCCCGCCCGGACCCTCGCGCCGACGAGCACGGGCTGCGGGAAGCGGACCTTGTTGCTGCCGTAGTTGACGCCCATCTTGATGTTCTTGACCGTGTAGATGTCGCGCACCAGGTACGGCACCAGCGACAGCGTCAGGTAGCCGTGCGCCACGGGTCCGCCGAACGGGCCCTGCTTCGCCTTCTCGACGTCGATGTGGATCCACTGGTGGTCCAGCGTCGCGTCGGCGAACAGGTTGACCTGCTCCTGCGTGACCTCGTGCCACTCGCCGAAACCGAGGTGCTCGCCCTTCGCGGCGACCAGTTCGTCGATGCTCTCGAAAGCGCGCATTCGTCAGTCCTTCGGTCCGCCGGCGACGTAGATGACCTGGCCGGACACGAACCCGGCGCCCTCGCTGACGAGGAACGACGCGGTGTGCGCGATGTCCTCGGGCTGGCCGACGCGCGCGACCGGGATCGTCTGCGCGGCGCCGTTGATCAGGTCCTCGAACGAGATCTTCATGCGCTCGGCGGTCGCCTTGGTCATCTCGGTGGCGATGAAACCGGGCGCGATCGCGTTGACCGTGACGCCGAACTTGCCGAGCTCGATCGCGAGGGTCTTGGTGAAGCCCTGCAGACCCGCCTTGGCCGCGGAGTAGTTCGCCTGGCCGCGGTTGCCGAGGGCGCTCGTGCTCGACAGGTTGACGATGCGGCCGAAGCCTTCTTTCGTCTGGAACGCCTGCACGGCCTTGCTCATCAGGAACGCGCCGCGCAGGTGCACGTTCATGACCGTGTCCCAGTCGCTCGCGGTCATCTTGAACAGCAGGTTGTCGCGCAGCACGCCGGCGTTGTTGATCAGCACGGTCGGCGCGCCGAGCTGCTCGGCGACCCTCGCGACCGCGGCGTTGACCTGCTCCTCGTCGGAGACGTCGACCTTGAGGCCGATGGCGCGCCCACCGCCCGCGACGATCTTGTCGGCGCCGTCGAGCACGCCCTGCTCGTCGAGGTCGAGCAACGCGACGGCCAGGCCGTCCGCGGCGAGACGCTGGGCGACGGCGGCACCGATGCCGCGAGCCGCGCCGGTGACGATGGCAACCCTGTCGGCCACGGGTCCTCCTTCACTGGGGGATGGTGAGCTAAGCAAGCGCTTAGTAACGTACCTATCAGTCCGCTTGACGTCCAGCGCTGTGCGGACGACCATACCGACTGGTCGGAATGTGGCCCAGGGTTCGTCCAGAAGTCGTCCCAGAGTCGTCTCAGCGAGGAGGCAGATGCCCGTGGAACTCACCGGCAAGGTCGCGCTCATCACCGGTGGAGCGAACGGCATCGGTGCCGCGTCCGCCCGGCGCCTGGCGTCGCTCGGGGTCCGGGTCGTGGTCGCGGACGTCGACGTGGACCAGGGCAAGGTCGTCGCGGACGAGGTCGGCGGCGTGTTCGTGCGCTGTGACGTGACGCGGCCGGAGGACTCCGCGTCGGCGGTCGAGGTCGCGTTGCGGGAATGCGGTGGACTGGATATTGCATTCCTCAACGCCGGCATCGGCACCGGGTGCTCGCTGGGCGACGACTTCGACGTCGAGACGTACCGCCGTGCGATGGCCATCAACCTCGACGGTGTTGTATACGGTATTCATTACGCACTGCCTGCGGTGCGCGAACGCGGTGGGCAGATCATCGCGACGGCCTCGATGGCAGGCCTCATGCCGATGCCGGGGGATCCTGTATACGGTGCGAACAAGGCCGCTGTCGTCGGCTTGGTCCGTTCTCTCGGCGGCGCGTACTCCGACGTCCGCGTGAACGCGCTGTGCCCGGCCTTCGCGGACACCAACATCATCACGCCGCTGCGCTCGACGCTGGAGGAGATCGGCATGCCGATCCTGCCGGTGTCGGCCGTGGTGGACACGTTCATGTCCATTGTGGAGGGGTCAGGAACGGGCGAGGCCTGGTTCGTCCAGGCCGGCCGCGCCTCGGAGCCGTTCGGCTTCCGCAACCCGCCGGGCCCGCGCGCCGCCGACGGCTCGCGCGTCGAGGCCGCCCACAAGGACCCCGTTTCGATCGCGCTCAAGGAGAGCTGACGTGCGTGCCATCCAGATCACCGAGTTCGGTGGACCCGAGGTGCTCCAACAGGTGGAGCTGCCCGACCCGGTGCCGGGCGACGGCGAGGTGCTGATCAACGTCTCGCGCGCAGGCCTGAACTATGCGGACACGCACCAGGCGGAGAACTCGTACCTGGCGCAGATGACGCTGCCGCTCGTTCCCGGCGGCGAAGTCGTCGGCACGACCGAAGACGGCCGTCGCGTGGTCGCGTTGACGAAGAACTCCGGCGGGTACGCGGAGAAGGCCGTCGCGCCCGCGTTGACGACGTTCGACGTGCCGGACGGCGTGGACGACCTGACCGCTCTGTCGTTGATCGTGCAGGGTGCCACGGCCTGGTTGCTGCTGCGGAAGTCGACTCACATGGAGCCCGGTGAGTCGGTTGTCGTGCACGCGGCTGCCGGTGGCGTCGGCACGATCGCGGTGCAGCTGGCCAAGTTGTGGGGTGCTGGTCGAGTCATCGCGACGGCTTCTTCTGATGACAAGCGGAAGTTGGCCCTGGACCTCGGTGCTGACGTGGCGATCGACTCGCGTGCTGAGGACATGACTGCTGCGCTGAAGGAAGCCAACGGTGGGCGGCGGGTTGACGTCGTGCTGGACATGACTGGGGGTGCTACTACTGATCAGTCGTTGGTGGCGTTGGCTCCGTTTGGTCGGCTTGCGTTTTATGGGATGGCCTCGCGGGAGAGGCCGAAGCCGGTTGACCTCGGAGCGTTGCTGGTGCACTCCACGACCGTTGCGGGTATGTGGTTGCCTCACGCGTTGAAGGTTCGGGATGCGGAGCACGGCACTCTGGCGCATCGGGCGATGGCTGAACTGTTCCAGCTCGTCGTCGACGGCAAGCTGAAGGCGATCCCCGGCGGCGAGTACGGCATGGGTGAGATCCGTCAGGCCCACGAGGACCTGCGCTCCCGCAAAACCGCGGGCAAACTCCTCCTGAACCCGTCCCGCCACTGAGGTTGAACGGTCAGGGTTCGTCTCGGCGTGTCGCCCCCTGTTGTTCGGCGCGAAAAGCACGTCCGGGCCATCTATCGGCCCGGACGTGCTTTTCGCGCCAAACGCGGCACCGGGTGCTCCACTGGTCGTTGGTGACACCCTGACAGTTCAGCCTCGGTAGCCGTTCCAGACGGCACGCGGGGCCCTCTCGTCCTCTCCTGGAGTACGAAAGCTCCCCGCGTACTTTTCGGTATGCGGAAAAGGGGCGATCCGCATCGAGCGGACCGCCCCTTCTGCGGGTGGTGCTGTCTTACTCGGAAAGCTCTGCCAGCTGGGCCTTCACCTTGGCCAGCTCCGCTTCCAGCTCCTCCATGCGGGTGCGGTGCTGGTCGCGCGCCGCCTCGAGCACCGTTTCGATGCCCTCCGCGATGTCCTCGTGCAGCTCCTTGGCCGCCTTGGCCACGGCGATGGCCGGGATGACCAGGCCCGACACCACGCGCTGCGTGCCGTGGACCAGGTCGGCCTGCCACTCGCCCTCGGCGGTACCGGTCACCGTGAGGGTGAGCTCCACGGTGCGGGTCTTCTTCGCCGTGCTCTTGGGGCGGGCGGGCTTCGGCTTTTCGGCCTTCGGTGCCTCGACCGGCTTCGGAGCCTCGGCTTCGGGGGCCGGCGCCGGAGTTTCCTCCACGACGGGCTCCTCGACTGCCTGCACCTCGGTGAGCGTGTCCGACACGATCAGGTTTCCTCTCTGCGCAACGACGTGACCCCGCGCACATCCTAGAACACGTGTTCGATCAGACGTGAATGGGGTCGACGCAGAGCCTAGTCAGTAGGGCGGGAGCTGCACGCGCCACTGCCGTTCGACGTCCAGGACGCCTGGTACCTGGAGCAGGGACGGGATCACTCGGACCTCCACGGTGCCGGTGACGACGCCCAGGGCTTCCAGGACCGTGTCCACCACCAGGCCCGCCTCCCGCAGGTCGTTCAGGACCTGCGGGAGGCTGCCTTCCTTCACGGAGACCATCACCTGGTCCACCGAGGTCGTCATGGCGCCTGGACTAGCCCGCCGCCGACGTCGGTGGACGGCAGCGGCAGCCGCAGGGACGACAGGGCCAGACGGGCCCAGAGTTCGAAGCCTCGGGCGCCGGTCTTCTCCGCGATCAGGACCGCTACGCCTGCCGCGTGCGGGGTGGCCATGGACGTGCCGCGCAGGCGGGCGTACTTCTGCGGGAGCTTGAAGGACGAGTACACGTCCACGCCGGGGCCCGCCACGTCGATCTGGCCGATCTTGTCCGCGCTGCCCGACGAGAAGAACGCGATCTGGCGGTTCACGTCGATGGCCGCCACCGCGATGATGGACGCGCAGCGGGCCGGGTGGCCCACCGGGGCGATCTTCGCGGGGCGCTGGGAGGCGTTGCCCGCGGCCGCGATGATCAGGGTGCCCTTGGCCATGGCGCGCTGGGCCACGGTCTCGTAGATCTGCGACGGCGGGGTGCCGACCGGGACGTCCGCGCCCAGGGACATCGAGATGACCGCGCAGCCGTTGCTCACTGCCCAGTCGATGCCCGCGAGGATGCCGCCGTCGGAGCCGGAACCCGCGTTGGACAGGACCTTGCCGGCGAAGATCTCGGCCTCGTGGGCCACGCCGTAGCCGGGGGCCGTCGCGGGCTTGCGGGGGCCCGCGGACGTGCCGATGCAGTGCGTGCCGTGGCCGTGACCGTCCTGGACGTCCTCGCCCGTGATGAACGACTTCGTGGTGATCGCGCGGCCCGTGAAGTCCGGGTGGTTCTTCTCGAAACCCGTGTCCAGGACTGCGATCTTGATGCCCTTGCCGGTGGCCGTGCTGATGTCCGCGCCGACCGCCTGCAGGCCCCAGGTCAGCACGGACTCGTCGGCCGCCGGTTCGATGTCGGCGTCTTCCGCCGGTGCGGCGTCGTACGCGTGCACGACGCGTTCCGGTTCGACGATCTGGACGGGGCCTGGGCGCTCGGCGGCGCCGTTCAGCTCGGCCAGCAGGTTCGGGTCCGCGGACACCACCGCGACGCCGAGCTCCGGGAAGACCTGCACGGTCTCCGCGTCCAGATCGCCGCTGTTCGGGTCGAACCCGGCGATCGCGCCGAGCTCGGCCAGCCCCTCCTCGATGGCGTCTTCCTGCAGCAGCACCAGGAACCGGCCGGTGGTCTCCACTTCCGCGGGTTCGGTCATGACGATTCGCCCCTACTCTCCGTCTAGCCCTCACTAGAGAGTCGTCACATCGGGGCAGTTGTTTCAGACCGTTTGCCGTCTGCGCTGAAAGAATTCACCGATTGGCTCAACGTACTTGGCCGCGATCGGCCCCAGGATCGCCATCAGCAGCACGTACGCGGTCGCCAGCGCCGCCAGGTCGCCGTTGACCTGACCGGACGCCACGGCCAGCCCGGCGATGACGATGGAGAACTCGCCGCGCGCCACGAGCGCCACTCCCGCACGCATGCGGCCCATCTTGCCGATGCCCTGCCTGCGGGCCGCCCACCAGCCGGTGATGACCTTCGTCAGCGTGGTGACGGCCGCCAGCGCCACGGCGATTCCAAGAACGGGTGGAATCGTGCGAGGGTCGGTGTTCAGTCCGAACACGACGAAGAACATCGCGGCGAACAGGTCGCGCAACGGTTCGAGGAGCCGCGTCGCGTTCTCCGCCGTCGAGCCGGAGATCGCGATGCCGAGCAGGAACGCGCCGACCGCCGCCGACACCTGCAGCTGCGACGCGACACCGGCCACGAGCAACGCCGAGCCGAGCAGCTTGAGCAGGAACACCTCGTGGTCCGGACTGTCCACAATGGCCGAGATGAACCGGCCGTACTTCAACGCCACCACCAGAACCACGGTGATCGCGAGCAACGAGATGCCGACCGACGTGAGTCCGCCGAGGAAGCTCACACCCGACAGCACCGCAGTGAGCACCGGCAGGTACACGGCCATCGCGAGGTCCTCGAACACGAGCACGGACAGCACGACCGGCGTCTCGCGGTTGCCGAGCCGGCCCAGGTCGCCGAGCACCTTCGCGACGATGCCGGAGGAGGAGATGTAGGTGACGCCCGCCATCGCCAGCGCGCCGACCGGGCCCCAGCCCAGCAGCAACGCCGCGATCGCGCCCGGTGCCGCGTTCAGCACCAGGTCGAGCACGCCCGCCATCCACGAGCGCTTCAGGCCTGTGGTGAGCTCGGCCGCCGAGTACTCGAGGCCGAGCAACAGCAGGAGCAGCACCACACCGATCTCGCTGGCGAGGTGCGTGAACTCGTCGATGCCGTGTAACGGCAAGAAGCCGCCGACGCCGAAGCACAGGCCACCGATGAGGTAAAGAGGGATCGGCGAAATGCCCATCCTCCGTGCGACGCGGCCGAGCAGTCCTAGACCGAAGAAGACCGCGCCGAGCTGGATGATGGCCAGAGTTGTCTCGTGCACTGTGCTTAACCGCCGTGGAGGATCTCAGCGGCGGCGTCGAGGCCCTCCGCGGTGCCGACGACGACCGCGAGGTCACCGTTCTCGAACAGGAAGTCGGGGCCGGGCGACGGATGCGCGTTGCCCGAGCGCACGACGGCCACGATGGACGCACCGGTCCTCGTGCGCAGGGCGGTCTCGCCCAGAGTGCGGTTCGCGAACGCGGTGACCGGCAGCTGACGGGTCGTGATGCCCGTGATGTCGCGGTGCTCCTCGCGCAGGTGGGCGACGAGCTGCGGCGCGCCGAGCAGGCCCGCGAGGGTGTTCGCCTCTTCCGGTGAGAGGGGTATCGAGGCGGAACAGGAATCGGGATCAGAGGCCTTGGAGACGATGAGCTCGAACCGGCCGTCCCGGTAGGTGATCACGCCGACGCGGCGTCCGGCGCGGATCATGAAGTCCTGGCGCGTGCCGATTCCCGGCAATGGCGTGATCTCTACGTTCACACAGATCATGATACGTGGATGTCATTGCGAGTACGCCCGGTGCGACGCGGGTGGGTGGTGCGCGAACGCGTGCCCGGTCCCGACGTCGACGAGTTCGCCGAACCCGGTCAGGTCGTCGCGGCGCTCGCCAGAGCCCCGCACGGCACGTTGCTGGCCGTCCAGCACCCGCACCGCACGCCCGCGGCACTGGCGGCGGGCACCGGGCTGCTCGACGCGCTGCCGCACGCACGTGCCGAGCTCTCGGTGCTGATCCGGCGGGCCTACCGCGAAGTCACCGACGTGGTCGCTCCGTACCGGGTGGACGGACCGGACGGCACGGCGTGCGGACTGCTGTGCCTGGTCGACCCGGACGCGATCTCCCACACCGAGGACGTCTACCCGGACGTGGTCGCCGAACGCGGCCGGGTGCTGGCCTCGCTCGGCATCGCGACGAGCGCGGCCATGCTCATCCCGATCACCCCGCACGACGGGCTCACCGAACTGGTGCTGGGCATGACCGAAGAGCCCGCTGTGTCCCTTGTGGACTCCGGCGGGCGGCGGCACTGGGTGTGGCTCGTCGGGCAGGGTGCGTTGCAGGAGGCGTTCCTCGAAGCGGCCGGAGCGCACCCGTTGCTCGTGGCGGACGGCAACCACCGCGTCGCCGCGGCCAGGGAGGCGGGCCTCGCCGGGCTGCTGGCGCTCGTCACGTCGGGGCCGGGTCTGCGGGTCGGGCCGATCCACCGCGCGATCGCCGGCACCGGGTTGGCTGCGTCCGATCTGGTGACGGCGTGGGAACGGGTGGGTCTGCGGGTGTCGTCGTTGCCGTACGTCGTCGATCCGGAGCCGGGCGTGGTCGTGGTGCGCTGCCCCGACGAGGTGCTGCGAGTGGAACTGCCTGAGGGACAAGGGATCGACCACGCCGTCGTGGAGTCGTTGCTGCTGCACGAGGCGCTGGGGCTCGACCCGGAGAGCCCGTGTGTGCGGCCGGTCGTGGACCCGTCGGTGGAGGCGGAGGCGGTGCTGCTCATCGCGCCGGTGCCACTCGGGGAAGTGCTGGCGGGCACCAAGATGCCGCGCAAGAGCACGTATTTCACGCCGAAACCGCGCAGCGGGCTCCTGCTGGCCGACCTGACACCGTAATGCCCTGTCGTGCGGGATCGTTCGGCCCTGTTTGCCGACCCGCAGAGTGATGAGACTCAGTTCATGCTTGTTGTCGTGGTGCGACAAGGCTTTCGCGCACGCGGCCAGTGCCTCGGTGCGTCGCGAGTTCCGCAGTGCCGTCGCGGAGCTGCACGCGCTTGCGGGATGGGCCGCCTTCGACGCCGGGCTCGGCGGATCGGCGCACCACCACTTCCACCTCGCCCTGGACTTCGCCCAGGACGACGACCTCGTGGCGAACACCCGCCACACGAAGGCGATCCTGGCGGCGAACCGGGCGTGGTGCTACGCCGAACTGGGCCTGCGCCTGCTGTTCGGCATCGCCGACGAGGTCCAGGTGCGGCCGGGCAGACCGACCTGGCCCGGCACGGTCGTGCGCGCGCTCGTGCGGATCTGGTCGACCGTCCCGGACGTGCTCGCCCCGTCGGGACGTCCGCGCGTGCTGCTCGTGGACGGCGACCGGTTCTCCGGCCAGTCGCTGGCGGCGTTCCTGCGCGCCGAGGGCTACGACGCGACACTGGTGACGACAGTGGCGGCGGCCGAGTCGGCACTGGAGTCCCCGCCGGCGCTGGCGGTGCTCGACCTGCTGACGTCCCGCGGCGAGGGGACCAGGTTCGCGGCGGAGGCGCGGACGTTCGGAGTGCCGGTGGTAGCCGTTTCGGCTATCGAGCCGGCCGCCGATGTTGCCGATGCATACCTACCGAAACCTGCACACCCGCTCCGCGTGCTCGCGGCGGTGCGCGACCTGTTGTCTCCCGACTCGTGAGGCACCCACGATGGAACCCGGACCAGGCCTGCTGGAGGTACGTCGCCACGGCGCGGTGGTGACGCTGACCGGTGAGGTCGACCTGAACACCAGCGACCTGCTGCGGTCGGAACTGGCCCTGGCCTGCGCGGCCGGGGACGGCGACGTGGTGGTCGACCTGACCGACCTGGCGTTCATCGGGTCGAGCGGCCTGCACGTGCTGATCGAGACCGCGACCGTGCTGGGCCAGCGGCGGCTCGTGCTGCTCGGCGGCGGGTGGGCGGCCTACGTCGTGAACCTGCTCGGTCTCACCCTGCGGTACCCCAACATGGTGCTGGAGGGCTGACTCCCAAGAGGACGGTAGGGTCGTCGACATGGCGGTGCGTGCGATCAGGGGAGCCACGCAGATCGACGCGGACTCGCGCGACCTGGTGCTGGAGGCCACGGCCGAGCTGGTGCGCGAGGTCCTGGAACGCAACGCGCTGACCCCGGACGACCTGATCAGCGTGGTCCTCACCGCGACGCCCGACCTCACGTCGGAGTTCCCCGCCTACGCCGCGCGCCAGGCAGGGCTGTCGGACGTGCCGCTGCTGTCGGCGACCGAGATCGCGGTGCCCGGCGCCATGCCGCGGGTGATCCGGCTGCTGGCGCACGTGGAGACGGATCTGCCCCGGTCGTCGGTCAAGCACGTCTACCTGCGCGGTGCGGCGGCGCTGCGCACCGATCTGAACCACTAGCGCCATTTGCCACCGAGGTGGGGGATCAGGTCGAAGTGGAGTTTCTCCGGGCAGGAGTCGCAGGCGGCTACCCAAGGACGTCGTCAACGAGTTCCTGGCCGGGCTATTCCATTTCTGATGGAATTTCCTGCCTCATTCGCGATCGCCGTTGATCCAACCAGTGGACTGTGATCTGCCCGGCTTGGAGGCAAGATCAGAAAATCGGGAGGGGAGGTTGCGATCACCTGCTGAAGCCATATGACATGGAATTGTGCACTACGGGATTAGGCCGTGGCCGTGCAGTCATGGGATTTGTGAGGTGCGCCAGCGGTCTCGCTGCCGCTGATTAGACTGCGCCGATGTCCGCAGCGACCGGCGCGTCGATATTCCTGCTCGACTGTTCCGGCTCGATGGGCGGACCGTTCGGGGGCAAGACCCGCCTGGAATCCGCGAAGAACGCGCTGATCCAGCACCTCGGGACTTTTCCCCGCAGGGCTCGAGTGGTCATCTGCGCGTTCGACCACGAACCGAGGATCGTCTACGACGGCCTCGCCGGTGACCTTGCCCGCATCACGGCGAAGCTCGCCGAGGTATCGCCTCGCGGGGGCACGAACATCGACGTCGCGGTCGAGTTCGCGGTTGCGTTGCTGGGAGAGCGGACGATCACGGCGGCGTCGGGCATCGTCATCATCGGCGATGGTGAGTGGCGCGCCTCGACGGCGACGAAGGACGTGCTGGCCAGGCTCGAGTCGCAAAACACGCACGTCTCGACGGTGCTCATCGGAGGGGATGCACGTGCGGGTGATTTCGATCTGGCAGGCGTGAGTCACCACGTCGAGAAACCAGGAGACCTCGCGCCGGCTGTGGCCGGGGCGGCCAGCGTGCCGAAGTCTCCCGCTCCAGCCAGGAGGCTGGCGTTCACGGCCATGCACACATCGCAGGTGCGGGTGAACGAGTGGCACGACCTCGTGTTCAGCGCTCATCCTGCTGACATCGCGAAGCAGGTGCGCAAACACCTGCAATCGAAGCACTGGCAGATGTCCACCCCGCACGCGATGCGGGACGGCAAATCCGTCAGCCCGGTCGAACGCCAGACCAAGCTCACCATCACGCCGATAGTCGCTGGAGTGGAGTTCAACCCGCCGAGCCATGAGATCTATCTGCTGGAGGACCTGCACGAGACGATGTTCCGGTTTCGTGCCACGCAGCCATCAGCCAACGGTGTGTGGACAGGCGTCGCTGAAGTGCATGCGGAAGACGTCATGGTGGCGTCGGTGCCACTGAACATCGAGGAACTGTTCGGATCGGACACACGGTCGAGTCGTCGGAAGAAGGTGACGAGCGGCGGAGTGTGGCGCCGCGTGTTCGCCTCCTACGCGCGATCCGACGCGCAGATGGTGGATGCGATTGTGGCGGCCTATGACCTCGTGGGGGCGGAAGTCTTCATCGACCGATCCATTATCCAATCTGGACAGGAATGGCGCGCGGAGGTGCAGAAAGCCATCGATCGCGCGGACGTCTTCCAGCTGTTCTGGTCCAAGGCCGCCAGCATCTCGGCAGCGGTGGACTGGGAGTGGCGGACTGCGCTGAAGGTGCAGGGGAAGGAAGCACCGTTCATCCGCCCCGTGACGTGGGAGGTGCCGTGTCCTCCCGCGCCCGCCGAGCTTGCTCACCTGCACTTCGAGCCGAGGCAGTTCGAGGCGCTGTTCCGGGACGCTCTGGACAGCGAGCTGAACGGTGCGGCGGCGGCGGGGCCCGCGCCCGTCGACCTGGTGGTGTTCGGCGCTGACACGGTCGTGCCCGACGATGTCGGGCGCGAACTGCAGGAGGACTGCCGTACCGCGCTGGACGAGGTGGAGCGCATGACGGGAATCCCGTGTCCTCCGGTTCTGACCGAGGTGCGTGGTCAGCATTCAGATCGGAGTGCCACGGGGTCGCTTCGTATCACGGGCGCTTCCACTGACGCTGTTGTCAGGGATCCACGCGAGCTGTGCGCGGAGATCGCCGCCGACTGCCGCATGCCACGATGGCTCCAGTTGAGTGGCAAGGTCAGCCGCGCGGCTGCGCCAGGCCGCACCTTCGGCCATTTCCTGCGTGAGTTCGCTGATCGGGTCGAATACGACCTCGGTTACATGCCACAAGGAGCTTTGGTCACCGTTCGGTTCGACGGCGATGTCGAGACCACGCTGACGATCGCCGAGTTTCGCCGTGCTTTGTCCGATCTCCGGAACGTCTGGTACACACCGACCTGCGCATTCGATCTTTGGTTCCCGTTTGCGGCCGGGCTGCCGGCGGCATGGTCTGCCGAGATGCACAGCGATCTCGTCACCTACCTCTCACTTTGCGGACAGGTGATCACGCGGTTCGGGACTGACGGGCGACTTCTCGCCGACGTTCCTGACGCGGTCATGGCTTGGCTGTCGCCTCGGTGGTGGCGTCAACGTGAGTTGCTCGTCCGCGCGGGAGTCCCAGGTGTCGATCGCCGGTCGAACGCCTTGGAGACCGTCGTCGCGGCCGCAGCTGCCGATCCAGCGGTGAGCAGCCTGCGAGAAGAGCTCACCTCATCGGTTGCCGAGGTGCTGCAGATCGTGGGTCGCCCCCAGCTCGTGACTACTGCCCGATCGCTGTCCGTGGTTGTGGACGTGGGGCTGAAGGACGCACTGACCGCCTTGTTCGTCGATCTCGGGTATCACACCTGCGCTGCGGTGATGGCCGATCGATGGCACGCGTCGACGCTCGCGTGCGAGCACCTGCGCGCCTTTCTCTCCCAAAGGGAGCAGGTGTCGCCCTATCGGGACGAGGACGTCGAGATCATCGACACCCTTGTCAACTGGCTCGGCCTGCATCTGGTGCGCGACGTCCCAGCCCTCACGGCGCTTGCCGCTGCGACGGTGCCCCCGGCCGCAACTCCCGGCGTGGATGAGGTGGAGAAGGCGTTCCGCACGGACGGCATGCCTGCTGTACAGCACCTGGTCACCCTCTTCGTTGATCAACCCAAGCTTGCGGCGCAGTGGTTTGCGGCGCCCGCCCGTGGCAGTTGATCAGGCCTGGTGCCGGTGTGAGCCTTCGCACCAGGCACAATGAGCGCCGTGGGCGTCTCGGAGGGAGCTGCGGTGGGCCAGGGTCAGTTGCGCGGTGTGGTGGCACTCGACGGACCGTCCGGCACCGGCAAGTCGACCGTGGCGAAGCGCCTCGCGATGGCGCTGGACGCCCGCTACCTCGACACCGGCTCGATGTACCGGGCGATCACGGTGGCGGTGCTGCGGGCGGGGGTCGACCCGGCCGACGAGGTCAAGGTCGCCGAGGTCGCGGACAACGCCGTGCTGGTGGTCGGCACGGATCCCGTGAAGCCGGGCATCACGCTGGACGGCGACGACGTGTCGGCCGAGATCCGCGGGCCCGAGGTGACGCTGGCGGTGTCGCCGGTCTCGGCGGCGAAGCACGTGCGGGAGCTGCTCGTGGCGCAGCAGCGGGCGATCATCGCGGACGCGGTCGGCGACGTCGGCGGCATCGTGGTCGAGGGGCGCGACATCGGCACGGTCGTGTCGCCGGACGCCCCGTTGAAGGTCTACCTGACGGCGTCGGCGGCCGCGCGGGCGCAGCGCAGGACCAAACAGGACAACGCGGCCGGGCGGGAGTCCACTGTGGACGCCGTGCTCGCCGACGTGCAGCGGCGCGACAACTACGACTCGTCGCGCGCGGTGTCGCCGTTGAGGGCCGCCTCCGACGCGGTCGAGGTGGACACGACCGAGCTCGACCTCGCGGGCACCGTGGACGCCTTGCTGGACCTCGTCGAGCGGCGCGGGCTGCGGGTGACCGGGTGACCCTTCCCGGCGGAAGCTCGCCGTGGCTGACCGACTTCGGCAGGTGGATCGCGCGCGTGCCGTACGCGTGGCAGTTCCGGATTCGGGTGCACGGGCGCGACCGCGTACCCTTGAGCGGCGGCGTGGTCGTCGTCGCCAACCACAGCTCGGCGGCTGACGGGCCGATCCTGTTCGGGGTGGTGCCCCGGCGCGTGACATTCCTGATCAAGCAGGAGATGTTCAAGGGCGTCGTCGGCTACCTGCTGGGCAAGATCGGGCAGATCCCCGTCAAGCGGGGAGAAGCCGATCGCACCGCGCTGACCAGCGCGTTGTCCGTGCTCAAGGCCGGCGGCGTGATCGGGGTGTTCCCCGAGGGCACGCGCGGTGAGGGTGACGTGGCGAGCGCGCAGAACGGTGCGGCGTGGCTGGCCAAGACGTCGAACGCGATGGTGCTGCCGATCGCCTGCCGCGGGACCTACCAGGCCAAGGGCTGGCGGCCCGAGGTCGACGTGCTGATCGGTGAGCCGTTCCACCTTCCCGAGGGGAAGGGGCGGGCGGCCCTCGGCGTTGCCACCGAGCAGGTGCGCGATCGCCTGGCGACACTGGTCGCCGAACTCGATGGACTTCGTGTGAGTGAGGGAAGACGATGACGGACCTGGACGGCACCTGGGAGGACGAGGCCGACTGGTCAGCCTTCGACGACCTTTCCGAGGACGCTGAGGACGCCACGCCGCCACAGCCGGTGCTCGCGGTGGTCGGACGGCCGAACGTCGGCAAGTCCACGCTGGTCAACCGCATCATCGGCCGGCGAGAGGCCGTGGTGCAGGACGTGCCGGGCGTGACGCGTGACCGAGTGGCGTACGACGCGCTGTGGAATGGCCGCAAGTTCACCGTGGTCGACACGGGCGGCTGGGAGCCGGACGCGCAGGGCCTGCAGGCCGCCGTGGCCGCCCAGGCCGAGCTCGCGATGGCGACCGCGGACGTGATCCTCGTGGTCGTGGACGCGACGGTGGGCGCGACGACGACCGAGGAGGCCGTCGCGAAGGTCCTGCGCCGGTCGAAGAAGCCGGTGATCCTCTGTGCGTCCAAGGTGGACGACGACCGGCTGACGGCCGACGTCGCGTCGCTGTGGTCGCTGGGGCTCGGCGAGCCGTTCCCGGTGTCCGGTCTGCACGGCCGCGGCTCCGGCGACCTGCTCGACGTGATCCTCGCCAAGCTGCCGGAGACCCCGCGCGACGACTTCGGTGCGCGTGGCGGCGGCCCCCGGCGCGTGGCGCTGGTCGGCAAGCCGAACGTGGGCAAGTCGTCGCTGCTGAACCGCCTGACGGGCGAGAACCGCTCGGTCGTCGACTCCGTCGCGGGCACCACGGTCGACCCGGTCGACTCGCTGGTGGAGCTCGACGGCGAGATCTGGCGCTTCGTCGACACCGCGGGCCTGCGCAAGCGGGTGAAGTTCGAGAGCGGCGCCGAGTACTACGCCTCGCTGCGCACCAAGTCCGCGATCGAGACCGCCGAGGTCGCGATCGTGCTGCTGGACGCGCACGAGCCCTTGTCGGAGCAGGACCTGCGTGTTCTGACGATGGTGGTCGAGTCGGGCCGCGCGTGCGTGCTGGCGTTCAACAAGTGGGACCTCGTCGACGAGGACCGCCGCAACGAGATGATCCGCGAGCTCGAGCGCGGCCTGGTGCGCGTGCCGTGGGCGGACAAGGTCAACATCTCGGCGCTGACCGGCCGCGCGGTGCACAAGCTGGCGCCCGCGCTGCGCACGGCGCTGAACTCGTGGGACACGCGCGTGCCGACCGGCCGCCTGAACCAGTGGCTGTCGGACCTGATCGCCGCGACCCCGCCGCCGGTGCGCGGCGGCAAGCAGCCCAAGGTGCTGTTCGCGACCCAGGCCTCGACCCGGCCGCCGACGTTCGTGCTGTTCACGACCGGTTTCCTGGAGGCCTCGTACCGCCGGTTCATCGAACGCAAGCTGCGTGAGGAGTTCGGCTTCGAGGGCAGCCCGGTCCGGATCTCCGTGCGCGTGCGCGAGAAGAAGAAGGCCGGCGCTTCGAAGAAGTAACCGCGCTGGTTGCTCTTTGGCATGGGGTGCGGTTGGTTGGGTTCGTGGCCGTACGAGTGGTGTTAGCCGACGACGAGGCCCTGCTGCGGCGGGGCCTGAAAGTCCTCCTGGAAGCCGACGGGCGGGTGGAGGTGGTCGGCGAGGCATCCGACGGCGCCGAACTCGTCGAAGTCACCCTGGCCCACCTGCCGGACGTCGTGCTGGTCGACGTGCAGATGCCCGGCGTCGACGGCCTGGAGGCGGTGCGCCGCCTGAGGACGTGGGCCACCCCGCCAGCCATCGCCGTGCTGACCACGTTCGACCTGGACGACTACGTGGCGACAGCCCTGGACCTGGGCGCCCAGGGCTTCCTGCTGAAGGACGCCGAGCCCGACACCCTGGTCCGCGCCGTGGTCGACCTGGCAGCGGGCGGCGCCGTCCTGGACCCGCGCATCACCGCCCGTCTGCTCCCACGCCTGCGAGGCTTCCGCGCGAACCGCCAGCTGGACTCCTTGAGCGCCCGCGAACGCCAGGTGCTGGAACTGCTCGCCGGCGGCCGCTCGAACCACTCGATCGCCGAGGAGCTCTGCCTGTCCGAGGCGACGGTGAAGAGCTACGTCTCGACGGTCCTGACGAAACTGGGCGTGGAGAACCGGGTGCAGGCGGCCCTGGTCGCGCACCAGGTCGGTGTGTGGTGAAACCTTTAGTCGGCGAAATCCTCACCGTGGGCATCACCACGGGAGTGGTCCTGCTGACCGAGGACCGCCCGTTCCCGTGGTCGCTGTGGACCGCGGTGGGCGCCTCACTCCTGCTGTCCGTGCGCCTGCGCTGGCCCTGGCTGGCCTCGCTGCTGTGCGTCCCCGCCGTGGCAGGCGGCCTGGGCTGGGCACCGGCCCTGGTGGCCCAGTTCCGCCTGGGACGCACGGAGAAGTCCATCCCGGTCCAGCTCTTCTGGGTGAGCCTGCAGACCGCAGCAGCGATCATCCCGGTCCTGCTGACCGAGACCATCCCCCTGGGCTCGTTGCTGCTCGCCACAGCCTTCGCGTTCGGCCTGGCAGGCGCCCCCACGGCGTTGGGCGCCCTGGTCACCACCCGCAAGGACCTGACCCAGTCCCTGTACGAAACCCGCCGAGCCAGAGCAGCAGAACTGGAAGCCCAGGAAACCTCGGCCCGAGCCGCAGAACGAGCCCGCATAGCCCGCGAAATCCACGACGCGGTGGGCCACCACGCCACCCTGATCGCCGTGGAGTCCGCAGCCCTGGCCGCCACCGCCACCGACCCGGCCGTCCGCGAAACAGCACTCCGACTACGCGCCCTGGCAAAGGAATCGCTGTCGGAGATGCGAGCGGCCCTGGGCCTGCTGAACTCCGACACGTCCTACCCGACCGTTCAGGAACTGGTGGACCGAGCCAGAGTGGCCGGCGTGTCCGTGACGCTGTCGGAAACGGGCGACGCCGCCCTGTCGCCCGCGGTGTCACGCGCGCTGTTCAGGGTGGTCCAGGAATCGCTGACGAACGTGACGAAACACGCCCCAGGCGCCACCGTGACGGTGACCGTGAACCGATCGTCCCCCGTACGGGTCTCGGTGGTGAACGGCCCCGGCGACCTCCCCGCACAGGGCGAAAAAGGCGGCGCAGGCCTCCACGGCCTGTCCGAACGCGTCCGCCTGGCCGGCGGCACCCTCACCACCTCGTACCGAGCGGACGGCGGCTTCAGCGTCAGCGCCGTCCTACCACCGGGTAAGTCGAAGGTTGACGGACAAGACTCGACTTTCGGAGGTGGCGCCCGCGACGCCGCCAACGCATAGTTCTGGGTGTCGGTCGAGGATCGGGGGATCGGTCGGACCGAGGGACGCGGGGACCCGAACTTCGGGTCCCCGCCGTATTTCCGCAGCTCGGAGCCTGTGGCGGGGGCCGTTTTTGATCTCTGTCCGCGGTGTTGTAGGATTCTTTCTGCACGCCGGGAGACCGGGAGTGTGGCCGGGACGTGGCGCAGTTTGGTAGCGCACTTGACTGGGGGTCAAGGGGTCGCAGGTTCAAATCCTGTCGTCCCGACGGCCAAGAGGGTTCTCGCAGGTCAGATACTGCGAGGGCCCTCTTTTTGTGATCTTGCCGAGTTCTGCCGGGTCGAGCACGCCGCTCATCGACCCCTTTACTCGGAGGGCTTTCAAATGCCCCTTCTCGACCTCGACAAGCTCACTTTCGGCCTCTCGAAGACCTGGGCCGGATATCTCCGCGACTGGGACCGCACCCTGCGCTCAGCCAGCCATCCGGAGACCACTCGCTACAACTATCTACTTGCCGCCGCCCAGCTCGCCCGGTACCTCGCCGAGTACTCGCCCGACCCCGACGCCAACGACGCGGCTGACGACCCGTGCGAGGTGACTCGCGCGCACATCGAGTTCTTCCAGGCGTGGATGATCGAGACGCGGTCTGGCGCGACGGCGCTGAACAAGCACAAGGGGCTGCAGCAGTTCTTCAAGTGGCTGATGCTCGACGAGGAAGACATCGACCGCTCTCCGATGGAGCGGGTGAAGCAGCCCAAGCCGCAGAAGAAGCTCATCGCCGTCATCCGCGACGACGACACCAAGAAGGTCCTCGGCACCTGCAAGGGCAAGGACTTCGTCCAGCTCCGCGACGAGGCCATCATCCGGCTCTACTACAACACCGGTGCCCGCCTGTCCGAAGTCGGCAACCTCAGCCTCGAAGACATCAACCAGGACACCGACTCCGTGCACTACCACGGCAAGGGCAACAAGGACCGCCGCGTCCGGTACGGGCCCAAGACCGCACGAGCGATCAGCCGCTACCTCCGCGCTCGCGCGAAGCACAAGGGCGCCGAGCTACCCGACCTGTGGCTCGCCGACCGCGGTGGCAAGCCGCTGAAGCCCAACGGCATCAAGATCATGATCAAGCGTCGCGGACTCTCCGCTGGGCTGACCGGCGTGCACGCTCACCGGTGGAGGCACAACTTCGCGCACGAGTGGAAGCGGGCAGGAGGAGACACCGGCGACCTGATGTTGCTGCTCGGCTGGACTTCCGAGGACATGCCGCGCCACTACGGCGAAAGCGCAGCAGCCGAACGTGCCCAGGAGACGCAGCTGCGGATGGGGATCGGTGAACATGTCTGACCAGATGCGTGCCCGCCGGGCCGTCGAGGTGATCATGGGCACGGTTGTCGGGCTGACGTTCTTGTTCGGCTTTGGCAACGTGTTGAGCCTGGGACTGAGGCTCGGTGTTCCAGGATGGATCGCTCCACTGGTTGCTCCCGCGGTCGACCTGTCGGTGATGGGCTTGCTGCTCGGCCTGCGGCAGCTGACAGCGAACGGCGCCGACGAAGCACAGCTCAAGCCCGTCCGACGCTTGCTGATGTTCTGCAGCATGGTCACGCTCGCCCTGAACGTGGCCGATCCCGTCATCGCAGGCGAGTACGGCAAAGCCGCGTTCGATGCGGTCGGGCCACTTCTGTTGATCGGGTGGTCTGATGTCGGGCCGTGCCTGCTGCAGGGCATGAACAGCGTTCGGCTCGTTGACGCTGCCGTTGATGATCGACCTGTATCGCTACCAGCCGCTGTCAACGCTGCAGGTGACGAGACCAAGTCGGTCGAGGCGGAGCCGGTTGTCGTCCGCGACGACCTGTTGGAGCGCGCGAGGCGTGAGGACATTCGCCATCGGGAGCTCTACCAGCGGCCGATATCGTCGGAAGCGTTGCGTCAGAGGCTTCGAGTGGGCTCGGCCAGGTCGAGAAGGCTGGTCAAGGCGGTTCGGTCGATGGACTTCGCCGGCGTCGGGTCTACAGGCGCGTCGCGTACAGCTCGTTGTTGATTGATATGCCGCCCTTCTTGTGCGGTGCAATCCCGTTGCGCGACGAACACCATCACATTGTCACCATCCACTTCGGACTCGGGTTGGGGCACGACGAGCGCCATGGCACTTCCTCTCCGTCAATGGCGTGCACGCCCACGAACGCCGCGTCGGCGCTTTCCGGGTGACTGTTCTCTCGTCACTTGTCGAGGTCGGCGACCGTAGTCTCGACAACTCCGCTGACGCGGAGGACCTGAAGAGTCCAGATTCGAGGTGTACGACGCGCGTTCCAGCGAGATGAAGAGCCCGTCGAGTCGATCTGCGACTTAGATGCATTCCGCGACGCCCTGGACAACCTGGTCTATCGTGAGGTCATCGAGGCGCAGGAGCGCTGAGACTGTTGGGCTTGATCTCATCGGTGCGCGAGCCAAGTCACCAGCTCGTGCTGTTGATGGCCGACGCCGCCCGCTCAACCTTGCCGACAGGCTGTTGGAATTAGTGGCTTCCTCGCGATCCGCATCGCCTACAACGGAGCCCGAACGAGGCCGCCACACACCGCACGACTTCTGAGTATCTACGAACTGGCTGCTCAGAGCTGAGGTTCGACTGTAGTGGACGTCTGCGTCGCAGACGGTGTGCCCAACCCATCGTCGTTGAAGTAGTCGAACCGTTTGTCAGGCAACGTGATTCCGGTGTTCATGGCGACCTTGGAGGCGGAGGTCTCACCGAACGCCCAGTAACACAAATTGATCATCTCTTGGGGGAAGAGCACGATGCCGGCTCCCCATGCGTCATTGTGAGCATTGCGGTGTGCAAGCTGCCGGAGAAGGTCTTTGAGCTCCAGTCCGGCAAGACGGCCTGCGACAGCGGCGGTGGATGCCGCAGTTACAAGATCGGCCAGTTGTAGGTGGGGCACATGGTGACTGGGCGCTGTGAGGATCGGCAGAACGATCTTGCCGGGTTCGACGTACTCGGTGCCGTCGTTGGTGAGGTTGAGGGTGTCCGCAAGCCAGCGGCCTTCATCGGCCGGTCCTCCGCCTGGCTTGTCGGCGATTATCAGGCCGATATCGGCCGCTTTGGAAAGCAAGATCGTCACGCGCTCAAATAGCCACTTGAGGAGCTCTTTGCCGACCTCGACGGTGGTTCTGTTTTTGTATGCGGCCCCGTGATCGATGATCACGACGATGGAACGGATGTCGTGGTCGATGGCGGTTTGGAGCATCCGCGTACGGAGGTTGGTGATGATCTCCTTGCCTGCAGTGGCAAGGTAACTTCCCCGCGGTGGTTTCCACTTGATCTCTTCACCGTCCGGCATACCGAGTTCGGTACGGAGTGCTGCTAGCGCTGCCGCGTAGGGTGCGACTTGGTTCTCGGGTACAACGACACCGCCGAGTGCAACAAGGGAACCGAGACCGCGCCTGGGCGGATCGGTCTGCTGGCTGTCATCTATGAAAATCAGATGCATCTTCAGCCTCCCTTGTTCGAGGTGCTCTGGTATCGCGTGGACTGGCCTGCGCGTGACAAGTACCTGCTCAGAGGCCCTTGGCGCCCGTCGGTAGTGTTCAGCCTTCTTCGATCCGGGTTATCGCGGGGCTTTCGGTACCGGGCGCGAACATTCGTCACTTGGCGAGGTGATTCGATCAGCCTTCGTTCCGTCATGCCGCCTGCTAGCCCAGTCGCGGCGGGCCTGGCGCAGCAACGTCGTGCTGATGCAGGTGCAGGCTGCGGCCGGATTGCTGGTCGTGCAGCGTGCGCGAAGTGGGCAGTCCGGCAGGCCGCGCCGTAGGTGGCGTTGCCCGCGGTCTCGTCGACGGCGAAGTGGTCGGTCGGTTCCGTTCATCGATCGGGTTTGCCTGAACGCCACTGGTGACCAAGCTGCTGCGATTGATGCCACCGTGGGCTGCTACCCCGCAGGTGGTGGATTCCGTCGCGGCCGGTCGAAGGCACCGTTCATGGCCGCATCGATGATGCGTTGCGCCTGCTTCCGGACGTCGGGGGGTTGGTGGCTGAGGTTGGCTTCGATCGTCCTGTGCGGTTGGTCGAGCAGACTGCGAGCCTGGGCCGCGAGGTCGGGCATGGGGCCGAGAGCAGTGGCGACTGCCTGGAGGTTCTCCTGCCAGCCGGCGCGGAGCATGCCGATGACGTAGGACACCAGGAGCGTCACGATCTCCGGGTGCTGGTCGATCTGGTCCAGCCCGGCCAGGCCGGCGTAGTTCGCGTCGTCGAACAGTGCGGCCATCATGCGCGCCACGAGCGGTAGGTGCCGGAACAACACCGCGACGATGTCGCGAGCTGTCGCCAGCTCCGCATCGGTCGCCTCGCTCACCGCTCGTAACGCGGTGGGCAGGGCAACTATCTCGGCGGTCTCGAAGAGGGCCTCGGCCGGTCCGGTGAGCCACGGTCCGGCTCCTTCGACGCGCTGCCGCCGACCGTTGGGCGCGACGCCGAGTACCCGTTCGACGATCTTGGCGTCGTCGGTCGTGGTGTCGACCGCATCTCCGAGAGCGAATGCGCGTAGGAGCAGATGCACTGCGTGCGCCCGGTCGGTGGCCCGGACTCGGGTTCGTCGGGGAAGGGAGTTGGGCCCGCGTTTGGCCGTGAGCGCGCCAGCAATCAGGTGGAGCGCCTGGTCGCGGTCGCTGTCCAGCGTGGGGTCCAAGCCATGCCGCTGCGCTTGCGTGGTGATCTCTCGTTCCAGCAGGTCGAGTGCAGCGGTGAGGTTGTCGACGAGCGCTGCGCGGATGACATCAGACGCAATGGGGAAACCGTCGACCCATAGCAGCACGCGCAGCGTGTCGGGATCCTTCGTGTGTGTACGCCATGCAAGCAGCGCGACGAGTTGTCGATCTGTCCCGTCCGGGTAGGTCCACACCGGTGCCCGGCCGCGGTGTCCGGTGCGGATAGGCCGGGGCAGCAGGCCCTGAGCGCGGAAGGTCTCCAGCATCCGTGGACTGACTTGGTACCCCGCCTCGTCAGCGATACGGACGAGAGCCTCGCTGTCGTGACCAGTACCTGCCTCGTGGTCGACGTCCATGCACAGATCCTATCCGGAAGTACTCCCATCGTAGAGCTGGCTAACGTGCACGTATGGCGAGTACTCCCACCAAGGAGCCGTCTAACTTGCATCTGACCTAATGGCCTTGCTACCTGCACATTTTACTGATTCTGTGATGTGGTGGCGACCGTCAGGAGCCGCAATCACCACTCCCATCACATTTCCTGAGAGGAACGAAGATGATCAGCGAGAACGACCTGAAGAAGATCCTTGCGGCCGTAGTGGCTGGCTACGTGAGCTCGGCAACCAGGCGGTGGGCACGCCAGCGCGGTCTCGACCGACGGGTCGCGACACTGCTGTCGACGGTGGCCGGCGCTGTCGCCTCAGCGGTCGTTCTCCGCACCTGAGTCCCAGCTGGATCGGGTGGAACGAGGAGATCCCGTTGTGGGGATTCTGGTGACGAGAACGGATCAAGGCATGAGCATTTGCCCGTGGGTGGCGAACCTGCCGCGGGCTCCGCCACGGCGTGGGTTAGTTGGCGGTGGAGTCCTTCGACGCGGGCCCCTCGAGGTTGATCATGGTCGGACTGTCCGGAGGCGGCGGCTTTGCGTGCCGCGCGGCATCCAACCAAGGCCGTGTGTCCGGCGCTGCAGCAATTGGCGAGTACGAGCGTGCGTTCTGCAGAGACCAGTTCCGCGAAGTGGTGAGCCAGCTGAACGAGCTGGACGTCGAGGTGTCGCTGCCTGAGGCAAGTGGTCCGGCCACGACGCGAATGCTCATCACTGATCGTGACGCGATTGGTTCGCAGCAGCCGAAAGGGTGTGCGAGTCGGGTCCTCCTATCGTGGCATTGCGGATCGCGAGCGTAGACCCAGACTTCGAAGAAGCTCACTCTGGTCGTACTGGCCAGGGGAGGGAGCGGCAGTGGGGTTCTTCGACGCACGCAGAGCGCCTGCCGTAGTGAAGCACGGGTTGCTGCGGCGGTACTGTCCCGCGTTCGCCCATAAGGCGGGTTCTCGAACCGGCGGACGCGTCACGTTTCTGGACGGGTACGCGGGCGCAGGATGTTACGACGACGACACGCCGGGATCGCCACTTGTACTGCTCGAAGCCGCACGATCGGTGGCCGATCGTCGCGATGTCGACGCGGTGTTCATTGAACGCGACCCTGCAACCTACGCGCGGCTTGAAGAAGTGCTTGCAGATCGTTGTAAGGGACAGCCGTACCTGCCACTTCCAGGGGATGTCGACGATCACCTTGAAGAGGTGATGCGGCGCAGCAACGACCGTGCCCTGTTCGCCTTCCTCGACCCGTTCGGGCCGGCGCTGAGTCGCGAACGGCTATGTTGGCTGCTCAAGCAACGCGCGCAGCGGCGGTTGCCGACTGACGTCTTGCTGCACGTGTCGGTGCGCAGCGTGTGGAACTTCGGCTCGCGGTTGACGAAGGCGAAGAGGGAACAGCGTCCACTCAACGCTCAAGACGAGGCATTCGCGGGTCACCTCGACCGGTTCCTGGGGCCCGATTGGTGGCGCAGTGACTTCGAGGACGCCGCTGTGGTGAGCGATCCGACCGGATCAGAACGCATAGCGGCCATTGCATTGCGTGTCGCTCAGCGATATGCCGACGCGGTCGGCAAGGAGACTGGCTACTTGCCGGTCAGCATGCCTGTCCGTCGTAGACCGGAACGCGCGCCGATCTTCGTACTGACGCTGTTCACCGCGCACGCCGCCGGAGTGTGGCTCTTCGCCGACTGCATCGGCCAGGCAGGTCTTGACTGGGAAGAAGCGTGGCGCGACGCCGAAGCCTCGAAAGAGGGACCGGATGGGCAGATGGGCTTGTTCTCCGGTGGAGACGTGTCGATCTTCGATCGGGACGCCTTCGAACGCAACCATGAGGAGCAGTGGATCTCGATCATCCAGAGCAACATCGACAAACTGCTCGACGAGCGTCGCCCGCTGGTGCTGCAGGACCACACTGCCGCCGTGTTCGGCTCGACACTCGGCACCGGTGCGCGGGGCAAGCACGCGCGCGAGGCGGTGAAACGGCTCTACCGGGCCGGGCAGGTCGACCACAAGGGAACTGGGAACTTCGAAAGAGACCGGATGCTCAGGCCTGTCCAGCGCCAGTGGCCGTCAGGCGCGACTGGTTAGGCATCTCGTCCCACGTGCGGCCCTGGAGAAGGCGGCCGCCCGCTTTGGGGGTCCGGCCTCCCCACTGCTTGAAGAAGAAGGCGACGTCTGCTCGCGAGCACTGGTCGCGGATGTCGACGATCCACTCTTCGTCGACGGCCCGGGCGTTGGCACCCGACTCGCCGCCGACGATCACCCAGTCGACGTGTTCGAGGTTGATGTCACGGAGGGGACCGATGAGCGGCTCGCAGGACAGAAACCGGACTGCTGCGGGAACTTGTGCAAGGTCGTCGATCCGACCGACGGCTTCTTGGTTCTCGACAGAGGTGCCGATCCAGATGTTCTCGGGCCACGGAAGCTGATCTGCGAGCCGACGGAGTCGCAGAGCCCGCTTGGTGAGGATTTGGTAGGTGTGCCGTGGAGTTGCCGCCATCACGTCGAACACGCGCTGGATGAACTCAAGCGGAATCTTGGCGTGGAACAGATCACTCATCGAGTTGACGAACACCAACCGCGGTTCACGCCACCTGAACGGCTCAGCTAGCGAGAGTGCGTGGGTCATCACGCCGAATCCCGGACCGCTGGTCCGCGGATCACCGTCCGTCTGGTACTTGGCCGAGCCCATGGCCTTCAACCGTTTCGCCAAGGTGAGGGCGTAACAGTTGTCGCATCCGGCCGAAACCTTGTCGCATCCGGTGGTGGGATTCCACGTGGTCTCGGTCCACTCGATGCTCGAACGGGTGCTCATTGCTCTCCTCCTGGCCAGACCGACACCGTAAGGCACCGCTCTTCGCCTCTGGCGAGTGCTACCCATGCTTATAGCTCGAACCTTTGTTCGATGCAAGGAAGCGCGCCGTCGATCGCTTCGTGCCATCTGTAACTTGACCCCTGGCCGACGCTCTGTGATCGAGTTCGCCGAGTCTGTGCGCAGGTTCGAATCCCCGGCGGGAGTACCAAAGGATGGGAACGGGGCTGACCTGGGGATTCGCATCGGCGGCTTGGTTGTGGAGGCGCGTTTCGCGCTGGCGCGGCCGGATGTGTCAGGAGGCGGCAGCGGTGGGTAGGTGTCGGCCGCTTGACGGGACCAGGTCGTTCCGGACACCTGGGTCACCATGTCGTGAACATCCGCTTCTGGCTCCCCTCTACCGTCGAACGCTGCGGCCCCCGAGCTGTGCGAAATGGTTGTAGGAGCTGGCCGACGGTTGCGGAACCTCCATCAGCGTGGGGGTCCGTTGAGCCGTCATTGATCGAACCCCATGGGGGCGCTGACGAGCGCCTACCGCTCGCGAGCGAGGCGGTTCGATGCGTTCACTGCGGTGGTCTGCCGGCCCGTACCGATGGGAGCGGAGACAGGGTGCTCGGTGGTGGTCGCTTGCCGACGTTCGGAGTTGACATCCCGCTGCTATCCCTGGCCGCAGGGCCGAGCGGCCAGGGGTAGCGGTCGACGCCGCGGCGGCAGGCGAGAACCGGGTCGTCCGGTCAGGCCCGGATCAGTTGCCACTGCTGGTTGGCCCCGCCGTTGGCGGTCCACTGCACGACCTGCGCCCCGTCGCTCGTCGCCGCACCGTAGACGTCCGCCACCAGTCCGCTGTCGTGGCTGACGATGGTGTAGTAGCCGTTGCCGGTGGACCGCAGATACCACATCTGGTTGGTGCCGCCGTTGGCCGTCCACTGTTGCAGTTGCAGCCCGGCGGTGCTGCTGTTGGCGTTGACGTCGAGCACCTTTCCGCTCGGGACGTACCGGAGGGTGTAGGAACCGTCGGAGGTCGTGGCGATCGTCCAGGTGGCGGTGCCGCTCTGCTGGACCACCTTGGCACCGTCCGCGGTGGAGTTGCCCGCGACAGCGAGCGGCTTGCCGCTGTTGCGGTTGACGATGCGGTAGTTGCCCGGTGCGGGTCCGTCTCCACCGCTTCCGCCGAGGTTGAAGTACTCCACCGCGTCGGTGAAGACGGGCCTACCGGACTTCGTTGTCGACAGCTGCAGGTACACGCGGTTGCCGGTGGCCGGGGTGGTGAAGGACACCGGCTGGGTGACCCGCGAGCCGAGCGGGACGGTCAGGGTCGTGCTTCCGGACGCGACGACCGCCCCGTCCGGCGCGTCGAGCCGCGCCGTCCAGGTGAAGCCCACCGAAGTGTCGGCGAAGTCGTCGTTGAAGACGGTGATGTTGCGGGTGACCGTGGCGTTCCGGGCGTAGTTGGGCACGGCCTGCGGCAGGGGGAAGGTGCCGTTCGCGTCCGAGACGCCTGAGGCCGACCAGTAGGGGAGGTCGACCGCGGCCACCGGGTTGAACGCCGCCTGCACGCGCTGGAACTGCGGGTTGCTCCAGGGGTCCGGGAGGTTGTCCGCGCCGTAGACAGGGCGACCGCCCTCCTCCGGGACGAAGTCGCCGGTGCGCACGCCGGGGATGACGCTGGCCCAAGCTGACAGCAGCGTGTACGGACGCAGGTCGGTGGCGCCCTTGCCGCGCTTGGCCAGGGTTGCCGTGGCGAACCACTCGAAGCCCTGCTTGGTGTTGCATGCCGGCCAGATGTACTCGCCCTCGCCGTCGGGCCGCCCATTCACGGTGATCAGGCCCTCCCCGTACCTGCCGAAGCCGTCGACGTAGTGCGGGATCACCGCGAAGTTGGCGTACGTCATCCCGGGATACAGGCTGACATTGTTGCCGACGCCCACCTCGACAATGATCGGCCGGGTTCCGTCGGCGCCGTTCATCGCCGCGTACAAGTCCTTCTCGAACTGTTCGGAATCCTGGCCGCTCTGGTTCGGCTCGTTGTTCTGACTCCAGCGGATGATCGCGGGGTGGTTGCGGTCGCGCAGGACCAGCGCACGAGCGTGGTTGATCATGTTGTTGCGCCCGACGGTCTCCCTCCACTCCTGCGAGGATTGGGAGCCGCGAATCGCGACCTCGCCGATGATCATCAGGCCCATCTCGTCGGCGACATCCAACATGTACGGGCTCGCGGGCTCCTGGTGGATGCGCACCACGTTGAAGTTCAGCCGCTGGTAGTTGTCCACCGCCTGGGGCCAGCCGCCGTTGCCGGGCGACGGGGGCAGGAAGCCGGGCAGGGTGTCGTAGGCGTCGCCCTTGCCGCCGTTGTTGACCCGGTCGTAGTCGGCTCCCTGGAGGTTGTCGCCGCGGAAGTTCACGCGCAC
Organism: Lentzea rhizosphaerae; assembly: GCF_042649515.1. Taxonomy (NCBI): domain Bacteria; kingdom Bacillati; phylum Actinomycetota; class Actinomycetes; order Pseudonocardiales; family Pseudonocardiaceae; genus Lentzea; species Lentzea rhizosphaerae. Next base: position 3,775 of record NZ_JBHRZI010000018.1, on the reverse strand, counting down.
GCCGTTGAGGTAGTAGTAGTCACCGTTCTGGGTGGCCTCCCGGAACCCGAACCGGTACGTGGCGTCGCTGGTGCGCCCGTCATCGGTGGCGGCGTGCACCGTCAGCCGGTGCAGCTGCGCCCGGTACCCCGGCCGGTACGGCACGTTGGGCCACCAGTACGAGGTGCTGTCGAGGTTCCACGCGACCGGCCCGACGGTCACGGTCACGGTCGAGCCAGCCGCCACGGTGACCGTACGGCTGGGCAGTTCCGGGTAGCTGAAAGCCGTTCCGTTGGTGGACGACAGCGACCCGGTCAACGTCACCGACCGGGAACTGCCCGACGTGTTACGCACCGACACGTCGTAGCTCAACGTCTTGTTCGCCACCGACGTACGCACGAATGTGTCGCTGACGTACACCGCCGGGTATACCTGCAGGAACGCGGACCGGAAGATCCCCTGCGGGATCGCCTCGGACCACGTGGCGGCGTCGGGCACCAGGTACCGGCCGTTGGATGCCTTCAACGCGCCGCGGCCCTTCACGGCGACGCTGATCGTGTGGGTGCTACCGGGGGCCGCGTAGGCGGTGATGTCGAAATTCGACGGCGTGAACGCCGTGGTCTGCGTCGCCACCACCCGGCCGTCGACCGACAGCGTCGCCTGGTGATTGACCGCCCCGAACTCGATCCACGTCGACTGCGGCTGACCCGAGTCGGGCACGGTGATGGTGCGCGAGTACACCGCCTCGTTCACGTCGGTGAAACCCTGCTTGTACCAGCCGCCGCCGGGCACGCTGATCGAGGTCGTCCCCCGGCCCGCTGGGGTGAAGCTCCACGTCCCGGCCAGGTCGACCGAGGCGATCGCGGTGGCGCCGGCAGCTGCGGCCGCAGGGGCCGGCTGTGTTGCGGCGGCCGGCTGTCCTGTAGCGGCGGGTTGTCCTGTGGCGGCGGGTTGTACCGTGCCGATGGTCGCGAGGAGTGTGGCCCCGGCCAGCGCTGCGCGGGCGAAGCGCTGGGATAGCGTGCGAGGGCTGTTCTGACGCATCAAGAAACCCCTTTCGCGGGTGTCGCGTCTGCGGCGATACACCGATCATCGGACCCATCGTCACTACCGCCGGGGCCGCCGAAATGGAGAGGTCCACTATGGACTTGTCTACCGGCTCCATGCCCGCGGAGCGGGGCATCGGTCGGTAAGCAATCGTGGGGATGGCGCGGCCTGGTGTCACACCAATAAAACTATGACGGACAAGAAGGGTCAAAGCTAAATGTGAGCGCTAACTTTGAGCACTCCGACCAAGAAGAGCCCGACCAGGGTTCATCACCGTGGCAGGTCGCCGGACCGGTCGGGAAGTTGCTCCGTTCGGCCCGCCGGGCGACCTGTGCCAGCGAGAGGGCCTCACCGTAAATAGTCCGCCGATCGTCGGTCAACGCAGTGCCGACTAAATATTGACGCGCTTATTTTAGCGGCCCCTGAATGCCGCCTGTCGAACAAGGTTCGACCTGGTCCCGGCGGTGTGCCGACAAATCGTGCGCAGCAGGCAAACGTGCACCTCACCGGCACGAAAAAGTTGCGCCGACTCTTGACCGGGCGAAGGCAATCGTTCACAGTCTGACGAGCACGACCGGCACTCGCGGCCGTGATTGCCGCAAGCCGACGCGCCGCCATTCACCACGAGGCGACCAAGGCCCGTTGTTAGCGGTAACTCGATTGCACTTCGGAGAATGATCCGGCGTGCGGACATCGACGGTATCCTGCCACACCGCGGGTGCCCGTTAGCCGTGGTGGCTGCCGGTGCAGGTCCAGGTGGCCGTCCAGGCGGTGACCGGCGCCCCGTTGTTGGTCACGGCGACGTTGGCGGTGAACCCGCTCGCCCACACGTTGGGCTGGTAGGTGACCACGCACGGTGGCGCCGCCGAGGCGGACTGGCTGCCTATCGGCACCAACGTGCCGACAGACAGGGCGGCGAGCACGCGCGACAACCTTGGCACGGTGACCCCTTAGGTTTCTGGGAGCGTTCCCAGACGCAGACCGTAACGGAGCCCTCACGAGTTGGAAAGCGGCCGACCGTTGCAACCAGTGCTAGCTGGGCATTCCGCACACTGGGGTTGATCAACTCTGGGTGGTTGTCGGTGGGGATCAGGCGGAGCCGTGCCAGTGCGTCGAAGCTCGGCCGGCCGGTGGGTTGGCCGGTCGTCCGGTGCAGAGACCGTCGAGGGCGGTCTGAGGGGGCAATGGCCAGCCGGACTCGGCGTTCGATCAGGCAGAAGATCAGTAGTGCCAGGCAGATCACGGTCATCAGGGCGGTGATGCGCCGGTTGTTTTTGAAGAACATCGGTGCCACCGCCAGGGGGCCTTTGAACGCGCTGTAGCGGCGTTTCACGACTTCCTGGCCTTTGTAGCGGATCAGGATCTCGCCGGTGGTGACGGAGTCGGGGAGGTTGGTCAGCAGCGCGTACCAGCCGTCGGTTGCCGCTTCGGCGTCCAGCGCCGCCTGGTCGAACCACCAGGTCAGCGTGGGTTTGCCGGTGGTGGGATCGGTGCCGGTGGTGGTGCGCAGATAGGAGGTGACCCGGCGGGCGGAGGCGATGGCGGCGATCCTGGTGGTCACGGCTTTCTCGTCGGGGTAATGCCGGGATCCCAGCCCGCGGACCAGTCGGTCGAGGTCGTCGGTGGCGCGGTCGAGTTTGCTCGGGCGGTGGAGTGCACTAACACCCGCCGCAGCGTGAACGCCGGGTCTCGTTTGCGTTTGCCGGTCAGGGTCATGGTGTCTTCGGTGACTCGCCACCGGCCACGTTGCGCGGCGGGTTTGCTCGCGTCGCGTTCGGCGACGTAGTCGACCTCGGTGGCGGAGTCGCGATCGAGCGCGGCCAGCGTCACGGCGAGGGTGTAGGCGTCCGAGGCGGGGGCGATGAAACTGGTGGTGCCATCGCGATCATCGCCGAGACATCGGTGTAGGACACCAGTTTGGAGTCCCCGATCAGCAGGAAGTCCCGTCGCCGCGCGATTTTCTGCAGTGCGGTCGTTGTCCCCACCACCTGGGCGATCTCCCCTGCGCCGCCGTCGTAGGCCCGGTAGAAGACCGGTATTCCACCGTCGCTGGTGACCGCCAGCCCGGCCTGGATCTGTTTCAGGTCGGGGCGGCAGTCCTTCGGGTGCCCGAACTTGGGCGCCGAGTGGTCGGCGTCGATCTGGTCGTAGGACCCGTACAGCGAGATCGAGGTCATGTCCCAATGCAGCCGGGAGGTGTCCAGCCCGAACATCGAGGTCGCTTGTGCGCCCACAGATCCGACGATGTGGTCGAGTTCGGGGGCGATCGCGTCCAGCGCGCGGCCGATCCGGTCGTCGTTGAGCAGAGCCGGGTTGATGCCGAAGACCTCCTCCACCGCGTTGCTCCAGATCACCGCGCAGGGTCGGGTTGCCGTCGTAGACCTCGTCACCGGCGACCCACCGTGCGGGCACGCCACCGTCGAGGGCCCGCAGGATCATGCGCGAGGCCAGCGCGGGCTTGGTCGCGAACGTCGTGTCGGCGGGGATCCCTGCCGTCGCGCACCGGTCCGGCTCATCGGTCCACACGCCCGGCAGGTACAGCTCGCGATCAATCAGCGTGTGCCCGGCCGTGGTGGTGTAGGTCAGAAACACCCCGACCTGGCGTGTAGGCAAGCAGGTCCTGTTCGGAGGCCAGTGGCGGCGGCGTTTCCCGGTGCCGGTTGGTGATCTCGGTATGCGCCGCCGCCCTGGCCGGTTTTTGGGCGGGGCACCAACCTGCGCGAGGTCGTCTGCACAGGGCCGGTTTTTG
>NZ_JBHRZI010000017.1:288397-395773 GCF_042649515.1 Lentzea rhizosphaerae | reverse complement strand
ATTACATTCGCCGCTAAGTACAGCCAACTGACGGACACGACACCGTGAGAGCGCGACTACCGGCGCTTTTGCTGCCCAGACTCCTGGTCGACCTGACAAAGCACTACTAGTAGTGCTCTGTCAGGTTAGTCGGTAGTTGTTGTGGCGTAGCGGTTTCACGGTTTGGTGGTAGGTTTGGCACACGCCGGTCCAGGTCGCGAGGAGCTGTTGCAGTTCGCGGATGACCTTGTAGAGGGTCAGGCCGGCGCAGCCGCTTTTGGGTCGCGTCGCAGCTGGGTGAGGAACAGGTGTGCGGCGGTGACCAGGGTGACGTGGCGGTGCCAGCCTTGCCAGGAACGGCCTTCGAAGTGGTCCAGGCCCAGGCCGGTCTTGAGTTCGCGGTAGTCGTGCTCGATCCGCCAGCGGATCTTGGCGTAGCGGATGAGGTCGGTGTGGCTGGTGGTGGCGGGAAGGCTGGACAGCCAGTAGGTGACCGGTTCGGGCTCGTCGTCGGGCCATTCGGCGATCAGCCACCGCTCGGGCAGGACGCCGTCCTCGCCGTCACGGGGGACGCGGTGCCCGGCGGGACGGACCCGCAGGAACACGAACTGGGAGGACAGGGCGCCCTTGCTGCCTTCGCGCCAGGTGATGGTGAGCGCGGCTTCACGGCCGGCGGCGGCCACGTGCCGAGCCAGGCTGACCGGCTCGTCCGGGTAGGCGGGCGTGTCAGCGGGCGGGCGGCCGCACCGGCCTGTCCCGGACCATTCCCGTGCGACGGGAACCGCTTCGCTGGTGTGGGCCAAGGCCTCGCCTTTGAGCTGCACGCTGTAGGCGATGTCCCGCTCGTCGAGCGCGGCACGGAACTGGCCGTTGTCGCCGTAACCGGCGTCGGAGACCAGCACTGGCGGCCGCAACCCGTGTTCGGCGAGTTCGTCGAGCATCTCGACGGCCAGCGTCCACTTCGGACGATGGCCTTCTTCTTCGGGTATGCCGCACCGGTCACGTCGTGTCCTGGCGGCCTCGGTGACCGCCGCCACGTCCACCTCGACCCCTGCATCGGCTCGCTCACCGGCCGGTGCGGCGGCTCGTGGTGCGTTCTTCAGCGTCTTGCGGCGCTTGGCTTTGGCCGCCTTGACCGCGGCCGGACCGGCCTTGGCGGTGTCCCAGGACTCCGGCAGGAACAGCCGCCAGCCCAGCGGGCAGGAGGCGGTGTCGGTGACCGCGTGCACGCTGACCCCGATCTGGCAGTTGGCGACCTTGCCCAGGGTTCCGGAGTACTGCCGGGCCACGCCCGGTGAACTCGTACCGTCTTTGGGGAAGCCGCTGTCGTCGACCGCCCAGGCCACCGGACCGATCGTCTCCACCGCCTTGCGGGCCAGCCGCACTCGCACCGCGTCGGTGTCCCAGGTCGAGGTCGTCACGAACTGCTGCAGCCCTTGGTGATCCACCCCAGTCGTTCCGCCATCGGCTGCATCGACTTGCGCTGTCCGTCCAGCAGCAGCCCACGCAGATACGTCTCCCTCTTGGCCCGCTGATCAGACCGGACCAAAGGGGCGAACACTTCCGCCGCGAAGTCCTCAAGACGTTGCCGGACATAGACAAGCTCGTCAGGGGTCACCCGGACATGAAACCGCCCGGCCCGCCCGGGGTCCCCACGACACGCCGAACCTAACAAAGCACTACTAGTCCACGCACGGAATGCCGTCGTTCGGCGGCGGGGGAGGCGGGGCGGTGGCCAGTTCGGTCACCTTCGCCTGCACCTTGGCCTGGTCGACCTTGTTCACGTCGAGCCCGCCGAGGTGCGCGCTGCCCTCGATCGGCAGCGTGTCGAACCGCACCTCCGACGGCAGGTTCCTGGCGAGGTCCGCCAGGTCGAACCGGGCGTCCAGCACGACGTCCTGCTTCGCCATGTCGATCATCGCCTGCACCGCGGTCACGTCCGCGCCCTTCAACCGCTTCGTCACGGCCGACAGGAACGCCTGCTGCCTGCGCGTGCGGCTCAGGTCGCCGTGCGGCAGCCCGTGCCGCTGCCGCACGAACGACAGCGCCTGGCCGGCGTCGAGGTGCTGCGGCCCCGCGGGGAAGTCCGCGCCGGACAACGGGTCCTTCGTCGCGGCGCGCAGGCAGACGTCCACGCCACCGAGGCCCTCGGCGATGTGGAAGAACCCGATGAGCGAGATCTCCACGAGGTGGTCGACGGGCTGGTTCAGGAACGTCGACACCGTCTCGACCTGCGCGCGCCGTCCGGCCTCACGTCCCGCGCGTTCCAGCTCCCGCTTGTCGTGCGTCCCGGCGGCGCGCAGACGGTCCTCCTCGACGATCTTGGCCCGGCCGTACGCCTCCTTGATCTTGCCCTCGCCGCCGGACGACAGCGGCACGAGGTTGTCGCGCGGCACGGACATCGCCACCGCGGGCCCGGAAGCGGGGATGTGCAACAGGATCAGCGTGTTCGCGTTGTAGCCGCCGCGGTCGCTCTCACCCGCCTGCATGCGCCGCAGCACGTCGTCGGGCAGCGGCTCGCCGTGCAGGTCCAGCCGGGTGGTCAGACCCATGATCAGGATGTTGCGGCCGGACGTCGAACGGGGAGCGTCGTCGAGTGCGTAGGACCGCTCGACGCTGGTCGAGATGGTGGACACGGTGGACCACGCGATGCCCGCGGCGACGAGGACCACGGCGCACAGGCTCACCCACGCGGTGCGCAGCAGGACGAGCAGGACCGTGCGGTGACGGACACCACGTGATTTCACGAACGAGACACCCCCTGAACTATTCTAGGTGGTCATGGGGGTTGAGCTGCCGAGTCTGGCGGCGGTCGCGGTGCTGGCGGTGTTCGCGCAGGCGGGAATCTGGCTCGACGGAGACAACCTCGGCGTGCCCTTCGGCGTGTGTCTGGTGACGGGTGCGGTGATCGCTTCCGCACTCGTGCGTCGCGTTGGGTTGTGGACGGTGGCACCGGCGCCACCGGTCGTGTTCGTCGTCGTCGCCGCGGGCAACGCCGCGTGGCAGCGGCAGTCACACCGGCAGTCGTGGTGGGGGAGCAGCGAGGAGTTCGCCGCCGACGCGGTCCCGTGGTTCGTGGGCGGGTTTCCGTCGCTGGCGGCCGCGGTCGGGGCGGCGCTGGTCGTCGTGGCCGTCCGCATGATCACTTGGGGGAAAGAGAAGTGCAGGTCTTCGTCGACGGCAACGGCGGCAGACGGGTAGTCGCGAGGCTGGTCAGCCTGACTGTCGCGAGTGGACTGATCGCGTTCGCCGCCGTGGTCGGTGGCACGCTGCTGGGAGCGTGGTGAACCGCACTCCGCGGGTGCACTGGATCTCCATCCTGCTCGGCCTGCTCGTGCTGATGAGCGTGGTGTCGTTCCACGCCTACACCGCGGTCAGGCCCGAGCCGGTGCGGCACGTGGGAGCCGTGCGGGAGTTGCCGGAGCACACGCTCGCGCTGGCTTTCCACGGCGGCCCGGATCCGAAGTGGACACCGCGTGCGCTGGACGTGCTCAGGGACGCGGGGATCAAGGCGACCTTCTTCGTCACCGGTACGCAGGTCACCCGCAACCCCGAGGTGACCAGGCGGATCGTCGCGGACGGGCACCAGATCGGCATCGACGGCTTCCGCGCGGAGGGGGATCACACCAACCCGTTGAACCTGGAGTTCGCCCAGGCCGCGCTGGCCGACGCGCTCGGCGTGCACGCGCGGCTGGTCGGCGCGCCGGCCGAGGTCGACAGCGGTGACCGCGACTTCCAGGACATCGGCACGCTGGTGCGGATGTCGTTGCGGGAGAAGGGAGGCGTGGTTCGGCTGCACGACGACGGCAGCATCGGCGCCGACATCGCCCGCGAGCTCGTGAAGGCACCTGGCTACCGGTTCGTCACGGTCACCGGCGACCAGGCGGTCGAGGCCGGCGCGGCGGAACGGTTCACCGGCACCGTCACCACGTGGTCGCAGCGCAACGGCGGTGTGGTGCTCGTGCTGCTCGGCACGGCCATCGCGATCGCCGCGCTGCTCGGCATCCTGCGCACGCTCATGCAGCTGGGTCTCGCGCACACCGACCGACGGCTGCGACGGGAGAGCGAGCAGGCGCCGCCGCCGTGGTTCGCGCCGCCGGTCTCGGTCGTCGTCCCGGCCTACAACGAGGCGCTGAACATCGCCGCCACCGTCCGGTCGATCGCCGCCAACAACCACCTCGCCGACGTCGAGGTGATCGTGGTCGACGACGGCTCGACCGACGGCACCGCGGACCGCGCCGAGGAGCTGGACCTGCCGGGCGTCACCGTCATCAGGCAGGCCAACCAGGGCAAGCCCGCCGCGCTCAACGCGGGCATCCGCCGGGCCAAGCACGACGTGCTGGTGCTGCTCGACGGCGACACGATCTTCGAGCCGGACACGATCGGCCAGCTCGTGCAGCCGTTCGCGGACAACGGCGTCGGCGCCGTCTCGGGCAACGCCAAGGTGGGCAACCGTCAGGGTGTGCTCGGACGCTGGCAGCACCTCGAGTACTGCGCCGGTTCCAACCTGGACCGGCAGATCCTGCACGCACTGCGCTGCATCCCGACGGTGCCGGGCGCGGTCGGCGCGTTCCGCAAGGCCGCGATCACCGACGTCGGCGGGGTCAGCGACGCCACGCTGGCCGAGGACACCGACCTCACGATGGCGGTCACGCGCGCGGGGTGGCGGGTCGCCTACCGGCCCCAGGCGAAGGCGTGGACCGAGGCGCCGGTCACCGTCCCCAGCCTGTTCCGTCAGCGTTATCGCTGGTCGTACGGCACTTTCCAGGCGATGTGGAAACACCGCGGCGCGCTGGTGGAGCGCGGGCCGATGGGTCGGTTCGGGCTCATCTACCTCGTGGTGTTCCACCTCTTGCTGCCGCTGCTGGCCCCGATGATGGATCTGTATGTTGTATACGGTTTTCTGGTGGCGGATGCGCCCCTCGCGGCCGTCGTGTGGACGGTATTCCTTCTACTGCAGACAGCGAGCGCGGGCTACGCGCTGAGGCTGGACGGCGAGTCGCTCAAACCGTTGTGGGCATACCCCCTACAGCAGATCGTATACAGGCAGCTGATGTACGCGGTCGTCATCCAGTCGTTGATCACGGCGGTCCACGGCACCCAACTGCGGTGGATGTCGGTGCGGCGGACGGGTCGGCTCGCGGACGCACCTGGCGGTACGGTGCACGTCACCTGAGTAAGCCACGACGCGAGTTCGCGTCGGTCGTCCGGTTTCCTCTTCGGGTCAACCGCCGCAGGCGATTCGGGCCGAAGCGGAGGCCGGACGACCGACTTGAAGGCGAACTCGCCGCCGTCTGCGGAGCAGCGGCCGAAGACAAGGAAGTCGGTGGGTCGCACGCCCTTGGACGCGCCCGCGCGTCAGCAGGAGCTCTTCTCCGCCGTGCTCGCCGTGCTGGCCGAGGTCGGCTACGCCCGGTTCAACATGGATCTCGTCGCGGCCAGGGCACGCGCCAGCAAGGCGAGCCTCTACCAGCGCTGGCCGTCGAAGGCGCGGCTGATCACGGCCGCGTTGAAGGCGAACCTGCCCGAGCTGCCGCAGCCGGACGAGGGGACGTTCGCCGAGGACGTCCGGCAGATCCTGCGCGCGTGGGGCGAGCCCTCGCCGTTCGACACCGCCGGGATCTTCCTCGGGTTGCTGGAAGGCAGTCGCCAGGACGCCGATCTCGCGTGCCTGCGCGAGGAGCACATCGACCGCGCCTACACGGAGCACCTCCAGATCGCGGTGGACCGGGCGAAGGCGCGCGGCGAGCTCCCGGAGCGCCTCGACGCCGGCATCCTCATCACCGCCCTGATCTCGACGTTCGTGCTGCGTTCCGACGAGCACGGCGTGATCGACGGCATCGTCGACGGGCTGCTGAGTCCGCTGATCGGTACCTTTCGGACCAAATAACTCGTCAGATCGTAGTTTCTTCGCTACGTTCGGTCATGGTGTCAAAAGAACAGTTCTGTTCTGTTGAGGGGAAACGCCGTGACCGAAGCTGCCGTCTGCCCAGTCCCGCACGAGAACCGCACGCATCCGCTCGGTGCGCCCGCCGGCTTCGAGGAGGCCCTCGGCAACGGCCCGGTGAAGATGCTCTGGCCCAACGGGGTCGAGGCCTGGGTCGTCAGCAGCTACGCCGGCGTCCGCCAGGTGCTCTCGGACAGCCGGTTCAGCGCCAACAAGGAGGGCGCGCCCGAGATGCGCACCGAGGGCGAGCAGGTCCTCGGCCTGCCGGAGCCGGGCAACATGAACGTGATGGACGGCGACGAGCACCTGCGTCTGCGCCGGCCGTTGTCCCGCGCGTTCATGGTCAAGCGCCTCAACGAGATGCGCCCGCGGATCCAGGAGATCGTGGACCAGCACTTCGACGAGATGGAGCGCAGGGGCGAGCCGGCAGACCTCGTGTCGTCGGTGTGCCTGCCCGTGCCGTCACTGGTGATCGCCGAGCTGCTGGGCGTCGCTCCGGAGCACCAGGAGCTGTTCCAGGCCACCTCCAGGGAGATGTTCGGCAAGAACGGCTCGAGGGCCGAGTACGAAGCGAAGGCCGCGGAACTCGGTGAGGTGCTCGCGAAGGTCGTGGAAGAGAAGAAGGCGTCGGGCTCCACCGACGACCTGATCGGCCTGATGGTCAACGACACCGACTTCGAGATGGACGAGCTGCTGATGCTCGCCATCGGCCTGCTCGCCGCCGGTCACGAGACGACGTCGAACTTCTTCGGCCTGTTCACGCTGACGTTGTTCGAGAACCCCGACCAGCTCGCGGTGCTGAAGCGCGACCCGAGCCGCGCGGACGTGATCGTCGAGGAGCTGCTGCGCTACACCATCGGCAAGCTCGGCGGCGCGGGCCTCGCGCGCAGGGCGCTCGAGGACGTCGAGGTCGACGGCGTGACCATCCGGGCGGGCGACTGGGTGACCGTGTCGTCCCACGCGAACCTCGACGAACAGCTGTGCCCGCACGCGGGCGAGCTCGACCTGGAACGCAGGGCGGTGCCGCACCTCGGGTTCGGGTTCGGCCCGCACCAGTGTCTCGGCGCGAACCTCGCTCGCGCGGAGCTGCAGATCCTGCTGCGCACGTTGTTCACGCGGTTCCCGGACGTGCGCCCGGCGATTCCCGTGGCCGAGATGGCGTTCCGCGAGGACATGATCACCTATGGCGCGGCCGCGATCCCGGTGGTGTGGTCGTGACGGTCCGGATAGACCAGACGAAGTGCATCGGATCGGGCCAGTGCGTGCTCGCCGCACCGGACGTGTTCGACCAGTCCGACGAGAACGGACTCGGCCTCGTGCTGATCGCCGAGCCCCCTGCCGAGCTGCTGCCGGGCGTGCGTGACGCCGTGGACCGCTGTCCCGCTCAGGTGGTGAGCCTGGAAGAGTGACCTGATCGGCCGTTCCGGTGAGGTGTCATCACGGGAAATTGATTCAGTTCCGGTGCGCTGACACCTCGATGGCCCCTTTCCGATCACCATGATCGTCCAGAATCGTAAGCGCGACCACCACGGCGTTGTGGTGGTCGCGTCCCCGTTGCCCTGGAGAGTCGAAAGACCCTTCCCGACCAGGCCGAACAGCGGGATGGTGACGGCGGCGCGGTGAGTACCGGCGGTGTGTAACGGGTACCTGCACGGGTGTCCGGCGCACGTCAGGAGGGCCAGCTATGTTCAACGGCGATGCATTTCCAGCTCGCGTGGACAGAACCGACGTGCGGCATGTCGAAACGTTGACCAGCGCGCTTCGGGCACTGGATTACGAATACGGCGGCGGTTCCTGCCGGGACGCCTGCGTCGCGCTGTTGAACTGGGCGAACCCGCTGCTCGACACCGGCTCGTCCGGACCGGTTCTCCAACGCCTCCAGGTCGCCATCGCGGACCTGCACAACCTGGCCGGCTGGGCGTCGTTCGACATGGGCCTGCTGGAGTCCGCACACCTGCACTTCGGCCGTGCGATGCAACTCGCGCGCGTGTCGGGCAACACCGAGTTGGAGGCCAACATCCACTACCGGATGGGCCGCGTGCACCTGCACTACGAACTCGCGGAAGACGCTTTGGCGTCGTTCCAACGAGGTTTGCCCATCGCACAGGCCAGTGGGTCCACGTTGGCCGTGTCGATCCTGCACGCCAACGAGGCGTGGGCGTTCGCGAAGATGGGTGCGGAGAAACAGGCGTTGCGCCAGTACGCCCGTGCGGAGGAAGAGTTTGAACGCGCGGAAAGCGAGGACGCACCGCCGTGGGCGCGGTTCTTCGACCTGGCCGACCTCGTGTCTATCGGCGGCATGGTGCACACGGAGCTCGCACGCACCTGTGACGTCAAGTACGCGCGGTCAGCGATCCCGTTGCTCACCAGGGCGATCTCGTCCGGGGGAGAGGACGCGTCACGCAGCCAGTCGTTCCGGCTGGCCGCACTCGCGATGAACTACCTGGTGCAGAACGAGACCGAGCAGGCGCGAGACATCGGGGAACAGGCGATCGCCGTGTCCGGCGCCATCCGCTCGGCCCGCACGCGTGATCGCATGCGGCCGTTGAAGCAGGAGGCGGACCGGTTGCGTGGCAACGAAGCCGCGGACGAGCTGTCGTCGCGCCTCAGCGCGTTCATGAGCACTTCGCAGGGTGCGGCCTGAGGTCGTGAAAGGCGTCGCCGGGGCCCGAGGAGAGGTTTGGGCTTCGGGCCCCGGCGACGCCATGGCCCGAGCAACGTCTAGCTGGGGGGCCTCGACGTCGCTCGGAGTCTGGTGTGGGCGGTCAGCAGCGGATGTCGGTGCGCGCCCGGTAGATCTGCGCGCCGGAGCCGAGCAACTCACCCGCGGCGATCGCTGTTGACCTCTTCATGGGCGAGAAGCATCACGTGACCCGCTGACATTTCGCTGACACTTGGGGTTACCGCCTGGTTAGGATCGGGCCATGCAACGGCGTTGGGGGTTCAGGGTTCTGGGATCGTTGCAGGTCATCGACTCCGGCCGGGTCGTGGAACTCCGCTCGGCCAAACAGCGTGTCCTGCTCGCGGCGTTGTTGATGAAGGCGAACGCGCCGGTTTCTTCGTACGAGCTGATGGAACACCTCTGGGGTGAAGAACCGTCCGGCTCGGCGCGCGCGACTCTGCAGACGTACGTCATGCGGTTGCGACAGTCGCTGGACGACCTCGCCGACCGCCAGCTCGTCCGGACGTGGCCGACCGGCTACTCGATCCACGTCGACGACGACCAGCTCGACCTGCTGACGTTCCAACGGCTGCGGGCGGAGGCGCGGCGCGCACCCGACCTGGAGACCGAGGCCCAGCTGCTCGGTGAGGCCGCGGCGCTGTGGCGCGGGCCCGCCCTGGACCAGGTGTCCTCGCTGCGCATGGAACAGACCGACATCCAGCGCCTCAACGAGCAGCGCTGGGAGGTGCTGGAACGCCGCAACGACGCCGAACTGCAGCTCGGGCGGCACGACCAGATCGTCGACGAACTGAGGTCCGTCGTCGCGGAACACCCGCTGCGCGAACGCTTCTGGTACCAGCTGATGCTCGCCCTGCACCGCTCCGGCCAGCAGGCGCAGGCACTCGACGTGTACCGCAGGGCCAGCGAGGTGCTCGCCGACGAGCTCGGCATCGACCCCAACGCCGAACTGCGCGCCCTGCACATGGAGGTGCTGGCGGGCTCCTCCACGCCTGTCGCCGTCCAGTCCGGACCGTCCTGGCTGCCGCCCGCGGTCGGCGACTTCTCCGGCAGGGCAGAGGAGGTCGCGCGGCTCACGGCGGGCTTGCGCGCCGGCGGGACGTGGACGATCACCGGTCCGGGCGGCGTCGGCAAGACCTCGCTGGCCGTGCACTGCGCGCACCTCGTGCGGGACGCGTTCCCGGACGGCCAGTTGTACCTGAACCTGCGCGGCGGCGAGCAGAAGCCCGTCGAACCGGCCGCGGCCCTGGACCGGTTGCTGCGCGGCCTCGGCGTGTCCGGCGGTGCCATTCCGTCCACTGTGGACGATCGGGTCGACCTCTACCGGGATCTGTTGTCGGACCGGCGGATCCTGGTCGTGCTGGACAACGCGATCAACGAGGCGCAGGTTCGGCCGTTGCTGCCGGGCACGACCTCCGGCGCGGCGCTGGTGACCTCACGGGCGGCGCTCGCCGGCCTGGAGGCGGCTCACGTCGTGCCGTTGGACGTGCTGCCTTCGTCCGACGCGCTGGCGCTGCTGCACGCGGCCGTCGGCGAGGCCCGCTGTGCCGCGGAACCCGATGCGGCACAGGAGATCGTGACGTACTGCGGCAAGCTGCCGCTGGCGTTGCGGGTGGCGGCGGCACGTCTGGTCGCCCGCCCGCACTGGCAGCTCGCGAAGCTCGCCGGCCGGTTGTCCGACGAACGCCGCCGGTTCGACGAGCTGTCGCTGGGCGACCTCGACGTGCGGGCGTCCCTGGCCCTGTCCTACGACGGGCTCGACTCCTCGCACCGCACCGCGTTCCGGCTGCTGTCGCTGGTCGACACCCCGGACTTCCCGGTGTGGATGGCGTCTCCGCTGCTGGGCATGGACCTCGACGACGCGGAGGACCACGTCGAGGCACTGGTCGACGCCCGCCTGGTCGACTACGCGGGCCGCGACGCCCTCGGACAGGTGCGGTACCGGCTGCACGACCTGCTGCGCGCGTTCGGCCGCGAGGCGGCGTCGGAGGACCCGGCGATCGCGTTGAAGGTGATGTTCGAGCAGTGGCTCGACCTCGTCACGCGCGCGGACGTGGAGCTGCCGCACCAGGCGATCAGGCTGGAACCCGTTGCGCTGGAACGGTTCGACCTCGGCGACGCGGCCGAGTGGTTCGACGCGGAGTGGCAGAACCTCCACGCGGTGATCACGCAGGCCGCCGCGCTCGGGCTGGGCGCTCTGGCCGCCGAGCTCGCGATCCGGTCGGCGGCGTTCTGCGACCTGCGCGCGCGGTTCGACGACTGGGCGCAGATCAACGAGCTCGGGTTGTCCTGCGCCCCGCCGGAGCGCAGACCGGTCCTGATCCAGCAGCGGGGAATCCTGTGCGGCCGGTTGCACCGCTACGTCGAGGCGTCGGCCGACTTCGCCGCCGCCCAGGAGGGTTTCGCCGCGTCCGGTGACGTGTGGGGCGAGGCCTACGCCTGGTACGGAATGGGCTGGATGCACGAGTGGAGCGGCCGGTCGGCGGAGGCCCGCGAGGCTCATCGTGAGGCCATGACCCGGTTCGTGGCGTCGGGGAACCCGCACGGCGAGGTCGAGGTGCTGTGCTCGCTGGGCGCCATCGAGCGGCGTGCCGGTGGGCTCGCCGCGGCGCGGGACTACCTGGAACGGGCGCGGCGCATCGCCCGTCAGCTCGGCGACGAGCAGAGCGAGCTGATGGCGACGCTGGAGCTGGGGCGGCTGCACCAGTTCACCGGTGAGCTGGAGATGTCGGCGGCGTTCCTGCGGTCGTCGCTGGCCGCCGCCCAGAAGCTCGGTGATCCGGACTTCGCCGCGAACATGCGGGTGTTCCTCGCCGACACGCTGATCCGGTCCGGGCAGATCTCGCTGGCCGAGGAGCAACTGCGGCAGGCGTGGGAGTTCTTCGAGGAGCACGACGACGAGCACGGCCGGATCTGGGTGTGGCGCTTGAGATCCGCGCTGGCCGAGACGCCGGAAGAGGCGGTGCGCCTGGCCTCGCTGGCGCTGGAGCACGTGCGGGGGATGGACTCGCCGCCGGAGCTCGGGCGGTCGTTGCGGGTGATGGGCGACGCCCTGGAGCGCGCCGGACGCGTGGAGGAGGCCCGCGAGCACTGGCGGCAGGCCGAGGAAACGCTGACGGCGGCGGGGTTCCAGGCGGAGGTCGACGAGCTCCGCCTGGCGACCGGCTAACCCTGGTTCTGGCTGAGCACCGTGTCGACCGTGACACCGGACGCCACGATCATGCTCAGCAACGGGTCCGGCACCTGGCGGTGGAACTGCACGACGTAGTTGTCCGCCGTGGAGAACATCGCCTTCGAGAAGCCCTGCCACGTCTTGGTGATGCGCGCGACCTCGGTGTCGGTGTGGTCGCGCAGCGAGAAGTTCCACGCGCGCCAGTTCTCCGCGTAGATGCCGCCGATCTGCATCCCGTTGCACACGTAAGCGAACCGGACCTTGCCGAACACGTTCTCCTGGACGATCTCGCCGATCGGCATGCCGTCGCCGCGTTCGACGATCACCTTGGACTTCCACATCGTCGCCGGGCGGGTGACGCGCAGCCGCGGATGCCCCTGCGCGTCCCGGATCTCCAGCCGCACGTCGAGCATCGAGTCGAGCTTGGTGAAGGCGCGCAACGCTTTCGCGGCGCCGGACTGGCCGACCTGTTCGACGGTGCCGATGTGGCGGGCGTGCTGGTCGTAGATGACGTAGGAGTTCGACATCTCGATGAGCTTCGCCTTCTGGTTCACCACCAGGACGGGCTCGGTGAACAGCGTGCCACCGCCACCCTGCACGACGCCCTGGACTCCGGCGCGCTGGACCTGCTGGGCCACCTTCTCCTGGCCCGTGCCGCCCATCTGGAGCTCCGCGTGGTGCGCGTCGTCCTGCTGCTGGCGCGGCTGCACGTGGGACGTCCACTGCGTGCCGTCCCACCAGCGGACGAAGCGCGGGTCGGCGTTGTCCGGGTACCAGCCGGGCGCGGTGTTCACAGCGTGAGCGTACGACCTCACGACGACCGGCGGGGGTGCCAGGCGACAGGGCACTTGTCGTCGCCTGGCAGCTCTTCCCGCGGGCGGATCAGCTGATCGTGATCGCGCTCGCCGGGCACAGACTCGCCGCTTCCTTCGCGGTGGCCTCGTGCGCGGCGTCCGGGTGCTCCTGCAGGAGCACGACCGTGCCGTCCTCTTCGCTCTGGTCGAAGAGGTCCGGGTCGGTCAGAACGCACATTCCCGAACCGCAGCACTTCGACTGGTCGACGGAAATCCTCATGCCGACCACGCTACTGGCAACGAGTGGACTCCGTAGATCCCCATGTCGGTGCGCAGCGGCACCTCCTCCGGCGCCACGTCGAGCCGGAGGTCGGGAAACTCCTGGAACAGCCTGGAGAACCCGATCCGCATCTCGATGCGGGCGAGCTGCTGGCCCAGGCACTGGTGGATGCCGTGCCCGAACGCGACGTGCCCCGACGCGGGCCGGCGCAGGTCGAGCTCCTCGGGGTTGCCGGGGAACTTGTCGGGGTCGCGGTTCGCCGCCGGCACGTGCATCAGCACGGTGTCGCCCGCCCTGATCAGGTGTCCGTCGATCTCCACGTCCTCGACCGCGGTGCGGACCGGTCCGAAGTGGATGATCGACAGGTACCGCATGAGCTCCTCGACGGCGTTGTCGATGACGTCCGGCTCGTCCTTGAGGATCTTCAGCTGATCAGGGTGCTGCAGGAGCGTGAACGTGCCGATGCCGAGCATGTTCGCCGTGGTCTCGTGACCGGCGAGCAGGAGCAGCATCGCCATGTTCGACGCTTCCTCGTCCGTCGGCTCGCCGGTGGCCAGCAGGTCGCTGATCATGTCGTCGCCACCGGGGTTGGCCTTCTTGCGGGCGATGAGCTCCCGCATGAACTCCTGGATGCGCGCCATGGCCTCCATGGACTCTTTGAAGGTCGAGTCCAGGCTCAACATCTTCGCGGTGTCCTCCTGGAACCTGTGCCGCTCGTCGTAGTCGACGCCGAGCAGCGCGCAGATCACCAGTGACGGCACCGGCAGCGCGAACTCCTTGACCAGGTCGGCCTTCCCGTTCAACGACCGCATGTGCTCGAGCTGGTCGTCGACGATCGTGCCGATCCACTCGGACAGCTGGTTCATCCGCCGGACCGTGAACTGACCCTGCAGCATCTTGCGCAGCCGGGTGTGGTCCGGTGGGTCCTGGCTGAGGAACATGCCGGGCTCGACCTTGCGGGCCTCTGCCTGCTCGGGCACGTCGCCCTGGAAGCGCGTGTCGAGCATGTGGTGCTTCTCGGGGTTGTTGCTGAACTTGGGGCTTCCCAGGATTTCCCGGACCTGGTGATGTCCCGTGACCAGCCAGCCGAGGTGACCGTCGGTGAACCTCAGCCTGCTGATGCGGGCCTTCTCACGGATCTCGGTCACCTCGGCGGGCGGGTCGAACGGGTTCTGGCGCGTTGTGGGCAGCTCGTCGGAGATCAGTTCGGTCATCTCGCACACCTCCCAGTGCTCGGCAGAAGACCTTCTTCCGAAGCTACAGAACTTTCATGACTCCGTGAAGGTGAATTGAGCGTTACGGTCCGCCACGAGGCGAAATCTGTCCGCATCTGACGGTCGTGGGTCGCGACGGCCACGGCCGCGCGGGTCTGGAGCAGTGCTTCCGTCAGCTCGTCGACCAGAGCGATCGACAGGTGGTTGGTCGGTTCGTCGAGCAGCAGGACGTGCGGGCCGCCGCTCAGCAGGATCGCCAGCTCGAGCCGCCTGCGCTGTCCAGTGGACAGCCTGCCGACCGGGCGCGCGAGGTCTTTCCCTCTGAGCAGGCCGAGTTCCTCCACGCGCGAACACAGCTGGGCCGCGGTGGCGTCCTCGTTCTCGAACGTGGACTCCTGGGCCAGCAGCGCGACGCGGCCGGCGTGGTGGACCGTGCCCGTCGCCGGTGTCAGGCGACCGGCCAGGACGTCCAGCAGCGTCGACTTGCCGGCCCCGTTCGGACCGGTGATGAGCAGCTTCTCGCCCGCGCTGAGCGAGATCGGTTCGGTGAGGTTCAGCCTTTCGGGTACTTCGAGCGGGGTGGCGTGCAGCAGGTCGCCGCTCGCCTCCAACTCCGGCGGGGTGAAGCGCAACGGTGGCGGGGGAGCGTCGACGCGCTGGTCGTCCAGCTCTTCCAGCCTCCGCGCGACGGTGCGCATCTTGTTCGCCGCGCGCGTGCTGCGCTTGTGCTTGAACGCGCCCTTCGGCGGGCGCCAGGCGTCCTTGAGGCGTGACTGGGCGCGTTCGACCTTCTCAGCCAGCTCGTCGTGCTCGGCCTCCTCCTGGGCGAACCGCTGCTCCCAGCGCAGGCGTTCGGCGCGCTTGGCCTCCTTGAACGCGCGGTAGCCGCCACCGTGCAGGTGCACCTCGCCGTCCGGGGACGGGTCGAGGTCGAGCAGCTGGGTGCACACGTCGTCCAGCAGCGTGCGGTCGTGGCTCACGAGCACCACGACACCGTGGTGCTGCTGGAGGCGTTCGGTCAGGAAGGTCAACGCGCTCGCGTCGAGGTGGTTGGTCGGTTCGTCGAGCAGCAGGACGTCCGCGCGTTCGGCGAGCAGGCACGCGAGCCGGACGCGATAGCGTTGTCCCACCGACAGAGTCGCCAGTGCGGCCGACCTGTCGTGGTCGGCGTCCAGTGCCTTCAACGCGATGCCGGCGCGGCGTTCGGCGTCCCACGCCTCGATGGCTTCGGCGTGGGCGAGGGCTTTCTCGTACCGCTGCTCGTCGAAGGGCTCCGCCGCACTGTCCAGTTCGGACAGCGCGGTGCGGCTTTCGCGCAGCGCTTCTGACAGCAGGTCCCCCACCGTTTCGCCGTCGTGGAACGGCATTTCCTGTCGCACCAGGCTCAACGAACCGTGGCGCGTGACAGTTCCCTGGTCTGGAGCCAGGTCCTCGGCGAGCAGGCGGAGCAACGTGGTCTTGCCGCGGCCGTTCTCGCCGATGATGCCGAGACGCTGGCCTGCCGAGACCTTCAGCGAGATGCCGTCGACGACGGGGACGGCCTCATAGCCCTTGGTGAGATCTTGGGTCGTCAAATGAACGTGCGAGCGCACGGGGATCCTCTTTTGGGTATGCGAAATCAGGACGTGTTGCGTGGTGGCACACGTCCGTGATCAGAGGTAGAAGACCCCGTACCCGAATCCCATGAGATCCACGGTACTTACGGTCGCAACGCCTTTTCGACCGCCCGCTTGAGGTCCCGCACGTTCTCCTCGGTGCCGGGCGTCGGTCCGGTCGTGCTGCCGCCGCCGACGAGCCGGTAGAAGAGCAGGCCCTCGATGAACGCGGTGATGTGCGCGCCGGAGCGTTCGGGATCTTCGTGGCCCAACGCCTGTGCGAGTGCGGTCGCCTGCTCGCGCGGGGAGTGGGTGAGGATCGTCTTGAGCTCCGGGTGGTGCGTGGCTTCGAGCATCGCCGCGTACCTGGCGAGCGTCCGGTTCCGCTCGACGAGCCAGCCGTCGATCGTCCGCGCGATACCGCCGGCGAGGTCGTCGGGGTCGAGCACGATCTCCTGCTGCTCCTGCACCGCGAGCCGTTCCACGAACCCTTCGATCAACGCCTTGCGGGTGCGGAAGTACGCGCTGGTGGAGCCCTCCGGCAGGCCGGCCTGGCGGTCGACCGCGCGGTGGGTGAGGCCGCGCATGCCCTGCTCCGCCACGAGCTGGATCGCGGCGTCCGTGATCAGGTCCTTGCGCATGTGTCGCTTGTCTCCCTCCACCGCCGCATTCTACAGGTGTAGATTTCTCTACACCTGTAGAGGAGGGTGCGATGAAGGCGATCGTGGTGGGCGGCGGCATCGGCGGACTGGCGGCGGCGGTGTCGTTGCGGCGTGTCGGCTGGGAGGTCGTCGTCCACGAACGTGCCGCGGCGTTCGGCGAGATCGGCGCCGGCGTGGGGGTGATGCCGAACGCGGTGCGTGCACTGGAGTGGATGGGCGTGGCGGACGAGGTCCGGCGACTGGGCACCCCGCGCGTGTCCGGCGGGGTGCGGGCGTCGGACGGGAGGTGGCTCACGCACCTGCCCGACGTCGGCCAGGAGAAGGTCATCGCGATGCACCGGGCCGATCTGCACGGCGTCCTGCTGCGCGCGTTGCCGTCGGAGATCCTTTTCAACAACGCCGAGGTGACCGGCGTTGAGGAGCTGGACGCAGACCTCGTGGTGGCGGCGGACGGCATCAACAGCCGCCTCCGCGCGGAGCTGCTGCCCGACGCGCCGGGACCGGTGTACGCGGGGGCCACGGCGTGGCGAGGGGTGGCGCCGGGTCCCTTCGACCTGCCGATCACGCAGACACTCGGTCCCGGCGGCGAGGCGGGGATCCTGCCGCTGGGGGACGGCAGGGTGTGCTGGTACGTCGCGACCGTCGCGCCCGCCGGGGCGGACCTGGATCCGGCCGAGGTGTTCGCGGACTGGCACGACCCGTTGCCGGAGCTGGTGAGATCGACGACCGACGTGCTGCGGCACGACATCTACGAGCTGCCGCTGCTGCCCACGTTCGTCTCGGGGCGGGTGGCGTTGCTCGGCGACGCGGCGCACGCGATGACGCCGTACCTCGGGCAGGGGGCGTGCATGGCGCTGGAGGACGCCGTGACGCTGGCCGCGGTCGACGGTGATCTCGCCAGGTACGACGCGGTGCGCCGGCCGCGCACGCAGGCGGTGTGGAAGGGTTCGCGGATGGCGGGGAAGTTCGGCATCGAAGTGCGCTCGCTGGTCGCGCTGGCGTTGCGCAACTTCGTGCTCCGGGCGTTGCCGGCATCGATGGCCGTGCGAGGCATGACTCGCTTCTCGTCGTGGCAGGTTCCCGCCATGCCACGGTGAAGTTCACTCGAACGGGTCGAATCCACCAGTGAACTAGATCACTGGTCAATGTTTGGTGTCGGCGAGATAACAGTCCAAAACCACCCTTTGTCGCGTCCTTTGTCACCCGGTTGCGGTATCAAGCACTCGCTGAACGTGTCGGACGCGGTCCAGTGATCCAGATGGCGTAGCGCTAGAGGCGGTTTCCCGTACACGAAAGCGCAACTACGGTGCCTCGCCATGACCCCCGTCCCGACTGATGTGATGCCCCGTTCCCTCACGGCGCTTCCCCCGGCGCAGGTCGAGAACACCCAGATCGACATCGCCGAGGCAGAGGACTTCGTCCGCCAGCACCACGCCGAGCACCCGGATCTCGGTCCGGTCGAGGCGCGACTGGCCGAGGTGCACGCGGAGATCGCCGCGACCGGCACCTACCGCCACACGACCGCCGAGCTGACCTTCGGCGCCCGTGTCGCCTGGCGCAACAGCTCCCGCTGCATCGGGCGCCTCTACTGGCGGAGCTTGAAAGTGCGCGACCAGCGCGAGGTGTCCGCTCCCGCCGACGTGGCGGCGGAGTGCGTCGAACACCTCCGCGTGGCGACCAACAAGGGCAAGATCCGCCCCGTCATCACGATCTTCGCCCCGGCCGAGCCCGGCATGCCCGCCCCGCAGATCCTCAACGAGCAGATCGTCCGCTACGCCGCCTACCGCGGCACGGACGGCGGTGTGCTCGGCGACGCGCGCAACCTCGCGCTGACCGAGCTCGCGTTGAAGCGGGGCTGGCAACCGCCCGCCACGCGCGGCCCGTTCGACGTGCTCCCGCTGATGGTGTCCTGCGAAGGGCACGAGCCCGCACTCGTCGACATCCCCGCCGACGCGGTGCTGGAAGTTCCCCTCTCCCACCCGGAACTGCCGTGGCTCGGCGCGCTCGGCGTGAAGTGGCACGCCGTCCCCGCGATCAGCAACATGCGCCTGCGCATCGGCGGCATCGACTACCCGTCGGCGCCGTTCAACGGCTGGTACATGGGCACCGAGATCGGCGCCCGCAACCTCGCCGACCACGACCGGTACGACCTGCTGCCGTACATCGCCAAACGAATGGGCCTGGACATGTCGTCGGAGGCGACGTTGTGGCGCGACAGGGCTTTGATCGAGCTCAATCGCGCCGTCCTGCACTCGTTCGGCGAGGCCGGGGTCACGATCACCGATCACCACACCGAGTCGCAGAGGTTCCTGACGCACCTGGAGAAGGAGGAGGCTGCTGGACGTTCGTGCCCCGCTGACTGGTCGTGGATCGTGCCACCCGTGTCGGGCGGGCTCACCCCGGTCTACCACCGGTACTACGACTCAGGTGAACTCCTGCCGAACTTCTTCCCTGCTGCCAAGACCGGTTGTCCGGTGGTGCACTGACCGGGGCAGACTGACCGGGTGCAACTGACCCGGAGCCTGTCCCTGACAGACGCCGTCTTCGTCGGGCTCGGCTCGATGATCGGCGCGGGTGTTTTCGCGGTGTTCGCCCCGGCCGCGGCGGCGGCCGGGTCCGCACTGCTCGTCAGCCTCGTCATCGCGGGCGTGATCGCCTGCTGCAACGCGTTGTCGAGCGCCTGGCTGGCCGCGAAGTACCCGCAGTCCGGCGGCACGTACGTCTACGGGCGCGAGCGTCTCGGCCGGATCTGGGGCGACCTGGCCGGCTGGGCCTTCGTCCTCGGCAAGACGGCGTCGTGCGCGGCCATGGCGCTGACGGTCGGCAACTACGTCGGTGCACCCAAACTCGTGGCGGTCGGCGCGGTGGTCGCGTTGACCGTGCTGAACCTGACAGGTGTCCAGAAGTCCGCGCTGGCCACCAGGATCATCGTGTTCGTCGTTCTGCTCGTGCTGGCCTTGACGACCGTGACAGCACGGGACGCGGCGGTGCCGGCTGACTTCCTCCCGTCCGGCATCCTCCCCGCCGCCGCGCTCCTGTTCTTCGCGTTCGCGGGCTACGCGCGCATCGCCACCCTCGGAGAGGAGGTGAAGGAACCCCAACGCACGATCCCGCGTGCCGTGGTCATCTCGCTGGTGATCACGCTGGCCGTCTACGCGATCGTGGCCGTGACCGCGCTGAACGCCCTGGGCGGCGACCTGGCGACGAAGACCCTCGCCGACGTGTCGCCGACCTGGGCCCCCGTCATCCGGGTCGGCGCCTGTCTCGCGGCGCTCGGCTCGCTGCTCTCCCTCCAGCTGGGGGTGAGCCGGACGGCGCTGGCCATGGCGCGCGACCGCCGGCTGCCGGGCTTCCTGGCGGACCTGCGGGCAGCCGAGATCGCGACCGGCTTGGCCGCGATCGCGCTGGTGCTCGCCGTGGACGTCACGCGCGCGATCGTGTTCAGCTCGTTCTGCGTGCTGCTCTACTACGCGATCGCCAACGCCAGCGCGTGGACGCTCGGTAAGCGCGTCGTGCCCGCGATTGGGCTGGTGGGGTGCCTGACGCTCGCCGGCGCGGTTCTCTGGCAACTTTGAATGCTCCCCGCCCTGCGCGGGCTGTGTGGGGACTTTCGACTCAGGCTGCCTGTTCGTCCGGCGGACGAGCAGGTCTTGTGCCGTCAGCGCCGACCGGGTTCAAACCTGCCCGGACCAGCATCACCGCCGCGGAGTTCTTGTCCCTGGGGGAGATGACCCCGCACGACGTGCAGGTGTAGGTGCGTTCGGACAGTGGCAGCGCGTGCTTGGTTCTCGCACCGCATGCCGCGCAGTCCATCGTGGTGTGTTTCGGGTCCACCAGCCGCAAGTCGCGGCCGTGTTTGCGGGCCATCGCGATCAGCTCACGCTTGGTGGCGCCGATCGCGGCGTCCGCGGCCTTGCGGGCCATCGTGGATTTCGGCAGGAACTTCGGCCGGCCGGGCGACTTTCTTCTGGATCTTCGCCGCTTGTCGCCTGGCGTGCCGGTGCCCCTTCGAACACCGGTTGGCCCTTGGCCGGGCGGCGACGGGCCATCATCCGCTGATACCGCGCCAGACCCTTCGCGGCAGTCTTGCCGTGCTCGGGGTGGGGCAAGTCGTGTGCGTCGCTGGTCGTGGTGGCGAGTTCCCTCACCCCCCAGTCGACACCGATCACCCGGCCAGTCAAAGGCAACGTCTGGACTTGCGTCTGGACAACGAAGGAGCAGTACCAATGGCCGAGACTGTCGCGGTACACACGTGCCGACGACGGCACGGCAGGCAACTCCCGCGACCACACCGGCCGCACCACGATCCCGCCCGCCAGGTGCAGCACCTTGTCACGCAACCGGAACCCGCGCCGGTGTAGTTGAGCGACGGCTCGGCCAGCGCCCGCTTCTTGAACCGCGGCATCCCGGCACGCCGCCACTGCGGCACCCGCTCCCGCACATCCTTGAGCGCCTTGGCACGCGACGCTCCGAAATCCCGGATTACTTGCTGCTGCGCCACCGACGACCCCGCGCGCAACCACGTACGCCCGGCCCGCCAGTCCGTCAGCAGTTTGTCCAACTGGGCCGGGCCACACGTCCGCGGGTCGCCGGGATTCTCCCGGTTGTGCCGATGAGTCTCACGCGACTGCGCAACGCACTGGTTCCACACCCACCGGCAACGGCCCCACTCCACCAGCAACGCACGACGGGCCGACGGCGACAAGCGCAGCCGGTAGGAGTACCGGGCCACACCCGCGTCGCCCGCCATGCAGACCACGTTACCGAACACATGTTCGACCCTGTTGAGTGGTCGCGCTTCTGGCAACTGTGATGTGGCCCAGGTCACCTTTGATCGCGTAACGTGCGTACGGTGAGAGTGGGAACACCCGCAGAGTCGCGGCCCGCCGAGCGTCGCGTCGCCTGCGTACCGGAAACGGTGTCGTCGTTGGTCGATGCCGGACTGACCGTGCACGTCCAGGAGGGCGCCGGCCGTCACGCGCACGCCCTCGACGCCGCCTACCGCGCGGCCGGGGCCACCGTGACGCCCGAGGACCCGACGGCGGGGTCCGACGTCGTGGTGTCCGTGCAGCCGTTGACCGTCGACCAGGCGTCACGGTTGAAGCCCGGCGCCGTCACCATCAGCTTCCTGCAGCCCGGTGGCGAGCGGGAGTTGCTGGAGGTCTACCGCGACCGCCGCGTCACGTCGTTCAGCTTCGACCTGCTGCCGCGGGTGACGCGCGCCCAGAGCGCCGACGCCCTGTCGTCGCAGGCGTTGGTGTCGGGTTACCGGGCGGTCCTCGTCGCCGCCGAACGACTACCGCGCTTCCTGCCGATGTTCACCACCGCCGCGGGCACCGTGCCGCCGGCCAAGGTGCTGGTCCTGGGCGCCGGTGTCGCGGGACTGCAGGCCATCGCGACCGCGCGCAGGCTCGGTGCTGTCGTCGAGGCCTACGACGTGCGCAAGGCCGCGGGCGAGGAGGTCCGCAGCCTCGGCGCCAAGTTCCTCGAACTGGACCTGGAGACGCAGTCCGGCGTCTACGCGTCCGTGCAGTCCGAGGAGTTCCTGGAACGCCAGCGGGACCTCATCGGTGAGCACGTCGCGGCGTCCGACGTCGTGATCACCACGGCCGCGATCCCCGGCCGCAAGGCCCCGGTGCTCGTGACGACCGACATGCTCAAGGCGATGGCGCCCGGCTCCGTGTTGGTCGACCTGGCCGCGGAGTCCGGTGGCAACTACGCCGGATCCGTTGCGGGCAAGGAGATCTGGGTCGGCGACGTGCTGGTGCACGGCGCGCTGAACCTGCCGTCGTCGATGCCGGTGCACGCGAGCCGCCTGTACTCGCGCAACGTCCTGAACCTGCTCAAGCTGATGATCGTGGACGGGGCCGTGCTGCCGAACCTCGACGACGAGGTGCTCGACGGCTGCTGCCTCACCCACGACGGTCAGATCCGCAAGGAGTTGCCGTGATCGACCTGCTGACGATCTTCGTGCTGGCCGTGTTCGTGGGCTTCGAGGTGGTCTCGAAGGTGTCCACGATCCTGCACACGCCGCTGATGTCCGGCGCGAACGCCATCCACGGCGTGATCCTGGTCGGCGCGATCCTGATCACCGGGTCCGCCGAGAGCACCCTGGAGCTGGTGCTCGGGCTGCTCGCGGTGTTCCTGGCCACGGTCAACGTGGTGGGCGGGTTCGTGGTGACGGACCGGATGCTGGAGATGTTCCGGAAATGATCGTCCAGCTGATGTACCTCGTCGCCGCGCTGTGCTTCATCCTGGCGCTGAAAGGCCTGAGCTCGCCCAAGTACGCGCGCTACGGCAACTTCATCGGCGCGTTCGGCATGCTGGTCGCCGTCGTCACCGCGTACGTCCACGGCGTCGTCCACAACGGACTGTGGATCCTGATCGCCGTCGCACTCGGTGTCGCCGTGGGCATTCCGGCGGCGCGGTCGGTGAAGATGACCGCGATCCCGCAGATGGTGGCGCTGTTCAACGGAGTCGGTGGCGCCGCGGCCGCCCTGGTCGCGCTCGCCGAGTTCTTCGCGGTGCCGGACAGCAGCGTGATGTTCCGGCTCGCGACCGTGCTGACGGTGCTGATCGGCTCGGTCAGCTTCTCCGGTTCGGTGGTCACGTTCCTGAAGCTGCAGGAACTGATGACGACCCGTCCGGTGCTGCTGCCGGCCGGGCAGCAGCTCGCGATCGCGGCCGGCGTCTCGTCGGTTGTCTTGTGCGCCTTGACGGTCGTGACGCCGACCGGGTTGCTGCTGTGGCTGCTGGCGGCGATCGGGCTCGCGCTCGGCGTGCTGTTCGTGCTGCCTGTCGGTGGCGCGGACGTGCCGATCGCGATCTCGTTGCTCAACGCGTTCACCGGCCTCGCGGTCGCCGCGTCCGGCTACGTGCTGGCGAACACGCTGCTGATCGTCGCGGGCACGCTCGTCGGCGCGTCCGGCACCATCCTGACCCGGCTGATGGCGCAGGCCATGGGACGGTCGCTCGCGAACATCCTGTTCGGCGCGTTCAAGGCTGCTCCCGTTGCAGCGCTTGGGGAAGAGCAGCGGACGGTCAAGTCCGGCACCGTCGAGGACGTCGCGATCCTGCTGGGCTACGCGAACAACGTGGTCGTGGTGCCCGGTTACGGGCTCGCCGTCGCGCAGGCGCAGCACGCCGTGCGGGAACTCGTGTCGCAGCTGGAGAAACGCGGGGTGTCGGTGTCGTACGGGATCCACCCCGTCGCGGGCCGCATGCCGGGGCACATGAACGTGTTGCTGGCCGAGGCGGATGTGCCGTACGAACAGCTCAAGGAGCTCGACGACGTCAACCCCGGGATCACCTCGGTCGACGTGGCCGTGGTGGTCGGCGCGAACGACGTGGTGAACCCCGGTGCGCGCGACGAGCCGTCCAGCCCGATCTACGGCATGCCGATCTTCGACGTGGACCGCGCGAAGTCCGTGGTGTTCATGAAACGGTCGATGCGGCCCGGTTTCGCGGGCGTCGACAACGAGCTGCTGTACAACCCGAAGACAACGCTGCTGTTCGGTGACGCGAAGGACTCGCTCACGAAGCTTCTGGCGGCGGTGAAGCAGTTGTAGCCAGCAAGTCCGTCACCTCGGCGGCGGTCAGTGCCGGCAGCAGCCCGATCACGGCGTCCGCGCCGATGGACCGCCAGTGCTCGGCGTCGGTGAGCGTGTGCACCTCGTCGACGCCGAACCGCACGCCGAAGCTGTGCACGGTCGTGATGAGGTCGCGCATCGCCTGGCGCAGCGGGGAATCCGGGTCGGGTGCGGGGGCGCGGGTGATCACGGCGCCCACCGGCACCTCGGTCAGCACGGCCAGTTCGTCGTGCCCGCCGTGGAAGCCGTCCAGCGCCGTGACGATGCCGCTGTCGTGCAGCACCGCCGCGTTGTCGTCGCCCGCGAGCACCGACGAGATGTCGAGCGCGACCCGCAGCCGTTCTGGCGGCAGGCCCGTTTCGTCGAGCGCTCGTTTGACGTCGGCGACCAGGTCCTCGTCGCGGGACTGCAAGGCGCCCAACGCGACGTGCAGCGTGGGCGCCCGGTCACCGAACTCCTCCACCCATCTCGCCGCCTGCGCGCACGCCTCGCGCAGCAGCCACCTGCCGATCGGCAGCGACAGACCCGTCGAGTCCGCGAGCGCCATCGTGTCGTTGTGGCTGAGGTCGTCCCAGTGCAGGCGGGCGACGGCGCCGAGCACCTCGCGGGACTCGAGGCCGTGCAGCGGTGCGTAGACGATCTCGATCTCGCCGTGTTCCCACGCACCCGGCATGGACGCGGCCAGCGCGTACTTGCCGCGGCGGCGGGCGTCGTCGTGCGGGTCGTGCAACGCCCACTGCCGCTTGCCGCGTGCTTTCGCCTGGCGCAGCGCGGCGTTCGCGCACCGCATCAGCTCGGCCGCGGTCGCGAACGCCGGTGGCCGGTCGACCACGCCGATGCTCGCGGACAGCGCGATGCCGTGATCGTCCACAAAGGTCGGTTCGGCGAGCGCGTCCTGGATCTCCTCGACGGTCGAGGTGACGTTGTCCGAGATCGTCATCATCGCGAACTCGTCGCCGCCGATCCTCGCCACCACGGCGTTCTTCTCGGCGGCGAGCCGGCCGAGGCGGTTCGCGACGATCTTGAGCAGCTTGTCGCCGGTCTCGTGGCCCAGGCCGTTGTTGACGACCGAGAACGCGTCCAGACCCAGGTGGTACAACGTGATCGCCTGGCTGTCGGGGCGCCGTTCGACCTGCGTGGCGAAGTGCTGGCGGTTCGACAGGCCGGTGAGCGAGTCGTGCAGCAGCTGGTGGTCCAGGTTGCGCTGCAACAGGTGCAGCTCGCTGATGTCCTCGACCATCGTGACGTGGTGCGTGGGCTCGCCGTCCGCGTCGCGCAGCAGCGAGGCCGCGAGGTGCACCCACACCGGCTCGTCGTCCTCGCGGATCAGTTTGCGCTGGTCGCGGAACCTGTCGACGTGCCCGGCGCGCACCTGCCGGTACGACGACGCCAGCGCGGCCTTGTCCTCCGGGTGGAAGAAGTCGATCAGGTGCCGCCCGGTGAGGTCGGCGCCCGACTCCAGTCCCACAATCTCGGCGAGCGTGTCGTTCGCCTCGACGCACCTGCCGTCGAAATCCGTGATCGCGATGCCCAGGGCGGAGGAGGCGAACACCTCCTGGAACCGCGCCTGGCTGACCTTCAGCGTGCGCTCGACCCGCTGTTTGGCCCGCACGATGGCGACCTTGATCTGTTCCTGCTGGTCGAACGCGTCCATCCGCATGGCCTGCGCGTACGCGGCGCTCAACCGGGCGAGCACAGGTAGTTCGAACGTGGGCGAAAGAAGCTCGATCGTGGCACTCAGGGAGTCAGGGCCGGTTGCGTGCAGTGACACCAATCGATTGGCTACCGATTCAGGTGACTCCGGCAGCTCCCGCAGCGACTCGAGCAGAGCCTGCTCGATTTCGGCGCGGGACAGCGGGATGTACGCAGTTGACGTCAGCGCGTGCATCCAGCGGGCGGCGAGCTCCGGAAGTTCCATTCTGTGCACAGAGCGTACGGATTCCCCGCCCCTTGGCCAACATCAACGAGGGTCAGATCTTGCGGCCCACAGCGGCACAAATGCCTGCCTTGTCCGGATCATCGGTGTTCGTGGCCTCCGGGCGCCACAACGGCAGCGGCACGATGCCGGGCTCGACGAGCTCGAACCCGCCGAAGAGCCCTTCGACCTCGCTCATCGTGCGGGGGAACATCGGGTTCTGGCTCTTCTTCATCACCTCGACGATCCCTGCCATCTCCTCGGGCTGGAGGTCCTGGGTGAACTGCGAGAACGCGAGGTAGCTGCCCTGCGGCACGGCATCTCGGTACGCCGCGACGATCGCGCTCGGGTCCGCTTCCGGTGGCACGAAGTGGAAGACGCCCACCGCCAGCACGCCGACGGGCTGCGTGAAGTCGATGAGACCGCTCTCCCGCGCCGCCTCGAGCACGGCGTCGGGCTTGGTCATGTCCTCCTGGACGATCTCCGCGCGCGGGTCGCCCTCGAGGATGAGCTGGCTGTGCGCGACCGCGACCTCCTCGAAGTCCACGTACACGACGTGGGCTTCGGGGTCGGCCTTCTGGGCGATCTCGTGCACGTTGCCGACGGTCGGTATGCCGGAGCCGAGGTCGAGGAACTGGCGGATGCCGTTGTCCATCATGAACAGCACGGCCCTGCGCAGGAACGCCCTGTTCAGCCGCGCGATCGTGCGCGCGTTCGGCTGGGCCTGCAGGAACTTCTCCCCGAGCATCCTGTCCGCCGCGAAGTTGTGCCCGCCTCCCAGCAGGTAGTCGTAGAGACGAGCAGCGCTCGGCTTCCCCGTGTCGAGGCCTTCCGGAACCCAGCTCACCTGTTCAGACATGGGCCCAGGCTACTGAAAAGCGTGAATCAGCGCCGTGGCCACGGCGACGCCCAGCGCGGTGCCGAGTCCTCGCGCGACGTTGACCAGCCCGCTCCCGACCCCCGCCGACGCCTCCGGCAGGGCACCCATGACGCGTTTCGTGCAGGCCGGCGCGATGATCCCGAGCCCGATGCCGGCCGTGACGAGCTGAAACACAAGCGGCACAGGCAGGACCACCGCGACCGCGGTGATCAGCGCGCCGACGGCGATGCCCGGTTTGTGCAGTGTGGTCGCCGCGATGGCGAACCCCAGCGGCAACGCGGCCGTCGTGAACCCTATGTGCGCCAACGGTTGGTTCAGGGTGAACGGCAGCAACGTCATCGGTGCGAACAACGCGGCGTAGGTGAGCAGCACCCCGGCCAGTCCCGGCAGGACCTTCCAGTTCGGCCTCGCGCGCTCGGCCCTGGTCTTCGTGCGGGGCAGCAGGTAGTGCCCCGCGACCACGGCGACGACCCCGATGGGCACGTTGATCGCGAACACGGCCTGCCACCCGTGGTGCTCGGTGAGGTACCCGCCGAGCAACGGCCCCGCCGCGAGCCCGGCCGCCTGCGCCGCGGCCTGAACGCCGAGCGCACGCCTGCGCTGCTCGGGCGCGACCGCGGTGGTGACCAGCGCGACGCTGTTGGCCTGCAACATCGCCGCACCCACCGCCTGCGCGATCCGGGCCGCGACGAGAGCGTCGAAACTCGGCGCGTACACACACGCGACGGACGCGCCAGTGAACAACGCGAAGCCGTAGATGTAGACGATCTTGCGCCCGACCCGGTCCGCGATCCTGCCCATTGGGACGAGCAGCGCCACGAGTGTGATCAGGTAGCTGAGCGAGATCCACTCGGGATCGCCGCCGAAGTGCGCGCTCATCGCCGGGAACGCCAGCGTGACGATCGAGGCGTCGAGCTGCCCCATGAACGCCCCGAAGCAGACGGTCGCGATGACGAGCCACGGCGCGTACGACCGGCGGGCGATCCACGCCGGTCTGGGGGACTCCGTGACGAACCAGTTCATCGTACCCAGATTATATCTGACCCAGAGCTATTGCTGAACGTTCAGTACTATTTCTGCATGTCAGACGAAGCCCGCACGCTCACCGACGTCGTCACTCGCCTGCGCCGGGCGCTGCGGACGAGCATCCGTGCGGACTGGCCGTGGGAATCCCTGCCGATGGCGCAGGTAGAGCTGCTGCAGACCCTCGCAGAACGCCCGCCGATGAAGGTCGGTGATCTGGCCGGCGCCCTCCGCCTGGCCCCGAACACGGTCTCCGGCCTGGTGTCCCAGCTGATCGACTCGGGCCTGGTGGTCCGCGGCGGAGACCCCAAGGACAGACGGGTAGCACGACTGTCCGTCTCACCACGTGGACACGAACAGCTCCTCGTCTGGCAGCGTGAACACGAGAAGCGAATCGGCTCCGCCCTGTCGAAGCTGGAACCTTCCGAACGCGAGGACGTCGTGCGCGCCCTGAAGGCCCTGGACCACCTGGTCGAGCACCTTGCCGAACCAACCTGATCCCGTGGACCCGGACGTCGACCTCCACGTCCCCGCCCAACGCACCGAGCTGCACCTGCCGTTCGTGGCACTGGTGTCGTTGGGCGGCGGGCTCGGCGGGGTGTCGCGCTACGGCCTGTCGCTGCTCGTGCCGGGCACGTTGGGACTGTTCGTCATCAACGTGCTGGGGTCGTTCCTGATCGGCGTGCTGATGGGGTTGGTGCCGCGGCCGTTGGTGCGTGCGTTCTTCGGCGTTGGGCTGCTGGGCGGGTTCACGACGTTCTCGTCGTTCGCGGTCGGCGGCACGGTGTTCCTGTGGCTGACGCCGGTTTTTGCTGTGCTGGCGGCGTTTCTTGGGTTGCGGGTGACGCGATGACCGTGCTGGCGGTGTTTTTCGGGGCTGCGCTCGGGGCACCGTGCCGGTATCTGCTGGATCGGTTCGTGCAGTCGCGGCACACGTCGGATTTCCCTTGGGGGACTTTGACGGTGAACGTCGTCGGGTGCTTCCTCATCGGGCTTCTCGTTGGGACGTCTTGGATGCCGCTGCTCGGGGTTGGGTTTTGCGGTGGGCTCACGACGTATTCGACGTTCAGCTATGAGACGGTGAAGTTGCTGGAGGCCGAGAAGTACCGGCTGGCGCTGCTGAACGTCGTGGTCAGCGTGGCGCTGGGGGTGGGGGCGGCTGCGCTGGGTCTGGCGCTAGCACGCTGATCTCGCCGCGCATCCAGCGCTCCAAAAAGCTGTGCACTTCAGGCCGCAGGTCGAGCTTCTTCAGCCGGTCGACGGCCGTGTCGAACTTGCCGGTTTCCTGGTTCAGCCGGGCGGAGATGAGCGCCTTGAACACACCGTCCAGGCCATCGCGGTCAGCAACGGCTCTTCCACGTCCTTCCAACGATGGCAGGGCGAGCATCAGCTTCAGACCGTCGACCTGGCTGCTGACGGGTATCGACACCATGTCGGTGACCTCGAACTCGGCGAAGCTCAGCCACGGAGTCGGTGCCTCGGCCAAGGTGACGCCGAGGGCCTCACCGGCTTTCTGAGGGATCAACGGACTGCACCGGGCTGCGCACCACCGGGCTGCGCTCATCCGCCCGAAGGTGTAGAAGGAGTACGCCTTGAAGAGGGATCGAATGCCGGATCGGCGAACTGTCCGGCACAGCGCGGCGGGTTCCGTTCGTGCGACGAGTGGGGCCAGCGGTGGGGTCTCGCGCATCTCGGTGAGGAGCGAGCCGTGCCTCGCCGCGATCTCGGCGTACAGCTCCTCCGGCACCACCAGTTCGTCCGCCAGGTGCTCGAGGGTGAACGCCGCACCGACTTCTCGCGCGCGGACGAGCGTGTCGAAGCGATCGACGAGGGCCTGGTGCACGGTGGGCAGATTGGCGTGCGACGAGCTGCTCAAGCAGTCCATCAAGGCGTGGTCGACGTCGACGCAGCCGATGTCGTGCCTGACGACACGGTGGTCGAGGGGGAGAAACACCGATCTGTCGACTGCTGCTTCGGTGATCGTCCGGACGACACGGGTGCTCGGACAGATGTGGTGCAACGACCGCACGGCGAAGTCCAGGCCGTCGCCGACCAGTGCCGCGGTCAACAGCTCGTCCGCCCCGTCCTCGACGTTGCGTTCGTAGAGTTGCAACGCGATCTGCGCGACGACCTCCCACTGGTTGATGGTCGGGCGCAACGCTTCCCACAGCGCGTCGGCGCTCCGGTGGGTGCGAACCAGGTGCTCTGCGGCGAAGTACTCCAGGAACGTCCGGTGCGTGAAGCCGAACTGCGGCTCGGTGCCAGTCGCGCCGACGTCGGTGAGCACCCATGCGCGTCCGGTGCAGAAGGCGAGGAACTGCTCAGCGGTCGCGACGGACTCGTCGTGGTCGTCGAGCTTGGGCTCCAGGTAGTCGGTGAGCGTCCTCACGATCCTGCTGCGGGGCTGCGGTTTGCCGGACTCCGGTGCGCTGAACATCCGCCACGCCAGGTGTTGCACCGCGCCGCGCAGCTTTCCTTGGAACTTGAACGGCAGTTGGATGTCGCGCTGGGAGTCCCACTGCTCGAACAGCAACAGCGTGCAGCGCTCGTAGACCTGGGCGAGGTTGCGCGGCAGGTAACGGTCGCTGGAGTACATGGCGCACAACAACGTCAGCAACAGCGGATTGCGACGCAGCTCCGGAATCTGCGCACTGTCCCGCATGAACGACCGCGCGAGCCGCTCCTGCTCGGCCGGGGAGGTGGCCTCGTCCAGCACGAACCAGTTGCGCACGTACGTCCCGACCTGCTCGTCGGTGAACTCGGGGATGCGTGCGGTCCTGAACAGGTTGGGAGTCAGAGGTGCCTCTTCGTACCCGATCCTGCGGGCGGTGACGACGATCGGCACCATCGGGTACAGGTGAGCGAACCCTTCCACGAGCGCGACGACCCTGCGCCGCAACTCCGTCTGCACGATCTCGTCGAGCCCGTCCAGGACCACCACGGCTCGCCCGTTGCGCAACAGGTACTCGACCGCGTTCTTCGGCGGTTTCACGTTGTACGGGGCGCGACTGCGCATCTCCAGGTAGTGCAGGAGGTCGTGACCACCGTCGTCGAAGGAGGTGGTGAACTCCCGAAGCACCAGGAGGAACGGCACTCTGCCGGATCCGTCGAGAGCCACGTCGTGCGCGAACTTGGCTGCCAGCGTCGACTTGCCGGCGCCGGGATCCCCGAGGATCACCGTCCGGTCTCCGGGGATGCCGAGGCGGGAGCCGCCGCGTGATTCGATGTCAGGTCGCACGTAGAGCTGGTCGTAGTGCACGGCCCGGCTGACCCCGAGATGCGGCAACCTGATGGTGCTGTGCAGCGCGACAACCTGCTTGAGCATGCGAGCGGCGAACGTGTGGAACGCGGTGAGCGAGGTCAGCTGAGACAACATCGCCGTGTTGCCGGTAGCCATGGCGCCCAGGTCCTGCTCGCGGACGTGGTGGCCGGAGCCGGCGAACAGCGGGCGGATGTTCTCACACGTGGTGGTCAGTGTGCCGGTGACGACGTCGGATGCCCTGGCCAGGAGCTCCGCCGGGACTCCAGCAAGCCGGAGTCCCTCGTGGATCTGGTCCTTCGCCTTGCCCGTCAGGGTCGAGTGGACGCGGACCTGCACCGCGATGGCGGCGAAGTCGGGGGAGCGCAGGTAGTCGAGGAGCAACTCGGCGTCGGAGCCGAGATCCACGAGGAGTCGCTCCGCGTGCGGTGTCCAGAGGGCGGCCGGAGGGGGTTCGGTGAAGCCTGCCAGTCGATCCGAGAGCTGGTCGCTCACCTCGACGACGGTCTTCGTGATGGCAGACCCGATGCTCCGCAAGTAAGGCCTCCTCCGCAACGAGGTTCCACGCTCATGCGGTTGTCGTCGCACGAGCGCGGATCGTTTCCTCGAGGAGGCCTCCGAGCGATCAGTCCTTCAGTCGGGCCAGCACATCGGGCAACGTGCCGGTGTGCACGACACCGAGCCGTTGCGTCGCACGCGTCAGAGCCACGTACAAATCCGAAGCCCCGCGCGGCGACTCCTCCAGAATCCCCACGGGGTCAACGACGACGACCGAGTCGAACTCCAGGCCCTTGGCGTCGGTCACCCCGAGCACCACGACCTGGGCCTCTTCCAGGTCGTTGCCCATCGACGATCCCGGCACCGCTGCGACCACGGCGGAACCGACGGACTGCAGCAGCGCGTCCGGCACGATCACCGCGATCTTGCCGTTGCCGACGGCCGACACCTCGTCCGCGATCAGCGCGGGAACGCCTGCCTCGAACGACGGCACGCGCGAAACCCACGGCGGCACACCGGTTTCGCGCACCGACGTCGGTGGCACCAGGGACGAGTCGACCGACGCGAGCACGTCTGCGGCGACCTCCATGATCTCGGCCGGCGTGCGGTAGTTGACGGTCAGTTCGGTCAGCCGCCAGCGGTTCTGCACGTACGGGGACAGGACGGAGCCCCACGAGGTGGCGCCGCCGATGTCGCCGGTCTGCGCGATGTCACCTACCACCGTCATGGACTTCGACGGGCAGCGCCGCATCAGGGTTCGCCACGCCATCGCCGAGAGTTCCTGGGCCTCGTCCACGATGATGTGGCCGAACGTCCAGGTGCGGTCGGCGGCGGCGCGTTCCGCTGCCGTTTCGTAGCGGTCCACGCCGTGGCGTTCGGCCAGGCGGTAGGCGTCCATCAGGTCCGTGGCCATCAGGATTTCGGGGTCCGCGTCGTCTTCCAGATCGAGGATGTCGAGGACGCCCTGCGCGTACTCGATGGCCTGGCGGCGCTGGCGTTCGGCGCGGGCCTTGGCCTCGGTGTCGTCCTCGCCCAGCAGTTCGGCGGCCTCGTCCAGCAACGGCACGTCCGCCGGGGTCCAGTCGTCGCCGACGCGCTGCAGCAGATCGCGTTCCTCGCGGGTGAACTTCGACATCGCGCGGTTGCGGCGCTTCGGGTTCGCGTAGAGCTCGGAGAGCAGTGAGAACGGCGTCAGCACCGGCCACAGCGACGAGATCGCGGCCTGCACCTCCTCCGACTCGCGCAGCTCCCGGCGGATGTCGTCGACGTCCGCCTTGTCCAGCAGGTGCCCGCCGAGTCGTGAGGTGACCATCGAGGCGAGGGTCGAGATGATCTCGCGGGCGAACGTGCGGCGGGCCTCGTTGTGCGGGCGGCGGGTTCGGCGCGCCCTGCCGCGCGCGTCCGAGATCGCGCGCCGGTCGAGGCGCAGCACGTCGTTGTCGAAGCGGATCTCGACGAACGACGGCGCCTCCTGGCGGTCGCGCACGGCCGCCGCGATCACGTCCGCCATCTCCAGGCGGCCCTTGATCGCCGCCACCGCGGCGGACTCGCGGCCCGTCGCCGTCAGGTTCGGGTACAGCTCGCCGACCGTCGACAGCAGAACGCCCGTCTCACCCAGCGACGGCAGGACCTGGCTGATGTAGCGCAGGAACGTCGTGTTCGGGCCGACCACGAGCACGCCGCGCTTCGCCAGTTGCCGGCGGTGCGTGTACAGCAGGTACGCGGCGCGGTGCAGGGCCACGGCGGTCTTGCCGGTGCCCGGTCCGCCCTGCACGACGACGACGCCGTTGAGCTCGGAACGGATGATGATGTCCTGCTCGGCCTGGATCGTCGCGACGATGTCGCTCATCTGGCCGGTGCGCGACTCGTTCAGCGCGGCGAGCAGCGTCGCCTCGCCCGTCAGCCCCTCGTTGCGCGACGGCTCGACCGAGTTGATGTCGAGCACCTCGTCGTCGAGGCCGATGACCTTGCGCGAGCGCGTCCGCAGGTGCCTGCGCCGCCGCACGCCGTCGGGCGAGGCGGCGGTGGCGAGGTAGAACGGCCTGGCGGCGGGCGCTCGCCAGTCCATCAGCAGCGGCTCGTATTCCTTGTCCTCGTCGAAGAGACCGATTCGTCCGATGTAGAAGCGGTCACCGTTGTGGAAATCGAGCCGGCCGAACGCGAGCCCGTTCTCCACCGCGCTGTACTGAGCCAATTGATCTGTGTACATCGCGACGGAGGTGTCGCGCTCGGACCGCATCTGGTGCGTGCCGCCAGTTTGTCGCAACGATTGTGCGAGTCGTTTCGACGTCTGTTCGCGGAGGTCGTCGAGCCGGCCGTACAACATGGCCACGTATTCCTGCTCCGGCTCCATTTCGGCGAGCCGGAGGTCATCGGAGGGGCTTGACAACTTGCCTCTTTTCTCGTTACGATGCAACATCGGGTTTTATCCTGAGTTGCGCTGTAGTTCATAAAGCACAGTCTGCCCGCACCCCAGTCGTGCGAGCGCAGACTGTCTAATCTACACGCATATCCGCGTGATGCAGGTACGCCTTCCGCAGCAGTGTGGTGAGTTCGACGCGTTCCTGTGACGTCAACGGCGCCAGCAGCTCGTCTTCGTGCGCCCTGGCCGTCTCCAGCCGCTCCCGCAGGGCCCCTCTGCCCTCGTCGGTGATCGACACGGTGAACCGCCGCCGGTCCCTCTCGTCCCTCCTGCGCTGGGCGAACCCGCGCTGCTCGAGATCGTCGAGCACCGACACGAGGTCGCTGGGATCCATCTGCACCCGGTCGCTGATCCGCTTCTGCGCCACCGCCTCCTGCTCGGACAGGAACGCGAGGACCGTCACGTGCGGCCCGCGGAGCTCGTGGCGGGCCAGCCGGCGCACCTCCCTGACCAGCCCGAGCATCAGGTAGCTGGGCAGATGCAGAAGCTGATCAATGCTCATGTACTCAGCATAGAAAAGATCTGTCCCCCGATCGTGGATAGCGCTGCGTGATGAACACGCCTGGAAGTGCGCTGTGCGGGTGAGCGATGGGGTGACGTTTCTCCGCAAACCACCCGCAGGCGGCAAGGTGGGGGTATGACGCGTGCGGAGATCGTCCGGCTCGCCCGCTGCGTGGTGCGCCGGCCCAGGTGGCAGCTCGTCGTCGCGGTGCTGGTGTCCGCGTGGACGCTCGCCTGGGTGCTCGGCCAGCTGGCCGCCGACCCGCCGAGCCCGCTCGGCGTGCTCGGCTGGACCGGCATTCCCCTCGACGCGGCGTCGCGGTGGGCGCAGGAACGCAGGGACGGTCTCGTCTGGCTCGCCACGCTCGGCGGCCTGAGCTGGGCCGCGACCACCGAACAGGGTCAGCTGCCCGCGCTCGCCGGGTGGTTCGCGGTGCTGGTCGCGGGAGAGGCCGCCGGGTACGAGCACGCGGTCCAGCGGGCGATGCTCAGCATGGTGGTGTTCCTGGTCGTCCTCGCGGTCGTGTCGCTGACCGGACGGCGAGCGTTCGTCGTCGACCGCGTCGCCGTCATGCCGAAGGACGTGGTGCGAGCGGGCATCACGGCCGCCGTGCTCACCGCCGTCGTCCCGCTCATCGCCCCCGGTCTGGCGCTCACGCGGCTCGTCCGGCCCTACGTGACGAAACCTCCCCGGCCGCTGCGCCGGGTTGAGACGCCGCTGCTGCGGGAAACCGGGTGACGTGAGCGACTACCTGCCACCCCCGGCGCCGCCGCGCAGTGCGTTGACGCTGCGGTTGTGGCTCGCCGGATTCGGCCTGGTCTTCAACTCGGTGGCCGGGTGGCTGGCACTGCGAGCTGACCTCTTGTGGCTCGGGATACTGCTTTTGCTACTCGCCGTTGTCTGCCTTGTCGACTTCGGTTGGGTAGTTCATCGCAAACGGCGCGGAGATCCCGGCTGAAACCTGTCAGGAACCTGTGCTTGGGCTGACGCACTCTTGTGGATAAAGATGTCCGAGTGCATGAAGACCCGGCCAAAGGCAGGTTAGCCAGGGTGATGCGTCGCCAGCCGGTGCAACAGCGTGGCGCGGCAACGGTTACCGCGATCCTGGACGCTTGTGCGAGCCTGCTGAACGAATACGACTACGACGACATCACGACCGCGCGCATCGTCGATGTGGCCGGAGTGCCCATTGGTTCCTTCTATCAGTACTTTCCCGACAAACGGTCCGTTGTGCACGCTCTGGCACTTCGCGGGATGGAGACCTATCTCCGCGAGGTCGAGGAGCTCTTCGCCACCGATCTGATCGCGGACACGTGGCGCGAGGCCATGGCCCAGGTCGTCGCCGTGTACACGCGCATGGTGGGCGAGGTGCCCGGCTTCGGACGGGTGCGGTTCAGCGACATGCTGGACAGCCACCGGCTCGACGCCAGCGTCGACCAGTACGAGCTGATGGCGGAACGGCTCGCCGAGATGTTCGTCAACCGGTTCGGCGCGCCCGGCGACGCCCCGGTGGTGCTGACGTTCCGGATCGCCGTGCAGACCGCGGACGCGCTGTTCAAGCTGGCCGAACGGGTCGGCCCCGAGGACAGCGCGTACGTGGTCGGCACGGCGAACGAGCTGCTTGCCAGGGTGTTGCGACCCCTGCTGGACGAGCCCCAGGATCGGACTCAGAGGCCGTAGGCCTCGAGCATCCGCAGCCAGACCTCGCTGATCGTCGGGTACGAGGGCACCGCGTGCCACAACCGGTCCACGGTGACCTCACCGACGATCGCGACCGTCGCCGAGTGCAGCAGCTCGGCCACGTCCTGACCGACGAACGTGACGCCGACCAGCGTCCGCGTCCGCTCGTCCACGACCATGCGCGTCTTCCCGCGGTACCCGTCCGCGTGCAGCGACGAACCGGCGACCGCGATGTCGAGGTCGACCACCTTCACGTCCCGGCCGGCCTTGCGCGCCTCCTCGGCGGTGTGCCCGACGAACGCCACCTCGGGGTCGGTGAACACCACCTGCGGCACCGCGACGTGATCCGCCCACGCCTGGCCCGCCGACCACTGCTTGGGCTCGAACCCGCGTGAGCGCTCCAGGATCGCCGTGCCGACCGCCCGCGCCTGGTACTTGCCCTGGTGCGTCAGCAGCGCGCGCCCGGTGACGTCACCCGCCGCGTACAGCCACCGTCCGTCCACACCGGACACCAGGCCGGAGTCGTCGATGGTCAGCGGCTTGCCGTCCTTGGTCGCCGGCACGCGTCCGGTCGCGACGAGGATCTCCGACCCCTTCACGACCCTGCCGTCCTGCAACGTCAGCGCGCCCGGCGCGATCGCCGACGCACGGGCGCCCAGCAGCACCTCGACGCCGTCCTCCTGGAGACCCTCGACGACCAGCGGCCCGACGAACTCCTCCATCCGCGGCAACGGCCGGTCGCCGGACACCACGAGCGTCACCTTCGACCCGAGCCGCGCCCAGGCCTGCGCCATCTCGACACCGACGACGCCACCACCCAGCACCACCAGCGAGTCCGGCACCTCGCGCGCCGACGTGGCATCGCGGGACGTCCACACGGGAGTGTCGGCGATGCCTTCCAGCGGCGGCATCTTCGGCACGCTGCCGGTGCACACCACCACGGCCTGACGTGCGCGGTGGACCTCGTTCCCGACGGTGACCTCGCGTTCGCCGGTGACCTCACCGTCGCCGCGGATGACCGTGATGTTCTCCGACTCGGCCCACTCGACCTGGCCGCTGTCGTCCCAGTTCGAGGTGAAGCCGGTGCGCCGCTCCAGCACCGCGGCGGGATCGAGCGATCCCGCGTTCACGCCCTGCACGCGCCGGGCGGCCGCGAGTGCGTGACCGGGCCGCAGCAGTGCCTTCGACGGCATGCACGCCCAGTACGAACACTCGCCGCCGACCAGCTCCTTCTCGATCATGGCGGTGGACAGGCCACCGGCGGCCGTCCGCCACGCCACGTTCTCACCTACGGGGCCACCACCGATGACGATGACGTCGAAGTCCATGCGGCCCACAGTAGGCGTGTTCTAAGGCAGCCACACGAGGCAGAACGGATGCCCGACGGGGTCCGCGTAAACCCGGAACGTGTCGTCGTTGTCCTTCTTCACCAGCCGCGCGCCGAGCTCCAGCACCTTCGGTTCCGCCTCTTCGACGTCCTCGACCAGCACGTCGAGGTGGAACTGCTGCGAGCCGTGCGGATCCGGGAACGCAGGCGGCTGGTAGTCGCCGGAACGCTGGAACGCCAGCCGCGTGCCGTTCGCGACGATCACCACCCAGGTCTCGTCACCGCCCGCCTGGCGTTCGGCGCCGAGCAGCTTCTCGTAGAACGACGCCAGCTCGGAGGGATCAGGACAGTCGAGCACCACAGAGCGAAGTTGTCCGATCATGCCTCCACCTTCTAACGGGTGGCGGGCAGCCGCAACGCTTGCTTGGCGACGGGGTCGAGCGTCTGGTCGCCCGCGCCGCCGGACCACACCACGAACGCGAGCTGCACGTGGCTGCCCTTCAGCCTGCTCGCGAACGCCGCGTTCTCCAGCGGTTTGCCGTCGAGCCCGTTCACCCCGCCCGATCCCGGCTGGGCGACGACCGAGTGCAACGCCTTCGCGCTCGGCGCGTCCAGCAGATCCAGGTCCACGACCATGACGCTCGCCTGCTTGTCCTTGACCGTCGTCTCGTAGGTGGCACGCAGGACCTCGCCGCACTCGTTCGCGATCAGCCACGCCTTGACGTCGCCGAACGCCGGTGCCTGGCAGTCCTTGTCCTTCTTCATCTCCTTCGGCACGAACGTCGTGCCGTCGACGACCACCGTCGTCGGCTGCGTCGTCGACGGTGCCGGCGTCGCGTCGGCCGGCTTGTCGTCGCCGGGCAGCGCGACCAGCAGCCACACGAGCAGGATCAGCGCGACCAGCGAGCCCGCCGTCACGTAGAGCCAGGGCAAGCGTTTGCGCGGCACGAGCGGCTTGGCGTTGACCTTCGGGATGAGCATCGTGCTCGCCGACGCGAGGTCGGGGGAGACCGCGTCGCTGAAGCCCTCGGCGAGCAGCGACCGCGCCTCCGGTGGCGTGCCGGTGTTCTGCAGGATCGCGAGGAGCTTCACCGCGTGGTCCGCCGTGCACGGCACCGTCGACGTCGCGAGCTCGCGGGCGGCGGAGAGCACAGTGGACGGTTTGGGGTGCAGCACCCGCACGCCGCGGTTGAGGTCGACGGTCGGCTGCACGACCTGGCTCACGAACGGGCCGACCGCCACGACCGTGCTGACCGGCAGCGGTTCCGCGCGCATCGCCTGAATCCGTTGCGCCACGGCGGTCGCGGCCGCCACGGCCTCGGTCGCCGGGTTCGGCGCGCCGTCCTGGGAGACCAGGGGCCAGCCGTCGATCTTCCACTGGCCGCCGAGCGGGGCCTCGAGCTTCACCGCGGGATCGGGCAGGTCGACGCCGACGATCACCAGAACACCCTTGGGCAGCACGACGATCGCGTCGAGCGGCACCGGGCAGTCGGGCGGTTGCACGCCGGTCAGCGCGACGCCGCCGAGAACCCCCGTACCCGCGCCGCACGCCGTGAGGGCGGCACGGACGTCCGCCCCAATGGCCGAGGGTTCAGCACCCAGACGGATCAGCCGCACGAGTCCACACCTTTCCGCACGGGGGGACACGGTAGCGGTCCGGGGTCGGTCGACCGCATCCAGTCGAGACGTTGCGTGACACCCGTCACCGATAAGTGGATCACTCGTTAGTTGGATTGCCTGCCTATGTTCACGGAGGGTCCATGTTCAAACGCGCCGCCCTGCTCGCTGTAGTGCTCGTGGCCGCCTCTACCCCTGTCGGGGCCGCCCAGACGGCATCCACGGTGTACGTCCACGGCACTGATCTCACCTCCGCCGAGAGCGCGGTGGAGGCGGCCGGTCTGCAGAAGCTCACGAGCTTCCGCAAGATCGGCGTCGTAGCCGCACGCGGCACGTCGACACAGATCTCGTCCGCGCGCGCCAAGCCGGGCGTCACGAACGTCGAGATCGCGAAGCCCGCCAAGTTCCTGGGCTCCTCCGGCACCGTCGCCACGCGCAGCCGTGAGGCCCAGCAGGCGTCCGGGCTGACCGGT
Organism: Lentzea rhizosphaerae; assembly: GCF_042649515.1. Classification (NCBI taxonomy): domain Bacteria; kingdom Bacillati; phylum Actinomycetota; class Actinomycetes; order Pseudonocardiales; family Pseudonocardiaceae; genus Lentzea; species Lentzea rhizosphaerae. The sequence goes on along the minus strand of NZ_JBHRZI010000017.1, from coordinate 356,265 downwards.
GCCGGCGTCTCGGTCGCGGTGATCGACTCCGGGGTGGACCCGACGCACCCGGCGTTCGCCGGCGGCAAGATCGTCCGCAACCTGAAGAGCCTCTGCGCCGCTGACGGGTCGACGGACACCAGCTGCATCGTGCCGGTCCCGAACTTCGTCGACACCGACACGACTTCGCTGGGTGGCCACGGCACGCACGTCACCGGCATCGCGATCGGTACCCCGTACCAGCTCGCCGACGGCACGCAGGTCGGCGGTTCGGCGCCGGGTGCGAAGGGCGTCGTGATCTCGACGGGTGCGGCGATCCTCATCCTCGGCGCGGACGCCGCGCTGAACTGGGTGCTGGAGAACCACAAGGCCCCGTGCGGCGCCGGTGTGCCCGCCGCGACGTGCCCGCCGATCAAGGTCATCAACAACTCCTATGGGCCATCTGGCGGCGGTGCGTTCGACCCTGCCTCCGTGACGGTCAAGCTGCAGCGGCAGCTCGTGGCCGAGGGCGTCGTCGTGGTGTGGGCGAACGGCAACGACGGCGGCGACGGCTCGACCAGCCTGTCCAACCCGCCCGGTCAGGACCAGACGCCCGGCGTGATCTCGGTGGCGTCCTACAACGACCAGGGCACAGGTACTCGTGACGGCGCGCTGTCCGACTTCTCCTCGCGCGGTCTCGCGTCGAACTCGGCCACGTGGCCGGACATCTCGGCTCCCGGTGAGAACATCGTGTCGGCCTGCCGCCTGTACCTGCCGATCTGCGCGACCGGCCTGCAGCCGCAGAACGGCCCTGGCCTGCTCGATCTCGGCACGTACAACACGATCAGCGGCACGTCGATGGCGGCTCCGCAGATCGCCGGCATCGTCGCACAGTTGTTCGGGGCCAAGCCTTCCGCGACGCCCGCCGACATCGAGCGCGCGCTCAAGTCGACGGCCCACAAGTACGGCACCGGGTACACGCCGGTCGGCCCCTACACCTCGTCGTTCGACAAGGGCACGGGTCTGGTCGACGTTGTCGCCGCGGTAAACGCGCTGTAGATCACGATCACGCATCACTCGGCCGGGGAGATCGGGACTTAAGACCTGTATCTGCCCCGGTCGGGTGATGATCGAGCTGGTTCTTATGGCGGACATGCCTCAAGTCGAGGCAGAATGCAGCAAGCGGGCTTTCACGGTGATCACCTCACTCGGCAAAGGCGTAGGGGAAGACGTCCCTCGTCGAGTAGCGGAGGTCAGCAGTGAGCACCCGTGGCAGCACCAGTGGCGTGGTCTACGTCCACTCGTCGCCGTCTGCGGTCTGTCCGCACGTCGAGTGGGCGATCTCGGGCACCCTCGGTGTCCGAGTGGACCTCAGGTGGGCAGCGCAACCCGCGGCACCAGGCCAGTTGCGCGCTGAATGCGCGTGGACCGGAGACGCCGGCACCGGCGCGAAACTCGTGGCTGCGCTGCGCGCGTGGCCAATGCTCCGTTTCGAGGTGACCGAGGAACCGTCCCCCGGTCAGGACGGCGAGCGCTTCTGCTTCGCTCCCGTTCTCGGGCTGTGGCACGCCCGCACGTCGGCCAACGGTGACATCGTGGTCAATGAGGATCAGCTTCGTGCTCTCGCAGCCAGATCCCGTGGTGGTGAGTCCTTCGCCCACGGCGTGGACGAGCTGCTCGGCGCGGCGTGGGACGACGCGCTGGAACCGTTCCGCCGCGCAGGAGACGGCGCGCCGGTGACCTGGCTGCACCGCGTCGGCTAATCCTTGTCTTCGGCGCGAAAAGCACGTTGGGGCCGTTAGATGGCCGAAACGTGCTTTTCGCGCCGTTACTGGCGGCGTGCGATCACCGGAGGACGAGGCCGTTGCCGCGCCTGCTCGTACGCGCCGCGTAGTTCTTCTACGACCTGGTCCGGTTCCGTACGCAGGCGTGACGGGACTGTGTGCACCACGATGATTCCGGCAGCAGTCATTCGGTTGTGCCGCTTCAGTGTCTTCGCGTAGTCCTCGGGCCTGAAGTGGTACTCGTACGAGTCGATCTCCCAGGCGAGCCCGACGTCGTCGAGCCAACCGTCCGGTGTGGCCAAATGAGAACCGTTGGACAGGAACAGTTCCTGGTTCCACCGCATCCTGTCGAAGCCACTGCGAAGAGCGAGTTCTCTGGCCCAGGACTCAGCCGGGGACCGGATGCCATCGATCAGTTCCCGAAGAACTTTGCGGGGCGCTGCACTGCCTCGGCACGAACCAGCGTCCAGCTCTCGGAGCAAGGCTGTCGGCGTGACGCGGCCGTTTTGAATCGGCTCCGCCAGCAACGACCGGATCTGGTCCATGTCTTTCAACCGGCGTGCGGCGTCGAGCACGCACCGCTCAATCGGTGCGATGGGGAAGCCGTCCATCCACTGCGGCTGTGGCAGCCGGAAGGTGCGTTCGACGAGTACGAAGTCGTGGCTCGCCGGCTGATGACCGTCGTGCACCAGGACGTGGACCTGGGTAGTGGACGGTCCACGGGTCAACCCGTACAACTTCGTTCCGGCGAGCCCTGTGACCAGGGAAGGGCTTCCACAGTAGCGCAAGGCTCCGTCGACTCGTTGCGTCCAGCTAGCAGAGCCGTTGCTCAGCAAGATCACGCCTGGCAGCAGTCGCTGCCACGGGCCGCGTTGCTCACATCGATTCGAGATCGTGCGGGCGGGAACGCCGAGCTCCAAGAGTTCGCGGACCCTGAGCACACCTCGTGGCGCGGCTTCGTCCACCGTTGTCCAGTCTACTTTGGATCGTTTGGGCACGAGGTAACTGTGTCAGCGATCCGCGGGTTGTCGAAGCGTGATCTGCGAACCTGTGGACAACTCGCGATCTTCACCCGGTCGGGGATGGCGCGAAAAGCACGTTCGGGCCATCTATCGGCCCGAACGTGCTTTTCGCGCCAAAAGTGGGTCCCGCTACCGTTTGGGTAGCGGGGTTTCCTCGTGGTGCGTGGGATCCCAGGCCAGCATGAGCTGCCCGTAGAGAGCTGACGTCTTGAGCAGGTGCTCGTGGGCGCCGAGCAGCGGCTTGCCGCCGTCCATGACCAGCACGCGGTTCGCGCGCAACGCCGAGCTCAGCCGGTGCGCGATGACGACGAGAATTCCGTCCCTTCGGGCAAAAGCCCGTTCGACGCGGGCCTCCGCGGCGGGGTCGAGGTGTGAGGTCGCCTCGTCGAGGATCACGACGCTCGCGGACGTCACGTAGACCCTCGCGAGTGCCAGGAGCTGCGCCTCACCGGCGGAAAGTCCTTCGCCCGCGTGGCCGAGCGTCGCGTCCAGACCGCCGAGCCTGTCCAGAAGTGGTTCGGCACCGACCTTTTTCACCGCGTCGGTGAGATCCTCGTCGGTCGCGCACGGCGCGAGCAGCGCCAGGTTCTCCCGCACGGTGCCGGTGAAGAGGTACGTCTCCTGCGGGATCAGCGCGATCGCGTGGTGCCTCACCGCGGGAACGACCTGGTCGACGGGGGCGCCGCCGAACAGGACGTGGCCGGAGTCCGGCGGCATCAGGCCGGTGAGCAGACTGGCCATTGTGGACTTGCCGATGCCGGACGGGCCGACCACGGCCAGGTGGTCGCCGGGCCGCAGGTCCAAAGACAGGCCGCGCACGACCGGTTCCGCGTCGGGACTCCAGCCGAACGTGACGTCCCGCAGCACGAACTCGCCGTTGGACGGGACCTCGTCGCCCGCGTCGCCGGTCGAACGCGGTGCGGCTTCCTGGAGTCGCTTGAGTGCGACCATCAGGCGCATCACGACGGTGCTGGTGGTGCGCGCCAGACCGTGCAGCGCCGGGTTCACGCTGTTCGTCAGGTACACGACCGCCGCCAGCGCCGCGCCCGTGGTCAGCCGGCCGGAGGCGACGAGCGGCGGAGCGAACGCCACCAGCAGCACGATCGGGGCGAAACCACCGATCGCGATCACCGTGGCGCGCAACGAGTTCGCCCACGCCACGACGACGGTCGCCCTGGCCTGCTGGTCGACCTGGTCCGCGATGTCCCGCAGCGCCTCGGTCTCCGCGTGGCACGCCGCCACGTCGCGCAACCCGCTGAGCACCGAGCCGGTGGCTTCCGCGGTGCGCTCGTCGGCCATCACCGCGTCGCGTTGCCGTTTGGCCAGCGACGGCAACATGAGGGCGAACAACACCAGCGCGACCAGGATCGGCGCCACCACCAGCCAGATGAGCGCGGTGGCCGTGGTCGCCAGACCGACGAGCGCGGCGACGGTCGTGACCAGCAACGCGCGGGCCTGGATCAGCACGCCCGCGGTGGCGTCGCGGACGACCTCGACGTGCCGGGTGATCATGGCGACCGCGCTGGCGTCCGGCGTCCCGCGGTGGGACGGGTCGCCCAGCACACCGCTGACGATCCGGGTGACCAGGGCGTCGCGCATGGGTTCGACGACGCCGCCGAGCCGGGCGAACACCTGCCGCTGACCCAGGGCGCCCGCGACGGCGAGTCCCGCGAAAGCCAGCAGCCACAGCACACCGGTCGTCGGCTTGCCCGCGGCGAAGCCCTGGTCGACGGCAGTGCCGACGAGCCTGCCGCCGAAGAAAGCAGGGATGCCCTCGAGCATCGACCAGCCGAGCAGGATCAGCACACCGCGGCGGTGTCCTGCCAGCGTGGAGAGGTAGAAACGCATCACTCGCCCCCGGTGAACACGGCTCGGTAGTCGTCGTCGTCCCACAGCTCCCGGTGCGTTCCCGTGCCGCGCACCCTGCCGTTCTCCAGCCACACCACCAGGTCCGCCCGCGCCGCCGTCGCCGGGCGGTGGGTCACGACCACGCGCGTCCTGCCGGACAGCACCGTCGTGATCGCGGCGTCCACTTTGGCCTCGGTCACGGTGTCCAGACTCGCGGTCGCGTCGTCCAGCACGAGGAGCTCCGGATCTCGCACGATCGCCCGTGCCAAGCCGATTCGTTGCGCCTCACCGCCGGACAGCGGTGCTTCGGCGACCGGCGTCTCGTAGCCCTGCGGCAAACGGATCAGCACGTCGTGCACCTGCGCCGCGACGGCCGCGTCCCGCACCTCGATCGCACCGGAATCCGTTCCATAGCCGATGGAACGGCCGATCGTCGTGCCCAGCAGCGCCGGACGTTCGAACGCGTACCCGACCTCGCCGTCGCGCAGCACCTCGCCGGAGTCCACAGCGGACAGTCCGCCGAGCACGGCGGCCAGCGTCGACTTACCCGCTCCGGAGCTGCCGACGACCGCGCAGAACACGCCTGCGGGAACCACCAGGTCGACGTCGTGCAGCGCGCCCTCGACGGTGACGCCGCGCAGTTCCAGTGCGGCGCCGTGCCGGGGAGCCGCGGACGCCGGACGTCCGGTGATCGGGGTGTCCAGGACCTCGGCGATCCTGGTCGCGGACGCGCGGGTGCGTTCCAGGACGGTGAGCTGGGGCAGCTGGCCGACGATGCCCATGCCGAGCGCGGTGTAGCCGAGCGCCGCGAGCACGTCGCCGGCGGTCAGCCTGCCTTCGAGGATGCCGAAACCGGCGGCGACCAGCACGGCCAGCTCGACAGCCGGCAGCAGCAGTCCCGCCCGCCACATCATCTTCGCCTGCGTGCGCCACATGCCCGCGCCCGCCGCGGCGAGGCGGGGGAGCGGGTGCAGCACCCGTCCGGCCTCACGGCTCGCGATGCCAGCCGCGGCGATCGTGCGCTTGCCGGACACCGCGTCGAGCAGACGGGCCGAGATCTCACCGGAAACCTGCTGGTAGGCCAGCACGTCGTCGGCGGTGAGCTGCATGTGCGTGCGGACCAGCAGCATCGCGAGCGGCACGCTCACCGCGAACACCGCGGCCAGCCGCCAGTCCAGCAGCGCCAGGGCCACGATCGAACCGACCGAGGACACCACGGTGATGATCAGGGACATCAGCGTGACCACGACGCTGCCCGCGTTGCCGCAGTCGCCGGTCACCCTGCTCACCGCGTCACCGGCGGCGAACGGGGACGGATGGCCGAGCGCGAGCAGGTGCCGGGAGAGTTTTTTCCGCAACCACGCGGTCGCGCGGGAGGTGATGCTCGCGGCGAGCACGATGCCGATGGCGTCACCGACGATCTCGGTGGCCGCGAGCAGGAGCAGCCACAGGACCGTGACCAGCACGAACTTTCCGCTCAACGCCATGTCCACGGCGCTGGCGAGCGCCGTGGGGATCAGCAGGCCGCCGGTGGTCGCCACGGCGGCGTTGAGGAGCAGGAGCCACGGGCGGAAGTCGCGCCGGACCGCGGAGAACAGCAGGACGTCACCGGGTTTGGCCATCGGCTGTTCCTCCGGAGGTCGTGAGGGCGCATCATGAGCGAGGGCCCGACAGCTGGCCGGCTGCCGGGCCCTGCAGTTGGCGGGTGAGCGGCATACTTCGCCTATGCCGCTCACTCACCGCGGTGTTTCAGTTGAGGCGATGTCAGCAGGCCAGCAGGCTGACGGTGGAGTGCGAGCACGGGAGCAGCAGCGACGCGTTCGACGCGGTCGTGGAGCCGCCACCGCCGCCGCCACCCGACGCCATCGCGTTGCTCGGGGCCTCGGGGGTGTCCAGGTCCTGCATGTCAAGGATGAAACCCATGACAGTCTCCTTCTTCGAGGGATCTTTCGGGGGTTACTGCTACCGGTCCTGGAGGACCGGGGTCTGTGTCCTTCCCAGGAAGGGAAGGGGTGGACGGTCGTCCACTGTGGACGCGATGGCGAGCAGGACGCCCGCACCGCCGGTGTTGAGGTCCATCGACAGCCGTCGCAGCTGGACGCCGGGGAACGCGAGCCCGCCGCCGTAGCGCACGGCGTGCCATCCCAGCGCGGTGAGGTGCCGCTGGACTGAGCGTTCGAGCTGGTCGTCCGGCGCGTGCCTGTTCGCGTGGGCCAGGGTCGCCATCAGTCCGGCCCGGCCGAGCGTGAACGCGGGCTGGATGACGAACTCGCCGGTGCAGCCGCTGAGCAGGCCCGGAAGTTTCTCGACGCACGGCCTGTCCGGTGCGACCGCGGCGAACTCGGTGAGCACCAGCGCGATGCCGGCGCCGCCGATGCCGACGTACGGCAGTGAGCGGAAGGTGCCGTCGCGCACCTGCAGTGAGCCGTCCAGCGCCACCATCGTCTCGGCGAGGTCGCGTTCGAGCGCCTGCTCGGACAGCCGCAGCCAGCGTCGTTCCTCGGTGTGTTCGAACATCCGCAGGAAGAACAAAGCGGGACCCGACCAGCCGTGCATCAGGCCTGCCTTGGCCTTGTCGCCCGGTGGCGGCACGTCGGCGAGCTGCTTCGCGAGCCGATCGGCGAGGGCTTCCGCCTGCGCCGCGTACCCGTCGTCGTGCCGGGTGTCCGCGAAGTGCAACAGGTTGAGACCGATGCCGGACAGGCCGGCGCTCAGCCCGTGGTCCTGGGTGGACGGGAGCAACGCCGCGTAGCTCTCGACGATCTCGGACGCGATGTCGTGGTGCCCGAAGTTCTCCAGCACGTGCGCGATGCCGTGCGCGCCGACGAAGAAACCGGGCTGCTTGGGCGGATCCCGGCGCAGTGCGTCGATCAGCCAGTCCTCGTGCTCCGGGAAACGACCCTCGCCCGCGACGTCGAGCGCGTGCAGCACACCGGCCGCGCCGAACCCGAAGCCCGCACCGCCGACCTCGAACTGCTCGATGTCGCCCGGGAAGAGCCGGTCCTGCCGTTGCGGCGTCGCGCTGTGCAGGATCGCCGTGGCGATCTCCTTGCGCACCACCGTCCAGTCGGGTTCCGGGTCGTCGAAGGCGGTGAACGCCGGGTCGGACGGAGGGTCGACGCGCGGCGTGAGGACGTCCGCGATCGACTGGCAGTAGGAGTCGGTGAGTCCGAACCGCTGCTGGATCACGTGCAGGTGCTGACCGAGCTTCGCGGGGGAGAGCTCGAGCACCGCGTTGAGCGGCAGGAAGATCCACAGCTTGAGCGCGGCGAGCGGGTACTCGTCGATCTCGAAGCCGTCGCGGTCCTGCGGCGCCTGGAATCCCGGCGCGCCGAGTGTGGGCCGGTGGAGGTCGTCGATCGTGGACGACAGCTCGAAGTCGATGAGCGAGACCCCGTCGTCGTCGTCGACCAGGATGTTGAGCGTGTGCAGGTCGCCGAACACGACCCCGCGCTCGTGCACCCTCGTCATCAGGGCTTCGATCCGGTCGATCAACGCCAGCGCCCGCGGCCGGTACTCGGCCAGCTGCTCGTCGGTGACTTCCTTGTGCGTCAACGGGTAGTTGTGGCCGAGCCACTGCCCGAGCGAACGCCCCGGCACGAACTCCATGGCCACGAACAGGTGCTCCCACTCGGTGAAGCGGTCGTACACCTCCGGCACGCCCTCGACACCGGCGAGCCGCGTGAGGATCTCGTACTCGCGCTCCAGCCGTGCCACGGCGTCGCGTCCCTCGCGGTCGAGGCCTGCGTGCGGCCGCGCCTCCTTGAGCACGACCTCCTTGCCGTCGCTCTTGCGCGTGGCCAGGTAGACGCCGCCTCCGTTGGAGAAGTGCAGCGAACTCCTGATCTGGTAAGGGAACTTGTCCGGGTCGCCGGCGTTGCGCTCGGCCAGGTGCGGCGCGAGGAACTCGGGCAGCTCGATCCAGTCCGGCACGCTGAAGACCGGCTTGCGCTTGTCGGGGACGAGCTCGCCGTCCGGGCCCTCGATCGCGAGCACCTGCTGCCCGTCGACCTCGAGCCACTGCTCGGAGAACCCGCCGTAGCGCACGTAGAGCGGTCCCTTGCCGTACCGCAGGTCGCTGAGGATGTAGGCGCCGTGCTCGCCGTCGAGGAGCGCCGCGAGCTCGGTGACGATGCTCTGCAGCTCCTCGGTGCTCTGCGGGTAGATCGTGATCAGCTTGCCGCTGCCCTCACGGGGCGCGTACTTGGAGTTGCGGGCGAGCACGATCGAGGCGGTCCGCAGGTATTTGAACGGGATGCGCCGTTCAGTGCAGTAGTCGTACGTCGCCTTGAGGACCTTTCCGGCGTTGTCCAGACCCGCCGAGACGTGCACCTTCCAGCCCTGCTTGGGCAGTTGCACTCCCCGGGGGTGCAGGTGCCGCCAGACGTTGCGCTCGGCCTGCACCCAACCGGCGGGCAGAGGCGGCAGCTCACGCGAATAGTCGTCCCCTGGGAGGTCGCTTTCGGTGCTGCTCTGCAGATCGTAGAACCGTCGATCTGCGAAGCAGAACGCCTCGTATCTGAGGTCCACCGAATTCCCTCCTCAACCGTTTTGCGTTTTCTTGGACGCCGCATATTCCCGCACAATTCGGCGCCTATGGCCAATCCGCCGTTCGAGTCATATGGGTAGCCCGTTCGTGGTCAAATGAGGGCTGGTTACCGGCGCGTATGTCACTGTTCGTGATGAGGTTTGGGACCATCTCACCCGCCTGCGAGGTTTGCTGAGTGGCGAGTCAGCCCACCTGTCCTGGGCTTTTTCTAAACGACACCGTATCGTTCTGCATGTGCTCAGGTCCGTGAGCTGGGCTATTCCAAGCGGATCTTGACGTATAGTTAGGGGGTAACAACCGTCGTATACGCGCCGTGTTGTGTAGTCTTTCCGGGTGAAGCCGTCATTGGGTTCCAATGCGTGTTTAGTGCGGCCGATCGGCGGTACGGACTCACCTGAACGAACCTATTCGTAGGATGAGATTGCCTCTCAACCTTTTATGTAGCAGTCATTGTCTTGCTACATGCAACTTGCAGTATTGGTGTTTAATGTAGTCTTTCGGGTGAAATTCGAGTTTCGATGTAACGGGACACGTTTTGTGAGCGGTCCTCTGCTGTCCGGCGTGTCGTGCGGCTAGGCTGCGTGCGTGGGGAGCGTGGCGAGCCGCTGGCTGGTGCCGGCCGTGGTTGTGATCACCGGTGCCGCGGTGGCGGCCGGGATGGTGGGGCGGACCGTGTACTCGCGGCCGGCCGAGGCGAAGGGGGCGCCGGCTGTTCCGTCCTCGTCCGTCGCCGGGCCGTTGCCGGGGTCTGCCGAGGTGCGGTTGAGTCCGGACTCGTTCACACATCCGGACCGGACTTCGGTGCAGACGGTGCTGCAGAAGTACTTCGACTCGATCAACGACCGGGATTTTTCGGCTTGGCGGGGTGTTGTGTCGGCTCGGCGGGGGTCGGCTACTGGGGAAGCTGCTTGGGTTTCCGCGTATGAGACCACTCGGGATGGTGGGGTGGTGGTGCAGCGGATCGAGTCCGATGTGGTTGCTCGGCGGTTGCGGGTGTTGATCTCGTTCGTGTCCACTCAGGAGGTTTCCAAGGCTCCTGTCGCGCTGCCGGAGACGTGTATTCGGTGGCGGGTGGTGTATGTGATGGTGTGGGAGGACGGGGAGTTGAAGGTGGACGAGGCGCCGGAGAACCGGAACCCGCAGATGTCGAAGTGTTGAGGTTGCCTCTGCTCGCGTGTGATCGGTTCCCTGTCCCCGTCCTGCCCCTGAAAGCACAACGCCCCGGTCCGCTTTCGCGGGCCGGGGCGTGTGGGTGGAGCTGGGTGTGGCTAGGCCTGGGTGAAGGCCAGGGCCACGTTGTGGCCGCCGAAGCCGAACGAGTCGTTCACCGCGGCTTCCAGCTTGATCTTGCGTGGTTCGCCTGCCACCACATCCAGCGTTACGGCCGGGTCCAGGTTCTCCAGGTTCAGAGTCTGGGGGACGATGCCGTCGCGGATGGACAGGACGGTGACGATGGCTTCCACTGCGCCTGCTGCGCCCAGGAGGTGGCCCAGGGCGCCCTTCGGGGCGGTCAGGACCGGGTGGTCGCCGATCGCCTTGCGGATTGCCACGGTTTCTGCGACGTCGCCCACCGGGGTGGAGGTGGCGTGGCAGTTCACGTGGCCCACGTCGGCCGGGTCGATTCCGCCTGAGCGCAGGGAAGCTGCGATCGCGCGGGACTGACCGACGCCCTCGGGGTCGGGGGCGGTGATGTGGTAGCCGTCGGCGCTCGTGCCGATGCCTGCCAGGCGGCCGTAGATCTTGGCGCCCCTGGCTTCTGCGAACTCACGGCGTTCCAGGACCATGACTCCCGCGCCTTCGCCGAGGACGAAGCCGTCGCGGGCCGTGTCGAACGGGCGCGAGGCCTTTTCCGGCTCGTCGTTGCGGGTGCTCATGGTGCGGGCCTGCGAGAAGCCCGCTACCGGGATTGCCGTGATGCACGCTTCGGCGCCGCCTGCCACGACCACGTCGGCTTCGCCGGACATGATCATGCGGTAGGCCCACGCGATGGCCTCTGCGCCTGACGCGCAGGCGGAGACCGGGGCGTGGACGCCTGCCTGGGCCTTGAGTTCCAGGCCCACGTGGGCTGCCGGGCCGTTCGGCATCAGCATCGGGACGGTCAGGGGCGACACCTTGCGCAGGCCCTGCTGTTCCAGGAGGTCGTCCTGGGTCAGGAGGGTGATCGCGCCGCCGATGCCCGTGCCGATGATCACGGCCAGGCGCTGGCGGTCGACGGTGTCGTCGTTGTGGCCGGCGTCCGCCCACGCCTGGCGGGACGCCACGATGGCGACCTGCTCGGAGCGGTCCAGGCGCCGTGCTTCGACTCGGGGGAGCACCTCGGTCGGGTCGACGACGAGCTGTGACGCGATCTTGACCGGCAGGTCGTACTTCTCGACCCAGTCGTGGGTCAGGGGGCGGACCCCGGATTTGCCGGCCAGGAGCGCGTCCCAGGTCGACGTGACGTCACCACCGAGCGGGGTGGTGGCACCCAGCCCGGTGATGACGACCTCGATGCCGGAAGTCACTTGTTGCTGGTGATGTAGTTCACCGCGTCACCAACGGTCTTGAGGTTCGCCAGCTCGTCGTCCGGGATCTTCACGCCGAACTTGTCCTCAGCCTGGACGGCGATCTCGACCATCGACAGCGAGTCGATGTCGAGGTCGTCCACGAAGGACTTCTCAGCGGTGACGTCGTCGGCGGCCACACCGGCGACCTCTTCGACGATCTCGGCAAGACCGGACAGGACGTTGTCGCTCACTGAAGTTCCCTTTCGATTGAAACGATGGAAAAACCGGGGGCACTCACGGGCACCGGACCACCTGTCCCGCGTAGGACAGGCCTGCGCCGAAACCGACCATCAGCACCACGTCTCCGCTGGAGATCTCGCCCGTCGCCCTCATGTGGTCCAGTGCCATGGGGATCGAGGCCGAGGAGGTGTTGCCGGATTCGACGATGTCTCGAGCGACCTTCAGGTCCTCGCGCGCACCATTGTTCCGCAGGCGCTTGGCGATCGCTTCGATGATCCGCAAGTTTGCCTGGTGCGGGGCGAACACGTCCACTTCGGACAGTTCGACACCCGCGAGTTCGGCGGCGCGGATCGCGACGGGCGCGATCTGGGTCGTCGCCCAGCGGAAGACCGTCTGGCCTTCCTGGTGGATGAACGAGTCGCGGTCGGTGATGGAGATGACCTCCGCCATGTCACCGGCCGAGCCCCACGCGACGGGGCCGATCTGGTTGTCGTCGCTGGCGCCGATCACGACGGCACCCGCGCCGTCCGCGAAGATGATCGCGGTCGAACGGTCGTCCTGGTCGGTCCAGTCGGTGAGTTTCTCCGAGCCGATCACCAGGACGTTCTTGGCGGTGCCGGCGCGGACCAGGTCCGCGCCGGTCGCGACGGCGTAGCAGAAGCCCGCGCACGCGGCGTTCAGGTCGAACGCCGGAGCTGCCTTCACACCGATCTTGTCGGCGACCTGGGCGGCGGCGTTCGGGATGGTCGACGGCATGGTGCACGTCGCGACGATCACGGCACCGATGTCGCCGGGAGCGAGGCCCGCGTCCGCGATCGCCTTGACGCCCGCGATGACCGCCATCTCGACGACGCCCTCGTCCTTGGCCGCGATGCGCCGGTTCGCGATGCCGACCCGGTCGCGGATCCACTCGTCGGACGTGTCCATGCGAGCGGCGAGGTCGTGGTTGCTCACCACGGTCTCAGGCTGGTAGCTGCCGAGGCCGATGATGCGGCTACCCGCACTTGCCTGCGGGGCGTGAAAAGGCACAGCGGTCGTCCCTGAAGAGGTCATTACTGCGTGGCTCCAACGGTGTCGAAGAGCTCCGCGACCTTCTCGAGCTGGTCGGGGGTCTTCAGGGCGAGGGTGGCGGTGCCCTTCATGGCACGCTTGGCGAGACCCGTCAGCACGCCGGCGGGCGGCAGCTCGACGGAACCGGCGATGCCCTTATCGACGAGGGTGGCCTGGCACAGGTCCCAGCGGACGGGGCTCGTGACCTGCGAGACCAGGCGCCGCAGCACCTCGGCGCCCTCGGTGACGACCTGACCGTCCTTGTTGGACACCAGCGGCAGCGACGGGTCGTGCGTGGTGACTTCGGCGGCACGCGCGCGCACTGCGTCTTCGGCAGGCGCCATGTACTTGGTGTGGAACGCGCCCGCGACGGCCAGCTTGCGGATCTTCGCCGGGCCGGGAGGGTTCTCCACGAGCGCGTCGAGCGCAGAGTGAGGACCGGCGGCGACGATCTGGCCGGCGCCGTTGCGGTTGGCGGGCACGAGCCCGAGCTCCTCCAGGCGCGCGAGCACCTCCGGCTCGTCGCCACCGAGCACCGCGGCCATGCCGGTCGGCTCCAGGGCGCACGCCTCGGCCATCGCGGCACCGCGCACGGCGGCCAGCGCGACGGCGTCGTCGGCGCTGATGACGCCCGCGACGGCGGCGGCGGCGAGCTCGCCGACCGAGTGACCGCCGACGAACACGGCGGAGGGCAGTTCGACGCGCTTGCGCAGCTCACCGAACGCGAGCACGGCGAGAGCGACGACGAGGGGCTGGGTGATCGCGGTGTCGACGATCTCGTCGGCCTCCGCGGTGGTGCCGAGACGCACGAGGTCGAGGCCCGTGATCTCCGACCACGTGCGCACCTGCTTCTCCGCCCCCTCCAGTTCGAGCCAGGGGGTGAGCATGCCGGGCGTCTGGGACCCTTGTCCGGGCGCGAGGAGTGCGATCACGTCGATTACTAAAGCTGGTGAACCCGCCGGTACCCCATGTCGTGAAGAACGAAGTACGGCGATCGTATTTGTAGAGACCCTACAAAAGTGTCGCGCAGGTGAACCAGCTGCGACGTAAGCCCAGCTCAGCGGCCGGTCAGATCGTTTGGCTCTCACCCTAACGGATGTGTGCGAAGTCCGTCACAGATCGTTCGCTACCACAGGCCCCGTGCGCGAGCAAGGCGTCCTACAGACAAAGCGACGCGAAGCACAAGCGCGTCTCGAGCGTCGTGTGCATTTCTTCCCGTCATTTCCTGAACGCGCCGAAGGCGATATCTGACCGTGTTCGGGTGCACGAACAGCCTTTTCGCGCACGTCTCCAGCACGCCGCCGACCTCCAGGAACGCGTCCACGGTCTCCAGCAGCGCGCCCCCGGCGTCCTCCAGCGGCCGCGCGACCCGGTCGACCAGCTGCCACTCGGCCTCGGGGTCACCGGCGAGCGCCCGTTCCGGCAGCAGGTCGAGGGACCGGACGGGCCTGGGCGCCGCCGGCCAGCCGACGACCGCGCGCAGTCCGCTCAACGCGTCGCTGGCGCTGCGGTGCGCCTCCGAGAGGCTCGGCACCGTCGGTCCCGCCACCACGGGCCCCTCGCCGAAGCCCTCGGCGATGCGGCCGAGCACGTCCTCGCCGGTCTCGGTCGGCCCGCCCAGCACGACCACGAGCCGGGATCCCTGGATCGACAGCAGCACCGGCCGTCCCGCGCGGGTGGCCTTGCTGCGCACCAGGTAGGTGATGGCCTGCGGGTCCTCGCTGCCGGGGTTGCCGACCAGCACGGTCGCCTCCAGCGCGGGGTCCCAGCCCAGCGCCGCGGCCCTGCTGAGCAGCGACTCCTCGGGGTCGCCGCGCACGATGCCGTCCACGACCAGCGCTTCGAGCCGGGCGTCCCACGCACCGCGCGCCTCGGCCGCCGCCGCGTACGACGTGGCCGCGGAGAAGGCGATCTCGCGCCCGTACCGCAGCACGCCCTCCAGCAGCAGCGCGCGTTCGGCCTCGTCCGCCGCCATCGCCGGCATCTGGTCCTCGAAGTGCTCCAGCGCGATCCGGACGAGCTCGACGGTCTGCCGCAGGCTCACCCAGCGGGAGATGTCCTTGGGGGCGCTGCGGAACGCGTCCGCGGTGAGCCGGATCGCCTGCTGCCGGTCGTGCAGCCACTCGACGAATCCCGCCACGCCGTTCTGGATCAGCAGCAGCACGCTCGCGCGCTGGTCCGCGGGCATCCGCGCGAACCACGGCAGCCGCTGTTCCATCGCGGCCACGCTCGCGGTGGCGAGCGAGCCCGACGCGCGCTCGATCTTGCGCATCGTGCGGGCGGAGAGGGTGGGCGGGTGCTCCTCCTTCGCCTGAGCTGCCTTCGTCATACCCGCAGCTTAAGGCTCTGGAGGTGACATCACCGGGACGGGTGACAGAACCGATGAAGCCGTTTGAACGGCCATACCTTCGGGCAGCAGAGGTCTTTTCGTGCGGCGCGGAGGTTTTCGTCTTGCCCAGGTTCCTGTCGTTCGTCCTCGGCGTGATCGCGCTCACCGCCACGGGCGTGAGCGCGTCGGCTGATCCTCCGGATCCCCTCGCCGAGTACCACGCCCAGCCGGTGAAGTGGTCTCAGTGCGGCGGGAAGCTCGCCGAGCTGGAGTGCGCCACGCTCGTCGCGCCGCTCGACTACGCCAAGCCGGCCGGTGACCGGATCAACCTGACGATCAGCCGCAAGAAGGCCGCGGCGCAGGACCGCAGGCGCGGGGTGCTGTTCACCAATCCGGGTGGACCTGGCGGCTCGGGTCTGGGCCTGCCGCTGTTCCTCGCCAAGTCCGAGCTCTCGCAGGTCTACGACGTGATCGGCATCGACCCGCGCGGTGTCGGCGGCTCGACGGCGCTGAACTGCCGTGCGGCGCCCGCGATCGCCGAGCCGGACTCACGGCCCGCGGACGGCGAGTTCGGCAAGTGGGCGGCCGAGGCGCGTGAGGCGGAGGAGGCGTGCCAGAAGTCGGCCGGCGGGATCCGGCAGTTCGTCAGCACCGCCAACACCGCCCGCGACATGGACGTCGTGCGGGCCGTGCTGGGCGAGGCGAAGATCAACTACCTGGGCTACTCCTACGGCTCGTATCTGGGCGCGGTGTACGGGACGCTGTTCCCGAACCGGCTCGACCGCAGCGTGCTCGACTCCGCCGTGCACCCGGAGTGGATCTGGCACGAGCAGTTCCGCCAGCAGGCCGTGGCGTACCGGCGCGGTGTCGAGGCGTGGGCGTCGTGGGTGGGGGAGCGCAACGAGAAGTTCGCGCTGGGCAAGTCGCGGGACGAGGTGCTGGCCGAGCTCGAGAAGGTCGCCGCGAAGCTGCACACCACGCCGATCGGTGAGCACAACCGCTCTTCCTTCGACGGCGCAGTGGGTGTCGGCTCCCGCTACCGTCCACTGTGGTCGGACCTGGCGTCGATCGTGGTCAAGCTGAGGTCGGGCGAGAAGCCGGAGAACACCGAGGGCGCCAAGGCGGGGCAGGTGCTCGCGAAGACCGGTCTCGACGAGCTGCGGTCCGGTGTGTTCGACACGGTCACCTGCGAGTCGGACTGGCCGACGGACCTGCACGTCTACTACGAGGACATGCGCACGTTCCGCGAGCGCTACCCGTTCGGCTTCGGCATCGTGCGGGCGGCGCCGATGACGTGCACGTTCCGGTCGTTCACCCCGCCGGAGGCGCCCGTGCGGATCGGCCGCAACGGCTACCCGGTCGGCGTCGTCGTGCAGTCCGAGGGCGACACGCAGACCCAGTACGCGAGCGGCCCGGCGATGGCGGAACGGCTCGGGCACAACCTGATCACCGTCGTCGACGAGGGCAAGCACGGCCTCTACAACGGTGGCAACTCCTGCGTCGACGGGAAGGTCAACCGGTACCTGATCGACGGGGCGCTGCCGGGCAGCAGTTCCGAGTGCTCCGGCGACCCGCGGCCGGACGTGCCGAAGGACGGTCAGGGCGGGGCGGCGCCGGCGTTGTCCGCGGACCGGATGCGGTCGTATCTCGACGGGCGCGGGCTGTCGGCGAGGCCGTAGAAATGTGGAAGAGCCCGCCACGGAGCGTGGCGGGCTCTTCCCTCTCCCCGGTCCCCACCGGTAGTTCCACTCTGGACTGTATTGAGACAAAAATCCACGTCAGCCACCCTTTCGTGTCACAGTGTCGAAGTTGTGGAGCGGTGTGATCCACGAAACGATCAACCGGTCGGATCTTCACTCACCGCAACTTCGTTCTAGGAGGGCCCGTGGGCTCGCAAATCACCGAGGGCCTGGGCCAGGCGTGGGCGATGGTGGCCACGTTCGTGCCGAAGCTGCTCGGCTTCCTGCTCGTTCTGGTCATCGGCTGGTTCATCGCCAAGGCCCTCGCCAAGGGTGTCCAGTTCCTGCTCAAGCGCATCGGCTTCGAGCGGCTCGTCGAGCGGTCGGGCCTGAGCGGCGCGATGCGGCAGTCGTCGATGGACGCCACCGGCCTGATCGCCAAGATCGTCTACTACTTCGTGCTGCTGATCGCGCTGCAGCTGGCGTTCGGCGTGTTCGGCGCGTCGAACCCGGTGAGCACGCTGCTCAACGAGGTCATCGCGTACCTGCCGCGCATCGTCGTGGCGATGGTGCTCGTGATCGTCGCCTCCGCGATCGGCACGGCGCTCAAGGGCCTCGTGACGGGCGCGCTGGGCCAGCGCTCGTACACGAAGATCATGGGCAACATCACCTACGGCTTCGTGATGGCGCTCGGTGTCATCGCGGCCCTCAACCAGCTGGGCATCGCCATCTCGGTGACCATGCCGGTGCTGGTCGCCGTGCTCGCCACCGTCGCCGGCGTGATCATCATCGGTGTGGGTGGCGGTCTGGTCCGCCCGATGCAGTCGCGCTGGGAGGGCTGGCTGAACCGCGTGCAGGACGAGGCGGCGGCCACCCGGTCGCCGATGCCGCGCGCGTCCCAGGAGATGCCGGCGAACGTGGGCGGTCGCATGGGTGACGCCCCGACGCCGCCGTCGGGCACGCCGATGTCCGACCAGTAGTTCCCGTCTCGTCGAAGGGGCCCTGTGCGCAGGGCCCCTTCTTCGTTTTGAGGCAGTTCTCCAGTTGCGGTCCACCACCGGCGGGGAGTCTCGGATCCACGTGACAGTCGGTGGAGGAGACGTTCCATGAAGGCCCTGGTGCTGTCCGGAGGCGCGGGAACACGCCTACGACCTTTCAGCTATTCGATGCCGAAACAACTGATCCCGATCGCCAACAAGCCGGTGCTCGAGTACGTGGTGGGGAACCTGCGCGAGATCGGGGTCACCGAGATCGGCATCATCGTCGGCGACCGCGCTGAGGAGATCTCCGACGTGCTGGGAGACGGGTCCGCGCTGGGCGTGGCGATCACGTACATCCCGCAGCACGCGCCGCTGGGGCTCGCGCACTGCGTGAAGATCGCCCGGCCGTTCCTCGGCGACGACGACTTCGTGATGTACCTGGGCGACAACATGCTCGTCGAGGGCATTTCCGAGATCGCGGACGAGTTCGCGGCGGTGCGGCCGTCCGCGCAGGTCGTCGTCTACAAGGTGCCGGACCCGCGCGCGTTCGGGGTGGCGGAGGTCGACGAGAACTCGCGCGTGACGCGGCTGGTGGAGAAACCGCAGGAGCCGCGCAGCGATCTCGCCATGATCGGCGTGTACTTCTTCACTCCGCTCATCCACCGGGCCGTGGACGCGATCGAACCGTCGTGGCGCGGCGAGCTGGAGATCACCGACGCGTTGCAGTGGCTCGTGACGCACGAACGCGACGTGCGGGCGCGGATCTACTCGGGCTTCTGGAAGGACACCGGCAAGGTCGAGGACGTGCTGGAGTGCAACCGGGAGCTGTTGCAGCGGCTGCGCACGGACATCCAGGGCGTCGTCGACGAGGAGAGCTCGTTGATCGGTGAGGTCGTGGTCGAGGAGGGTGCGCGCGTCGTGCGGTCGTGCATCGTCGGGCCCGCGATCATCGGCGCGGGGACCCTGGTCGAGGAGTCGATCGTGGGGCCGTACACGGCGATCGGCGCGGACTGCCGGATCACCGAGTCCGGGGTGTCCGACTCGATCGTGCTGTCGGGTGCCTTCGTGCACAACGTCTCCGGCATCGAGACGTCGTTGATCGGGCGCAAGGCCCGCGTGGGGTCGGCGAAGCAGCACCGGCTGGTCGTCGGTGACGACGCGCATGTGGAGGTGGCGGCGTGAAGCTGCTGGTTACCGGAGCGGCCGGGTTCATCGGTTCGCACTACGTCCGGACGATGCTCGACGGCGGGTACGCGGGCTACGAGGACGCGCACGTCACCGTGCTGGACAAGCTGACGTACGCGGGGAACCGCGCGAACCTGCCCTCGTCGCACCCGCGGATGTCGTTCGTGGAAGGTGACATCTGCGACCTGGACCTGTTGCTGGAGCTGCTTCCTGGCCACGACGCGGTGGTGCACTTCGCGGCCGAGTCGCATGTGGACCGTTCGCTGACGGCGGCCGCGGACTTCGTGCTCACCAACGTTCTCGGTACGCAGACGTTGCTCGAAGCGTGCCGCCGGGTCGGTGTCGCTCGTTTCGTGCACGTGTCGACCGACGAGGTGTACGGGTCGATCGACGAGGGTGCGTGGACCGAGACCTGGCCGCTGCAGCCGAACTCTCCGTACGCGGCCTCGAAGGCGTCCAGCGACCTGATCGCCCGCGCGTACTGGCGGACGCACGGGATGGACGTGTCGATCACGCGCTGCTCCAACAACTACGGGCCGTACCAGCACCCGGAGAAGCTGATCCCGTTGTTCATCACGAACCTGTTCAACGGTCTTCAGGTGCCGTTGTACGGGGACGGGTCGAACGTGCGGGAGTGGCTGCACGTGTCCGACCACTGCCGGGCGATCCAGCTGGTGCTCACCTCGGGGCGTTCCGGCGAGATCTACAACGTCGGTGGCGGCAACGAGCGCACCAACCTGCAGATCACCAACGCCCTGCTCGACCTGTGCAGTGCGGGGCCCGCGCTGGTGAAGCGGGTGGCCGACCGGCTGGGGCACGACCAGCGGTACGCGCTGGACGACACGAAGATCCGCGCCGAGCTGGGTTACGAGCCGCTGGTGCCGTTCGAGCAGGGCCTGGCGGACACCGTCGCCTGGTACCGCGATCACCCGGCGTGGTGGAAACCGTTGCGGGACTTCACGTCCTGATCCAGTGCCGAAGGCGGTCGCACTCCTCGGCGACCGCCTTCTCCTTGTTCTTCGGCAGCTTGTCGATGTAGTCGACGGTGACGGTGCCGTCCTTGGCGATCGACCAGGTGGCGACGACGTAGCCGTCGACGAGGACCGTGGGTTTGCCGCCCACGACCACGCCGAGCCGGTCGTCGGCGATGACCCTGCGGCGGTCGGCGTGGGCCAGCAGGATGTTGTCGAACTCGGGCAGAAGCCTTGGTGGGACGGGCGTTTCCGGGTCGGGGCGCGGGGCGTCCGGCAGGTCGAAGAGCTCCTTGCCGGCCTCGTTGCGGAAGGTCACGAGCTGGGGGCGCAGTGCGTCGAACACCTCTGCCAGCTTGGTGAGACCGGACCACTGCTGGGCGTCCATGACGGTCGCTGGGCCGAACGCCTTCAGGTAGCGCAGCACGAGTCGTTCCCGGGGCATGGCGTGCTGCTCCTGGTCGAGCCAGGCTTCCAGCGTCGTGCAGATCGCGCGGCCGCTCTTCGACCACAGGCCGCGCGGCGGGAGCTGGACGAGCGCGAGCTTGTTGCGCAGCGCGTTGCCGAGAACTGTGTGCTCGCGGTCCGGCCAGAACTCCTTCAACTGCTTTCCGGCGTCCGCGGTGCCCTGCGGGTGTTCGTCGAGGATCTTGCGACCGGCTTCGGCGACGGCGTCGAGGTCGAGGCCCTGCAGTCGTTTCGCGAACGGGCCGCTCTGCAGTTCGCGGTCGAGCTTGAGCTGGGTGAGGGGCCTGAGTGCGAGCGCGTCGGCGGCGCTGACCAGGTGGATCGTGCCGCGCATGAGCAGGATGCGCACCACGTACCTGCTGATCAGAAGGTCTTCGAGTTCCTGTGGCTGGAAGTGCTGGAGGCGGGTCCAGAGGCCGATGTACGGCGACTTCGGTTCCTGCGCCTGAATGCCGACGAGGCGCTCGATGGTGGCGAGCGCGCTGAGGTCAGCGCGCTCGCGCAGCATCTGGCGTTCGATCACGGCCCTGTTGAGAGCGTCCTGGCTCAGGGTTTCCACGGGAACAGGTTAGAACCTGATGAACGCGAACCCGGTGCCGTTCGGGCGTTCGCCGTCGTGGACGACGAGCAGGTTCAGCCTGCCGGTGACGACGTCGGCGCCGTCGGAGTGCTCGACGTCCTTGACCTTGAAGTCCCTGATCGGCTTCATGTCGGTCTTGCGGTAGGCGACGAACCTGCTGTCGCCCTGGCTGGAGGCGAGCAGCACGTCGTCGGCGATCGTGAGGCCTTCGGCGTCGGCCTCGAGCCACTTGCCGCCGAATCCGGGGTTGGGGCCGTCTGCCTCGCACTCCTCGGTGTCGGGGTTGTACTTCTGCGGCGCACCGAAGGACCGCACCTTGTCGACGAGCTGCGGCGTGCCGAACCCGTTCGCGCGCAACGGGATGCGCCAGATGCCGACGTCCTCCTGCGCCGCGTACAGGGTCCGGGTCTTCTCGTCGATCACCATGCCCTCGACCTGCGGTCCTTCGCCGGGCTCGCCGCACACCGTCCAGGTCTGGCCGTTCGGGAGGGTGAAGGTGCTCGGAAGGTCCAGAGTGGACACTTTCCGGGTGTCGTACGTCTTGCCCTTCTGCACTTCGAGGAGCGCGATGCTCGTCTCGTTGCGCCGGCTGGTGGCGACGAGGTCCTTGCCGCCGACGCGTCCGGCGGCCAGGCCGTAGACGGTGTGCTGCTCGTCCACTTCCTGCTCGGTCTTCGAGAACACCGGCTTGGTCGCGGGGTTCGTGACGTCCTTCACGCCGTGTTCGTCCACTTGGAACACCCGGATGCGGTCACGGCCGCGGTCGCTGACGAACGCGAGGTCGCCCAGGACGTCGACGTTGTTGAAGCGACCGGGCTTCGAGTCCGGCGCGGGTGCCGGTGGCGCTGGGTGGACGCCGATCGTGCGGCCGTCGAGGTCGAACGCCGCCAGCCCGCCTTCCTTGAGTGTGCCCAGGACCACACTGCGTTCGGTGTTGCGCGGGTTCACCCAGATGGCCGGATCGTCGGCATCTGCGGGCTCCTCGAACGTCTGCGTGATCACCGTCGGTGTGATGACCGGCGTTGTTGGCGCGCTGAGGAACAAAGGCACGAGCGCCAGTGCTAAGGGAGATGACATGGTGGGACCGTAGGAAACACCGGTATACAGCGACTGAACCGCGGGGGAACAAGCCGTGTGGTACGAGCTGGGATTGACGATCTTCGGCCAGAAGATCGCTTACACGGAGCTGGTCGGGCAGGTGCTGGCGCTCGCGGTGGTGTTCCTCGCGCAACGCCGTTCACTGTTGACCTGGCCTGTCCAACTGGTGTCCGTGGCTTTGCTGTTCACCGTCTACCTGTCCGCGCACCTGGGCGGTCTCGCGACCCGCCAGGTCGTCGTGGGCCTGATCGCCGTCTACGGCTGGTACGCGTGGGTCCGCCGCCGCGACCCGGTCTTCGGCGTGGTGGTGCGAGCCGGTTCGTGGCGGGAACGCGCTGCGGTGGCAGGTGTTTTCGTCGTCGGCACCGTCGCGTTCGCGCTGGTGCTGGATTACCTGGACGCCTCGTGGGCGCCCTGGCCGGATGCCGCGATCTTCGTGGGAACGGTGCTGGCGTTCTCGTTGCAGGGCCTTGGCCTGGTCGAGTTCTGGCTGGTCTGGCTGGTCGTGGACTTCGTGGGTGTGCCACTGCAGATCCAGTCGGGTCTGTACTTCAGCGCGCTGGTGTACGTGGTCTTCGCGGGCCTGGTGATCCACGGTTTCATCGACTGGAACCGCACGGCACGCCGGTTGACACAGGCGGCAAAGTCTCCTCTATGAGGGGACTGTTGATCGCTCTGCTGACCGCCGTCTCGTCGCTGGTAGCCGTTCCGGCCGTCGCCGCACCTGCGTTGCGCACCGGGTTCGAGCTCACCGGCAAGTGGACCACCGAGGCCGAGGAACAGGCCTACCTGCGCGCCACCGGCCTACCCGTCTCCGAGATCGGCGTGACCGCCCAAGGCCGCCCGATCCAGCTGGTGCGCGTGGGCTCCCGCACCGCGCGCACGGTGGTTCTCTTCATCTGCTCCCAGCACGGCGACGAACCGGCGGGCCGCGAGGCGTGCCTGATCCGCATGCGCTCCCTGCCGCGCTCGTCGTCGGTCACGTACCTCTTCGTCCCGAACGCCAACCCGGACGGACGCGTCCTCGACACCCGCGGCAACTCTCTCGGTACCGACATCAACCGCGACCACCTGCTGCTGCGCAGCGCTGAAGCTCGCGCGATGGCCGAGGTGATCCGCGACTGGAAGCCCGACGTCATCCACGACCTTCACGAGTTCGGCCCGTCCGCGCCGTACTACGTGAAGGACGTCCTCTGGCTGTGGCCACGCAACCTCAACGTCTCTGACGGCGTGCACTCGCTGTCCGAGACGCTGTCGCGCTCCTACGTCCGCCCCGCCGTGGAAGCCGCGGGCCGCACGTCAGGTGTCTACGGCATCTACGTGGATCCGGTGACCGGCGAGCCAATCCGTCAGGTCGCCGGCGACCACCAGGAACGCATCCTGCGCAACACGGGCGGCCTGAAGCACGGCATGGGCCTGCTGGTCGAGACCAACGACACCGGTACCCCCGCCTTCCGCGTCGAGTCGCATCTCAAGGCTTTGGACGGCACCCAGTCGTTCGTCGGTTCGAACCAGGCGGCGATCGAGTCCGCCACTGCTCGGTCGCGTGCCGTGCGCACCGGGCCGGTGTACTTCGGCGGCGCTGACAACCAGCCTCCCGACCCGTCGGACGTGGTGGCGACGCCTCCGTGCGGGTACGTGCTGACCGGTGCCGAGTACCGCGAGTTCGGCGACGAACTGGCGTTGCACGGGATCACGTCGCAGTACCTGCGAGGGGGCGATCGGATCGTGCCGTTGAAGCAGGAGGCCCGCGCTCTGATCCCGTTGCTTCTGGACGCGCGCGCCGACGAACCGCTGCTGAAGGCTCAGCCGGTCGCCCAGTGCTAACGCTCTGACCTGCACTTACTCCACCGGATGCAAAAGACGTTTGCGGACGTCCGCAAACGTCTTTTGCATAACTGATATATCGGTGCCAACTGATATATCGGTTGGACCCGCTCCTGGAGGTCGAGTTGGCGACGAACTCGTGGGACGCGTTGCGCCCGAAACTGGCACCCAACCCGCAGCAGTCCGAGGCCTGGCCGATCATGGCGGTGGGGATGGGGGCTACCACCGCGGGCGTTGCTCTGACCATCGGCAGCCTGATCCTGCTGCTCGGAATCACGGGGCTGCCGACCAGTCCGGCGGCCTTCGGGAACGAGTCCACCTGGCGGCTGCTCCTCGGCATCGTCTGCCTGTACACGTCCTGGTCCGTGATCAGCAATGGCAACAACTTCTTCGTCGTGCACCGGCCGATGGGCTACATCTGCTGTCTCGGTGGCGCCGTTGCTCTCGTCGTCGTGGCGCGGGATCTGGTCATCACGGCGGCGCACCTCGAGGTGACCGCCGTGGTGCTGCAGGACCCGTCGACGGCGGCCATGGTTCTCGGCTCGTTCCTGGCAGGCCTGCTGCTGCTCCGCGTCGGCAACGTGCGGTTCGCCGGCGCGCGCAGGTATCTCGCCCAGGTCGTGCCGGATCCCAGCGACCTCCGCGGACTGGGCTACAGCGTGTACCTCCGCACGTTCGCGCTGGACGACCGGCTGGCCGGCGCTCAGTCGTTCACCCGGTCGAAACGGGCTCTGCGCAGCCTCTTCGTCGTCGAGTACCCCGAGGAGATGCTGGTCGCAGACGCGTTGTCGAGCGACGACGCGCCGTTGATCGGCGTCGGCTTCCCCGGCGAACCGGCTCCGCACGTGGGCGCCCTTCGCGTCTACCTGCCGGGCACGGACTGGCAGCCACAGGTGCGGGAACTCATCCAAGGTGCACGTCACGTCGTGCTCGCACTCGGCTGGGGCGAGGGCACGCTGTGGGAACTGCGCGAGGCGATGCGACTGCTGAAACCGGAGCAGCTCATCCTGGTCGTGCCGATGGAGGAGCCCGAGTACGAACGGTTCCGGGAGAAGACCGCCAGGTCGTTGCGGGCCGAGCTGCCGCCCTGGGCCGGACGGCGGGAAGTCCGGTCGGTCGTCCGCGGCCTGATCACCTTCTCCGAGGGCTGGAAAGCCACGTTCGTGCCCGTGCGCGCCTACTCGCCGTTCCACAACTCGTTGCGCATCGCAGTCCTCCACGCGGCCTGGCCCGCCCTGCGGAGGCTCGGCTACCCGCCGCGCGGCGTGCTGCGGTGGGCGCCTGACACGACGCGGTGACCGAGCACGGCGAAGGGCCGCCCCGCCGAAGCGGAACGGCCCCTCAAAGGCCCCTGAGAGCTACGCCAGGCCCGCGTCCGACGTGGACGGGCCGGCGGCCTGCACGTCGTCGATGCGGTACTTGCGGGCCGCCTCGACGACCTTGGACTGCTCGACCTCGCCGCGCTTGGCCAGGGCGGCCAGGGTGGCGACGACGACGGACTCCGCGTCCACCAGGAAGTGGCGGCGGGCGGCCGGGCGGGTGTCGGAGAAGCCGAAGCCGTCCGTGCCCAGGGTCGTCATGTCGGTCGGGACGTACGGGCGGATCAGGTCCGGGATCGCCGACGCCCAGTCGGACACGGCGACGACCGGGCCTTGGACGTTCTGCAGCACCTGCGTCACGTAAGGCACGCGCGGCTCGGCGTCTGGGTGCAGCAGGTTGTGGCGGTCGGTGTCGACGGCGTCGCGGCGCAGCTCCGAGTACGACGTGGCGGACCACACGTCGGCGGAGACGCCCCACTCGTCGGCCAGCAGCTGCTGGGCCTTGAGAGCCCACGGGAGGCCGACGCCCGAGCCGAGGATCTGGGCACGCGGGCCGCCGGTCTGCGGGCCGTCCTGGTACTTGTAGAGGCCGCGCAGGAGGCCTTCCACATCCAGGCCCTCCGGCTCGGCGGGCTGCACGTACGGCTCGTTGTAGACCGTCATGTAGTAGAAGACGTTCTCGGCGTTCTCGCCGTACATCCTCCGCAGACCGTCCTTGACGATGTGCGCCACCTCGAACGACCACGCCGGGTCGTACGCGATCACGGCCGGGTTCGTGTGCGCCAGCAGCAGCGAGTGGCCGTCGGCGTGCTGCAGGCCCTCACCGGTCAGCGTGGTGCGGCCGGCGGTGGCGCCGAGCACGAAGCCGCGCGCCATCTGGTCCGCCGCCGCCCACAGGCCGTCGCCCGTGCGCTGGAAGCCGAACATCGAGTAGAAGATGTAGATCGGGATCATCGGCTCGCCCTGCGTGGCGTAGGACGTGCCGACCGCCGTGAACGACGCCGTGGAACCCGCCTCGTTGATGCCCTCGTGCAGGATCTGGCCCTGCTCGGACTCCTTGTAGGCGAGCATCAGGTTGGCGTCCACCGAGGTGTACGCCTGGCCGTTCGGGTTGTAGATCTTCTGCGTCGGGAACATGGAGTCCATGCCGAACGTGCGCGCCTCGTCCGGGATGATCGGCACGATGCGCGGGCCGATCTCCGGGTCCTTCGCGAGGTCGCGGACGAGCCGGACGAACGCCATCGTCGTGGCGACCTCCTGCTTGCCGGAGCCGCGCTTGATGCCGTCGTACACCTTGTCGCCCGGCAGCACGAGAGCCTTGGACTTCGTGCGGCGCTCCGGCAGGAAACCACCCAGCTGACGGCGGCGCTCCAGCATGTACTGGATCTCCGGCGAGTCCTGCCCGGGGTGGTAGTACGGCGGCAGGTACGGGTCCTTCTCGAGCACCTCGTCGGAGATCGGGATGCGCAGGCTGTCCCGGAAGCCCTTGAGGTCGTCGAGGGTCATCTTCTTCATCTGGTGCGTCGCGTTGCGCGCCGCGAAGTGCTTGCCGAGCGAGTAGCCCTTGATCGTCTTGGCGAGGATCACGGTCGGCTGGCCGACGGTCTCGGTCGCCGCCTTGTACGCCGCGTAGACCTTGCGGTAGTCGTGGCCACCGCGCTTGAGGTTCCACACCTCGTCGTCGCTCATGGCGTCGACGAGCGCCTTCGTCCGCGGGTCGCGGCCGAAGAAGTGCTCCTTGATGTACGCGCCGTCGTTCGCCTTGTAGGTCTGGTAGTCACCGTCGGGCGTGGCGTTCATGAGGTTCACGAGCGCGCCGTCGCGGTCCGCGTGCAGCAGCGCGTCCCACTCGCGGCCCCAGACGACCTTGATGACGTTCCAGCCGGCACCGCGGAAGAACGACTCCAGCTCCTGGATGATCTTGCCGTTGCCGCGCACCGGGCCGTCGAGGCGCTGCAGGTTGCAGTTGACCACGAACGTGAGGTTGTCGAGGTGCTCGTTCGCGGCGAGCTGCAGCAGGCCGCGCGACTCCGGCTCGTCCATCTCGCCGTCGCCGAGGAACGCCCACACGTGCTGGTCGGACGTGTCCTTGAAGCCGCGGTCGTGCAGGTAGCGGTTGAACCGCGCCTGGTAGATCGCGTTCATCGGGCCGATGCCCATGGAGACCGTGGGGAACTCCCAGAAGTCCGGCATGAGGCGCGGGTGCGGGTACGACGGCAGGCCGCCACCCGGACCGGCGTGCGAGTACTCCTGGCGGAAGCCGTCGAGCTGGTGCTCGGACAGGCGGCCCTCGAGGAACGCGCGGGCGTACACACCGGGGGAGGCGTGGCCCTGGATGAAGATCTGGTCGCCGCCACCGGGGTGGTTCTTGCCGCGGAAGAAGTGGTTGAAGCCGACCTCGTAGAGCGACGCGCTGGACGCGTACGTCGAGATGTGGCCACCGACACCCACGCCGGGACGCTGCGCGCGGTGCACCGTCATCGCGGCGTTCCAGCGGATCCACGCGCGGTAGCGGCGCTCCACCTCCTCGTCACCGGGGAACCACGGCTCCCGCTCGGTGGGGATGGTGTTGACGTAGTCCGTGCTGGTCAGCGCGGGCATGCCGACGTGGTTCTCACGCGCACGCTCCAGCAACCGCAGCATCAGGTAGCGGGCGCGCTGCTGCCCACCGCCCTTGAGCACCTCGTCGAACGACTCGAGCCACTCGGACGTCTCTTCGGGGTCGATGTCCGGCAGGTGGGCTGCCAGGCCGTCGCGAATGACACGTACCCGCTCGGGGCCGGTGTTCTGCGGGCTCAAGGTGTCTCCTCGGCTTCGTTGGCGGTACTCGCGCTGGCCCGGAAACCGTGCCACGCGCTCCTATCGTTGTCCTTGCGCGACGACTTCGTCACCGCTACTGATCGGTAGTTCTGGATCGTGTCGCTCACGCGCGCGCGATAAGAGGTATGTAGAGCGTGCCTCATGCCAGTGTAGGGATCTCCACAGGGGTCCCTGTTACGGCGTGTCACGTGGTCAACAGTTGCGCCGGAGGTAGCTGACAGTGTTCGCTAGCGCGAGTAACGGACTCTGGCGGCAGTCTTAGGGCTGTCGCTCTTGCGTAGTTGGAGGAGTGAAAACCGTGGTCGCCGCGGAAGACGCCGGCAAGATCGGCGTCGCCGAGAAGCTCGGGATCGAATCGGGCATGGTCGTCCAGGAACTCGGCTGGGACGAGGACGTCGACGACAACCTCCGTGCCGCCGTCGAGGAGCAGATCGGGGGCGACCTCCTCGACGAGGATGCCGACGAGACGGTGAGCGTCGTGCTGCTCTGGTGGCGAGAGGACGACGGCGACCTGGTCGACGCTCTGCTCGAGGCCACCGGTGTGCTCGCCGAGGACGGCGTGATCTGGGTTCTCACCCCGAAGACCGGCCGTCCCGGCCACGTGGAGCCCTCGGACATCGCCGAGGCCGTCCCGACCGCGGGCCTGTCGCAGACCTCGAACATCAGCGTCGCCGACGACTGGGCCGGCACCCGCCTGGTGTGGCCGAAGTCAACCAAGGCGAAGCGCTGAGCAGCCTCCGGCTGACATAGGGTTGATCCACGGGCGATCTCGTCGTCCGTGGGTTCGTCTTGGTCACACCGGAGGTCTGTTTCATGGCGGTCGAGGTCGGTTCGGAAGCCCCGGACTTCACGCTCAACGACTACAACAAGCAGCCTGTGACGTTGTCGTCGTTCCGAGGCTCGAAGAGCGTGCTCCTGGTCTTCTACCCGTTCGCGTTCAGCGGCACCTGCCAGGGCGAGCTCTGCCAGCTGCGCGACGAGATCGCGACCTACGAGGACGAGAACGTCCAGGTCCTGGGCGTGTCGGTCGACTCGCCGTTCGCGCTGAAGGCGTGGGCGAACCAGGAGGGCTACCAGTTCCCGCTGCTGTCCGACTTCTGGCCGCACGGCGCCGTCGCCCAGTCCTACGGCGTGTTCAACGAGGCCGTCGGCATGGCGCTGCGGGGCACGTTCCTGGTCGACGTGGACGGCGTCGTCCGGTTCGCGGAGGTCAACGCGCCCGGCGAGGCCCGCGATCAGGACGCCTGGAAGAAGGCCGTAGCCTCTCTCAAGGCATGATGTAGGTACCTGCGCCCTGTGCGGGCGCGGGTGTCGGGGCGTGTAGCTCAGCGGAAGAGCACTCGGTTTACACCCGAGCGGTCGCAGGTTCGATCCCTGTCGCGCCCACCACGTGTGGCTTGTCCACACCACGGACCGCAAGGAATCCCGCCCTCGTCGGCGAGCACCACGGCGGGCGGCTGGTTGAGCTCCGCGCGGTCGACGGTACCGTCGTCGCTGATCCACAGCTGCTCAGCCCGCAGTCGCAGCCGATGATCGGGAGTACGACGTGTCACGCGACTTGATCCGATCCGTGGGCATGTTCGGGTTCTCTCTTTGCGTGGCAGGGTTGGTCATCTTCCTGACTCAGCCGTCCGCGCCCTCGGCGAACACGTCTTCCAAGCCGGGCACCCCGGTTCTGTTCGAGTGCCCGGACTGGATGACAACTCAAGAGTGCATGCAGCGTTACTCCCCTCAGATCGAAGTTCGGCCGAGCGTGGAACCTGTCGTGGTGATCCTCAGCACGGTTGGCTTGGGCCTTGTCGTTTCTGCGCTGTGGGCGTGGCGGCGACAGAACCAGGCGAGCCCTGAGGCTCCGCCGAGCGCTGGACCGGAGTAGGCCCGCTGTCGCGCCCACCCAGGTGGAATTCCGTAACACACCGAAGATCTCGGCCGAAGCCGCAAGTGCGTAGAACCTGCTGCGACGCAGGAGGTCGGCCGGTGCACGAGGAACCGGAACCGTCTTCCACCACCAACCGCGTCGAGGGTGAAGCGGACACGGTCGCCCAGCTCGGGTCCAACTACGGCAACGTCGGGTTCTTCCGCGGCAACAGTTTCGTGCTCAGTCTCGGGCCGCGGTGGACCGTGATGATCCTCGTCTGCCTCCTCGTGATCGCGGCCTCGGTCACCGTGGTGCTTGTGCGGAATGCGCCTTCCACGTCGTCGCCGCCGGATTCGTCCGTGTCGTTGTCGCCGGAGCAGTGGGCCACCTGGGAGCACTCCAAGGACGGCGCGCAGGCCAGTGAGGCGGCGTTCACCGTGACCGTGCAGGGGCGTGAAGCCGCCAGCAACGTGGCGATCACCGGTGTTCGGGTCAAGATCCTGGAGAAGCGGCCGCCGTTGAAAGGGGACGTTGCTCTACCGGCAGTGCGGTGGGCCGGTCTACTCGCACTACATGGCCGTGGACCCGGACAGCCGGCAGCCCGTCAGCTTTCCCGACGACCTGGACTCCGGGACGGCCGCTGAACTGGTGGCTCAAGGGGTTCGGGCCGATCCGATCCGTTTCCCTACAGCGTTTCTGCCACGGAGGTGGAGGTTTTCACCGTCACCGCCCGGACCTCCGAGTGCGACTGCACGTGGGTGATCGAGTTCGACTGGTCCACCGAGGGGAGGAGCGGCGTGCAGACGGTGACCAACAACGGGCAGCCGTTTCGCACGACCAGCAAGGCCGACGCGGTGCCGTGTCCTTTGTCCAGATGTCTGTGAGACGGCTCGCACAAGATCTGGAGGGAGCCGCGGTCGTGCCGTATTTTGGACCGCTGCCGGAGGACGTTTGGGCCCGCCACCCCGAAGGACTCGACCTGTGAAGCGCAAGGCCAAGGCCGTGAAGCCCGTCAGCACCACCGTCACGCAGGAGCAGATCAAGCTCCTGGCGCTGGCCGAGCAGGGCGGCGTGCACCGCGGGGCCACGAGCTGGTACCTGGAGCACCGGCCGGCCAAGCAGTGGGACGCCGACGACTTGGAGATCCTCCACCAGCGCCACTGGATCACGTGGGTGCGGCCAGATCGGGCCGTGGAGCACGGGATGGCGGCGCCGGTCGACATCACGGCGCAGGGGCGGGCGGCGTTGCAGCACCACCTGCCCGGGTGGGTGCTCGGGCGCAAGGCGATCGCCGCGCCGCCGCCTCGGTTGCCCGCGGTGGAGTCGATCCGGGCGCTCGACGCCCTGTAGTGCTCACGGCTGTTGTTTCTGCCACCACACGGCGATGGTGACGCGGTTCGGCAGGTCGAGCTGTTGCTGGACGCGGGCCACGTGGCTTTCGACGGTGCGGACGGAGACGTGCAGCGCGGAGGCGATCTGCTGGTTCGTGCGGCCCGCCGCCACGAGTCTGACGACCTTGGTCTGCGCCGGAGTCAGGAGTCCTTCGCCGGGCGAGAGGGCCAGCGCCACGGCCTGGTCGTAGTCGGTGATGCGGGCGCCGCGGGCGAACCAGGCCTCGAACGTACGGTCGCCCATGGCCCTGCGCAGGCGGCGTTCGCAGGCGGCGCGGTGCAGGGCGATCGGTCTCATGCCGGCGACGCCCACTCCCGCCATCACCTGCATGGCCGACGCCGCGCCCAGCAGCTCGGCCGCGCGCTCGGGCTGGTCGAGGGCTGCGGTGATCCACGCGAGGACCTCGACCGCCCACGTCGGGCCCCAGCGGTCGCCGATGTCGAGCTGGTCGCGCAACGCCCGGCGCAGCAACTCCTCGGCCGTCGCGGCGGTGCCGAAGCGGAGCTCGGCCACGGCCATGGTCCACAACGCCCAGATGCGGAGCCACGGTTCGCCGGCCGCGTCCAGCTCGTCGTAGCACTGCTTCGTGTACGAACGCGCCTGCTCGGCGTCGCCCAGCAACGCCGCGGTGTTCGCGAGCATCACGACCGCCATCGAACGGTCACCCGCCCAGTCCGGGCCCATCGCCGCCATCGCGTCGCGCGCTGCCGTCAAGCGGGCGAAGGCCTCCTCGGCGTCCGCGGCGGCGAACAGGGCGACCAGACCGAGCACGTTGTCGACGGCCGGC
This sequence comes from Lentzea rhizosphaerae, assembly GCF_042649515.1. Classification (NCBI taxonomy): domain Bacteria; kingdom Bacillati; phylum Actinomycetota; class Actinomycetes; order Pseudonocardiales; family Pseudonocardiaceae; genus Lentzea; species Lentzea rhizosphaerae. The sequence goes on along the minus strand of NZ_JBHRZI010000017.1, from coordinate 324,035 downwards.
ACGGGACCCGGCGGCAGCGTCTCGGCCAGTTCCAGCGCCTCCCGCACGATCGCGTCGACGGGATCGCCTTGGCACAGCACGATGAACGCCAGCGCCGCCAGGGCACCGAGGCGTGCCGGGTCCGGCTCCGGCGGTGTGGCGGCGAGGGCCTGCTCCAGGATCGAGCGGATCTCCGGCAGCCAGCCGTTGTAGAACGACTCGCGGGTGCGGGCCAGGTCCGTCGCGAGCCGCAGCGCGTCCGGGTGGGCGCCGAGCACCTCGAGCGCCGCGCGGTAGTTCGGCATGTCCGCGCGCACCTGACGCAGCAGCACCAGCTCGTCCGGGCCGTACCAGGACCGCGCCACGTGGGCCGCCGTGGCGACGTAGTGGCCCGCCATCCGTTGCCGCACAACGGGTGCCTCGGCGCCGAGCAGCTCGACGCCGTACTGGCGGATCGGCTCGGGCAGCCGGAACCGCACGCGGCCCGCGTCGGGGATCACCAGCGACTTGTCGACCAGGTCGTGCAGCACGTCGGCGATCTCCCAGGACGGAAGCTCGTCGGACGAGCACACGTTCTCGGCGGCGGCCAGGTCGAACGACGAGCGGAACGCGCTCAGGCGCGCCCAGAGCCGCCGTTCCTGCCCGGTGCAGAGCTGGTGGGACCAGTCGACGATCGCGCGCATCGTCTGGTGCCGCGGCAGCGTGCTCGCCGAGCCGCGGTTCAGGAGCCTGAACATCTCGGTCAGCCGCAGGTCGAGGTCGGCGAGCGACATCGACCGCAACCGCACGGCGGCCAGCTCGATCGCGGCGGGCAGGCCGTCCAGGCGGCGGCAGATGCTCACGAGGTGGCGGACGTCGTCCTCGGACGGCTCCCACTCGCCGCCGCGCCCGCTGCGCGCCCTGTCGACCAGCAACCGGACCGATTCGTGGACGTTCGCCTCCTCCAGAGTAGAAACGACAGCGGGAGGAACGGTCAGCGGCGGCACGGTCAGCACCGACTCGCCGGGGATCGACAGCCGGCTGCGGCTGGTCGCGAGCACGCGGAGTTCGGTGGCCTCGCTCAGCAGCGCGGCGACGAGCCCGGCGCACTCGGCGAGCAGGTGCTCGCAGTTGTCCAGCACGAGCAACGTCCGGGGGTGCGCGCGCAGATGACCTACGAGCGTGCCCATCGAGTCGCGCGTGGACTGGTCGCGGATGCCGACGGCGTGCGCGACCGTGCGCACGACCTCCTGGTCGTCGCGCAGAGGGGCGAGCTCGGCCAGCCACACCCCGTCGGCGTACGAGCCGTGCACCGCGGCCGCGTGCGCGAGGGCCAGGCGCGTCTTGCCCACGCCACCGACTCCGGTCAGCGTCACCGCCCTGTCCACCGACAGCCGCCGCGCCACCTCGTCGAGCTGCGCGGTTCGGCCTACGAACGACGTCATGCCCAGCACACTAAGCCACAGCACCGACACTCTTCGTCGATCTCCTTGGAGGCGAGCCCCGACCATGTCGAACCTGCTGACCGGCGGCGATCTACGCGCACGAGACCACCACCGGATCGAGGACGACGCACGAGCAGAGGGACCCCTGCACGCCGTGACGCTGCCGAACGGCGTACGCATGCACGTGGTGACGGTCGGACTCGACCTCACCCGCAAACTGCTCCTGGACCAGCGGTTGTCCAAGGACAGCGACGCCCTGCAACGCGAGATCAAACGCCAGCTGGCCGAGCTGGGCAGCACGCAGACGGATCTCGCCGGGCTCTTCGGCCCGAGCATGCTCAACAGTGACAACCCGAAGCACGCCCGGTTGCGCGCGCTCGCGGTGAAGGCGTTCAACGGCCAGGCCGTGCAGGCGCTGGCACCTCGCATCGAGGCGATCACCACCGAACTGATCGACCGGCTGCCGGTCGGCGAAGAGATCGACCTCGTCCACGCGCTGGCGGTGCCGATGCCGCTGCACGTCATCGGCGAGGTGCTCGGGGTGCCGGAGGACGACCGGGCCCGCGTCCGCACGTTGATCGAGACCATGATGTCGATGGAGCCCGAGGTGTCCCAGCCCGCGAGCGACGAACTGGGCGGCTACTTCCACACGTTGCTCACGAATCGCGCGCTCGACGAGAACTCGTTGTTCGGCGCGTTGGTCGTCGCAGAGGAGGACGGCGACCGGCTGACCCACGACGAACTGATAGCGATGGCGTTCCTTCTCGTAGTAGCGGGCCACGAGACGACGGCGGGCCTCATCGCGAACGTCGTGCACGACGCGTTGGACAACGACCTGTGGGAGAAGGCAGCGGCAGACCCCGCTCTGGTGCCCGTGCTCGTCGAGGAGACGCTGCGGCAGAACTCGCCGGTCCGCAACGCCACCCACCGCATCACCACCGAGCCGGTCGAGATCGGCGGCGTCACGGTGCCGGAGAACACGCTCCTGCTGATCAACCTCGGCTCCGCCGGACGGTGCCCCGCGGCCCACGAGGACGCGGCACGGTACCGCGTCGACCGCGCGACGACCGGGCACGCGACGTTCGGCCACGGACCGCACTTCTGCCTGGGCTCGGCGCTCGCCAGGCTGGAGACCGAAACCGTGCTGCGCGAGCTCGTGACCCGGTTCCCGCACACGGTCTGCTCCGCCACCGAGCAGCCGCCGGTCACGCACAACGACATCATGGTCAGCCTCAAATCGCTTCCCGTCGTGCTGAGGCGCTGACACTCTGGGGCGCATGGAGATCGTTCACGGGGGACCCGAACACGTCGACACGGCCGCGCTCATCTGGGCGCACGCGGTCACGGCCAGGGACGGCTACGACGAGGTCCCGACGCTCGACCAGGCGCGTCCCGGCATCGAGAACGCGCTGGCGAACGAGCCGTCGTTGTTGCTGCTGGCGTGTGAAAGCGGTGAGGCGGTCGGCTTCCTGGCCGGCGGTCCACATGAGACGGAGCCAGGCGTCGCCTACATCAACTACGTCGGCGTGCATCCCGACGCGTGGGGCAAGGGTGTCGGCGAGGCGTTGCTGCGCGCACTGCCCGATGCCCTGACGGCGCGCGGGTACACGGGCGCCCAGCTGTTGGTCTACGTCGACAACGAGCGGGGCGTGCGGCTCTACGAGCGCCTCGGATGGATCAAGGTCGGCGACCCTGCGCCGCATCCGCGCCACGGCCGGGTGGAGCAGCGCTACTCGTTCTTTCCGAGTGGGGGCGTGTGAGCGTTCAGCGGGGGATTAGGGGATGAACCCCAATGCGTCTGACCAGGGCTATCCCCGAGTCCATTTGAGACGTAACTTTCTTCCATGTCAGTGCGCACGTTCGCCGTCGTCGTCGGCCTCGCGTTCCTCCTGGGCGGGGGCGCGATCCTCTTCGTGATGCTGGCCGTCGAGTCGCCGAGCGGGTCGCTGATCCCGTGCGGCAACGGGCTGGGCATCGGTTTCGACGAGCCGGCGGCGGCCGCGGTCGGACCGGCCTATGTGGACATCTGCGCCGATCTGAGGCACCGCAGGCTGCTCTGGGCGTTGCCGGTGATCGGTGTCGGAGCACTGTTGTTGATTGGCTCATTGTTTGCCTCACTCAACGCTACTCGCCGGTAAGGTCGCGGCATGACGTGGATGGTGTACGGCGCCAACGGCTACACCGGACGACTGATCGCCGAACTCGCGGTCGAGCGGGGCGAACGGCCGATCCTCGCCGGTCGCTCGAACGAGAAGATCGAACCGGTCGCCGCCGCTCTGGGCCTGGAGCACCGGGCGTTCGACCTGAGCCAGGCGGCGGCGAACCTCGAAGACGTCGACGCCGTCGTGCACTGCGCTGGACCGTTCGCGCACACCTCCGACGCGATGGTCGACGCCTGCCTGAAGACCCGCACGCACTACCTCGACATCACCGGCGAGATAGACGTCTTCGAGTCCATCAGCCAGAGAGACGTCGACGCGCGCAAGGCCGGCATCGTGCTGTTGCCCGGTGCCGGGTTCGACGTGGTGCCCACGGACTGTGTCGCCGCCATCCTGAAGAACGCCCTGCCGACCGCCACGCACCTAGATCTCGCGTTCGTCGTCGGAGGAGGAGCGAGCGCGGGCACCGCCAAGACCTCGGTCGAGGCCTCCGCGGTCGGTGGGCGGATCAGGGTGAACGGCGACCTGAGGAACGTCCGCATCGGGCACCGTCGCCGGACCGCCTACTTCCGGTCCGGGCCGCGTGAAGTAGGCAGTATCCCGTGGGGTGATGTGTCTACTGCATACCGTTCGACCGGTATCCCGAACATCACCACGTTCACCGTCGTGCCGGGCCTGATCGGACAGCTCCAGCAGGTGTTCGCGCCCGTGCTGCAGACATCGCTCGTGCAGAACGTCGCCAAGGCCGTCGCAGGGAAGGTGAAGGGGCCCGACGAGCGCAAGCGGGCCAACACGCGCGCGGAGGTGTTCGGCGAGGCGTGGGACGCCAAGACCAAGGTCGAGTGCGCGATCACCACGCCGAACGCCTACAGCCTCACCGCGGACTCCGTGCTCCGCGCCATCGGCAAGATCAACGGCGTGGCGCCCGGCTCGCACACGCCGTCGAGCGCGTTCGGCGCCGACTTCGTGCGCGAACTCGACGGCGTGGTCGTGAGCGAGGTCCGCTTCTCCTGAGGGTCAGCGGGGCGCGAGGAGGCTCGTGATCTCCTGCGACGCCGAGACGGTGAGCAGGTGCTGGAGGTTCTCCGGCAGGTCCTCTCCGCGCTTCTGCTTCGCCTGCGCGTACAGACGTCCGGCGCGGTAGGAGGAACGGACCAGTGGACCCGCCATCACGCCGAGGAAGCCGATCTCCTCGGCCGTCTCCTTGTGCTGGACGAACTCCTCGGGCTTCACCCAGCGCTCGACCGGGTGGTGCCGCGGCGAGGGGCGCAGGTACTGCGTGATGGTGATGATGTCGCAGCCCGCGTCGTAGAGGTCGGCCAGCGCCTCGGTGACCTCCTCGGGGGTCTCGCCCATGCCGAGGATCAGGTTCGACTTCGTGACCAGGCCGAACTCGCGGGCCTTGGTGATGACCTCGAGGGACCGCTCGTAGCGGAACGCCGGGCGGATGCGCTTGAAGATCCGCGGCACGGTCTCCAGGTTGTGCGCGAGCACCTCGGGACGTGACTCGAAGACCTCGTCGAGCTGCTCCGGGACCGCGTTGAAGTCCGGGATCAGCAGCTCGACGCCGGTGCCGGGGTTCATCTCGTGGATCTGGCGGACGGTCTCCGCGTACAGCCACGCGCCGCCGTCCTCCAGGTCGTCACGGGCGACACCGGTGACCGTGGAGTAGCGCAGGCCCATCGCCTGGACCGACTCGGCGACCCTGCGGGGCTCGTCGCGGTCGAGGTCGGCGGGCTTGCCCGTGTCGATCTGGCAGAAGTCGCAGCGCCTGGTGCACTGCTCGCCGCCGATCAGGAACGTGGCCTCGCGGTCTTCCCAGCACTCGTAGATGTTGGGACAGCCGGCCTCTTCGCAGACCGTGTGGAGGCCCTCGCGCTTGACCAGACCCTTGAGCTCCCGGTACTCGGGGCCCATCTTCGCCCGCGTCTTGATCCACGAGGGCTTCTTCTCGATCGGCGTCTGGCTGTTGCGGACCTCGAGCCGCAGCAGCTTCCGACCCTCAGGTACCACAGTCACCACCTCACCCTACGCTGCGCCGCCGGGTGTCCGGCATCACGCACGCTTCGCCTGAGGATGAACGCCGAAACCGGGCTTCTGGTCGAGCATCCGTCGTCACGGCAGGTCGGGTGTGATCCCGGTCATCTTGATCGTGAGGTCCCACAGGCGGCTCGCGGCGAGGTCGTCACGGGCGGCGGCGGTCATCCGCGCGACGGTGGGGTGGCCGCGGTAGCCGTTGAAGCTGTCCGGGCCGTAGTACTGGCCACCGCGCGCGTCCGGTGACGTCGCCGCGTAGAGCTGCGGCAGCGCGCCCATCTCGACGGACTGCGAGAACAGGTGGCTGATCTTGCCGCCGATCCGCAGGAACAACGACTTGTGTTCGCTCGCCATGTTGTTGGTCAGTTCGGTGACCGTCACACCGGGATGTGCCGCGATGGAGGTCACGTCCGATGCGCGGCGGTCCAGCTCACGCGCGAACAGGATGTTGGCGAGCTTCGACTGGCCGTAGGAGCCGCGGTAGCTGTACGAGCGACGCTCCCAGTTCGGATCGTCGAAGTCGATCCGGCCGTACTGGTGCGCGAGAGAGGCGACAGTCACGACGCGTGCGCCCGGACGTTGCCTAAGTGCGGGCAGCAGCAGCCATGTCAGGGCGGCGTGGCCCAGGTGGTTGGTGCCGAACTGTCGCTCGAAGCCGTCGACGGTCTGGCCGAGCGGGACGGCCATGATGCCCGCGTTTTTGATGAGAACGTCGAGCTGGCCGACCTTTTCAGTGACCTTCTCCGCGGCGGCGCGGACGGAGCTGAGGTCGGCGAGGTCCAGTTCGAGGACCTCGGCCGACCCCGCGACCGTCTGCCGTGCCTGTTCGCCGCGCTGGACCGAGCGACAGCCCATGATCACGTGGGCTCCTCTGGCCGCGAGCACCTGGGCGGTGCGCAGGCCGAGACCGGAGTTCGCGCCGGTCACGAGGACGGTGCGGCCGGTCTGGTCGGGAATGTCGGCTTCGGTCCAACGACTCATGGAGTCATTCCTACCGTCCGGTAACTGCCGAGCGAAAGGTGTGCGTCGAGCACGGCCCGCAACACCGGCTCCTCGGCGGCGAGCTCCGCGGTGACGCGGTCCTCGTCCACGCGGCCCTCCAGTGCGGCGGTCTCCATGCGTGCGGTCAGCTTGTTCTGCCAGCGGTGATCGAGCGCCAGCAGCAGGTCCTGCAGCGACGAGAAGACGTCCGGATCCACGATCAGCGGTGCGGACGGGTCGCGGCGGGCGTCGCGCAGGACGGCGTCGAGCGCGTCACGGCGGCGGTAGTGGTCTGCCCAGCCCATGTCTCGTACCCCCGGTCTCTCGCATACCCTCGGTATGACACGACCATACCACCGGTACGTACCGTCGGTATGTGAGATACGTTTCGCCCGTGCGAACACGACGCGCCGAGTACTCGGAGTCGACCAGGCAGGCGCTGGTCGACAGCGCCGTCGACCTGTTCACCAAACGCGGGTACGCGGGTACCTCGCTCGACGAGGTGGTGAAACGAGCCCGCGTGACGAAAGGCGCGCTGTACCACCACTTCAGCGGCAAGCAGGCGTTGTTCGAGGCGGCCTTCGCGCAGGTCGAGACGCAGTCGATCGAGTCGCTGACCGCGGTCATCAGCAGCGACGGCGACCCGTGGGAGATCGCGGTCGCGGGCCTGCGCGCGTACGTCCGCAAGTGCCTGGACCCCGAGTATCAGCGGATCATCGTCCACGAGGCGCCGGTGGTGATGGGCTGGGAGCGCTGGCGCGAGGCGGAGGAGCACTTCAGCTTCGGTCTGCTCCGCTCGGCCGTGCAGCTGCTCGTCGACGCGGGCGAGATCGAGGACCTGCCCGTGGAGATCATGGCGCGGTTGCTGTTCGGCGCGTTGTCGTCGGGGGCGAGCACGATCGCGAGCTCGTCGGACCCGAAGCGCACCGGCCGCGACGTCGAACGCGCGATCCTGCGGGTGCTGGAGGGTTTGCGCAAGAAGTAGTCGAGTTCGGCCCTAGCGGCCGGGCGCAACGTCGATCACCACGCGGACAACGAGGTGGTCAGCATCATGATCGAACCGGTCAACACGCGCCTGGGACTCGACGGCAAGATCGCCCTTGTCACGTCGGGCACACACGGTCTCGGACTTGCCATAGCCGGCAAGCTCTGCGACAACGGCGCTCACGTCATCCTCACCACGTCCCCCGGCGACGTCGACGCCGACCGGGCGATGCTCGTGCTCGCGGGCAAGCCGGGTTCGGCGTCCGTCGTGCCGTTGGACCTGCACGACGAGAGCGCGGTGCGGTCCCTGCTGGAGCAGGTGAAGCTGGAGCGCGGGCGGCTCGACCTGTTCGTGCACCACGCCGTCTCCCCGGATCTGACGCCGTTGCTGAACGTCGTGGAACCGCTCGCGAAGGCGTTCGTCGACGGCGGCCGAGTCGTCATCGCCGGCTACACGGTGACGCCCGTGCACGGCGTGATCCGCACGCTGGCACTGGAGATGGCCTGGTACCGGGTGGCGGTGAACGCGGTCGTGACGACGGTGGTCGACAACGGCCCGATGAACATCGACCCGGAACTGGTGGACCGGCTCGCGATCAAGAGCCCGTCCGGCCGGGTCACGGTGCCGGAGGACGTGGCGAACGCGGTCGCGTTGCTGTGCACGGAGGAGGCCGCCTGGATCCAGGGTCAGGTGATCACCGTCGATGGCGGACTGGAACTGCTGGAGCGCTGGGGCGAGACCCGCTGAGCGGTTGTCGCGTTCACGGTTGTGATGGGTACTGAGAGCCGCTCGAGTTCCGCTCGCGCGCGGCCGGAGCAGTGGCAATGCGTTAGCGCTCAGTGACAGGGCGGCATCAGCCCATCGATATTTCGAATTGCTTTAAGGCATTCGGAGTAGTGAAAGGCATCGTCGGCTCAAATGCTTGTCCCGTGCGGTCACCGAGTGTAAAACTCGGAAAGTTGGCAGGGGGGACCCGGCAAGGGGGCCGATGATGATCAGAGTGTTACTCGCCGAGGACGTGCAAATGGTCCGCGGCGCATTGGTCGCGTTGTTGAATCTCGAACCAGACATTGAGGTCGTCGCGTCGGTGGCAACAGGTGACGAAATCGTCCCGGCTGTTGCGAGGAGTCAACCGGACGTCGCCGTCCTCGACATCGACCTGCCCGGTATGGACGGCCTTTCGGCGGCCACGGTCATCCACGACACGGCTCCCGGGACCCGCACCCTGATCCTCACGAGCCTCGGCCGCCCCGGAACCCTGCGCCGCGCCCTCAACGCTCGCGTGAACGGTTTCATCCTCAAGGACGCGCCCATCAACGAGCTCGCCGACGCCATCCGCGGCGTGTCCGTCGGCCGCCGGGTCATCGACTCGCAGCTGGCGCTCTCGGCGTGGGACACCGACGAGTGCCCGCTCACGCCGCGCGAGCTGGAGGTGCTGCGGCTGGCGTCCGACGGTGCGGACGCCATGGAGATCGCGAGCACGCTGTTCCTGTCCGTCGGCACGATCCGCAACTACCTGACGGCGGTGACGGCGAAGCTCGACGCGCGCAACCGCGTGGACGCGGTGCGGATCGCGCGCAAGGCCGGCTGGTTCTGACCCCTGGTCTCCGGCCATGTTCTGTCTGGGCTTGGCCGAGGGCGTTGCAACAGGACGTTTGTCATCGTCCGCAAACGTCCTGTTGCAAAAGTCCAGGTCACGCGGTCGCCGTCCTTGTGTTGGAGATCCCGGATGCAAAAAACGTTTGCGGACGTCCGCAAACGTTCTTTGCATCCGGGGTGTTCAAGCAGGTCAGCGGCGTGGTGGCGGCCAACTGATATATCGGTGGTGACTCGGGGTGGGTGGCCGGATCAGGCCGCGATCGGGATGGCGGCGTGGACGTGGAAGCGGTCCGTGCCGACGTGCCGGGCGATGAACACGCCACCCGCCGCCTGCACGCGTTCGGCCTGGTTGCGGACGCCGTTGCAGTCCGAGGAGCTCGGGCGGTCGGTGGCGCCGTCGTTTACGACGTCGAGCTTCACCTCATCGCCGGTCTGGCGGACGGTGATGGCGCAGTTCTCCGCCTCGCTGTGGCGCAGAACGTTCGTGACGGCCTCTCGCAGGACTGCGGCCAGCACCGTTTCGATCTCTTCCGGCAACGGGTCGTGGTCCAGCTCGACGCGGACGTCGATGTTCGCGGCGGTCAGCATGGTCTTCGCCGAATGTGAGGTGTCCGAGAGCGACAGACGGCGGTAGCTGCGGGCCAGTGACCGCACGTCTGTGAGGGCGTTTCCGGCGATATCCAATATATCGGCCAGGTGCTCCTGGGCTCTGTCCGGGCGTTCGGAGATGAGGCGGTGGGCCAGCTCGCTCTTCAGCTTGATCGCGCTCAGGCTGTAGCCGAGCAGGTCGTGCAGGTCGCGGGCGACGCGCAGGCGTTCCTCGGCGAGGGCTGCGCCGACCGGTTCAGGTGCCGCGGGCCGGAACGTGATGCCGGAGACGAGCAGGCCCGTCGCGGTCGTCGCGATCACGGCTTCCAGGGGTGAGGCCGGTGCGGAGGTCTGCAGGAGGCTCGTCGCCGCGGCCACCAGGGCGAACACCGTCCAGCCCGCGGCCGGTCTGAACAGCGCCAGCGCGTTGCCGGCGACCAGGCCGGGCACCGCGGTCCAGAGCTGGCCGGTGAGGGGGAACGGCAGGAAGACGAGCACTGCCTGGGTGGCCAGGGCGAGGCGGCGTGCGGGGGTGTTCAGGCCGCCGAATTGGAGCCCCTGCAGGGCGAGGGCCAAGGCCAATGCGATGAGATATGTGGCGGAATGAGTCGTTTCCCGGTCCCGCAGAAGCAGCCGCGTCACGTCGGTCAGACAGATGCCCGCCACAACGGCGTGGATGATCCAGCCGGGTCTCGGCGATCCAGGCGAGTCATTCACGATTCCCCCAAGAGTGGCCCGAGAGTGGCCCGAGAGTGGCCCCAAGAGTGGGCACGTCGCGCGTCCGGCCCCTCGGCGAACCCACGGCAAATGCTAGACAGTGCGGTCCTGTTGCGGATCAAGTTCTGTATCGGTACAGAACATAGTGCCGCAGTTACCGGTTTCGGCAAATTTCGCTCGAAAGGACGAGTATTTAACGTGCCGGTCACGAGCGGTGTTCAGGCCGTTACCCGGTGAAATTGTTTGGGTACGTCCGGCCCCGTGAATATCTCACACGAGGAGCGGTAGTTCGCCATCTCGGAGTCGTGCCGAGCTACGTGGCGTTCGATAGCCCGGCTCAGGTGAACTTGATGGCACAACAACCAGCAAGCCGCCGCTGAAACTGGAACTGGGGAGGGATCCCGTCATGGAGATCAAAGTTCTCGGACCGCTGGAGGCCAGGGAGAACGGCATCTCGATCACGCCGAGCGCGGTGAAGCCGCGGCAGGTCCTCTCGCTGCTCGCGCTGCAGGCGGGGCACGTCGTCACCGTGCCCACTCTGATCGAAGAGCTGTGGGGGGTTACACCGCCGAGAAGCGCGCTCACCACGTTGCAGACATACGTGCTGCAGGTCCGTCGCCGCATCGAGGCGGCGCTTCCCGAGGGCAGCGCGGGCGCGGCGAAGAACGTGCTCGTGACCCGCTACGGCGGCTACATGCTCGACGTCGCGCCGGAGACCATCGACGTGCGCAGCTACGAGCGGCTCGCCACGGCCGGTCAGCGCGCGCTGGAGGTCGGTGACCTCGAGTCCGCGTCACGGCTGCTGCGGTCGGCCACCGACGTGTGGCGCGGGCCGGTGCTCGTGGACGTCCAGATCGGTGTGCGGCTGGGCATGGAGGTCACGCGGCTGCAGGAGTCGCGGCTCGGCGTCCTGGAGGCGCGGATCGAGGCGGACCTGCGGCTGGGCAAGCACCAGTCGTTGCTGAGCGAGCTGTCCGTGCTCACCGCGCAGCACCCCATGCACGAGAACCTCTGCGCGCAGTACATGCTCGCGCTCTACCGCGCCGGCCGTCAGTGGCGTGCCCTGGAGGCGTACCAGTCGTTGCGCGACACTCTGATCGAGGAGCTCGGCCTGGAGCCGTCGGAACGCCTGCGCCAGCTGCAGTGCGCGATCCTCAGCTCCGACCCGTCGCTGAACGGCCCGACGTCCGCACGTCAGCTGGAGCGGCAGCTCGCCGGTTGATCCGCGGCCGATCGGGGAGACCAGAAAAGTGGATACCGTCACCGGTGCGAGCTCGCTGGTCCGCGCGCTCGAGGACGCCGGTTGTGAAGTGATCTTCGGCATTCCCGGCGGGGCCATCCTTCCCGCGTACGACCCGCTGCTGGACTCGGTGAAGATCCGGCACGTGCTCGTGCGGCACGAGCAGGGCGCCGGGCACGCCGCGTCGGGGTACGCGCAGGCGACGGGCAGGGTCGGTGTGTGCGTGGCGACGTCGGGCCCCGGTGCGACGAACCTCGTCACGCCGCTCGCCGACGCCTACATGGACTCCGTGCCGATCGTGGCGATCACCGGCCAGGTCAACCGGTCGATGATCGGTACGGACGCCTTCCAGGAAGCCGACATCCGCTCCATCTCCCTGCCGATCACCAAGCACGCGTTCCAGGTGACGGACCCCGCGGACATCCCGGCGGTGATCGCCGAGGCGTTCGCACTCGCCGCCGGTGGCAGGCCGGGCCCGGTGCTGGTCGACATCCCCAAGGACGTGCTGGCCGCCACCACCACGTACACGCCGGCAGCACCGGTCGCGATCCCGCGGATCACGCCCGCTGCCAACGAGATCCGGCGCGCGGCCGGGCTGATCGCCTCCTCCCGCCGGCCGGTGTTCTACATCGGCGGGGGAGTGGTCCGCGCCGGCGCCGCCGCGGAGCTGCGGACGCTGGCCGAACGCACGGGCATCCCGGTGGTCACCACGTTGATGGCCCGCGGCGCGTTCCCCGACTCGCACCGCCAGCACCTCGGCATGCCGGGCATGCACGGCACGGTGCCCGCCGTGGCCGCGCTGCAGCAGTCCGACCTGCTGATCGCACTGGGCACGCGTTTCGACGACCGCGTCACGGGCGTGCTGGACCTGTTCGCCCCCAACGCCGCCGTGATCCACGCCGACATCGACCCCGCCGAGATCTCCAAGAACCGCAAGGCGGACGTGCCGATCGTCGGTGACTGCAAGGACGTGCTGGTCTCACTGAACGCGGCCGTGCGCCGGGCCCCGGTGCTCACGTCGTGGTGGGCCTATCTCGACGGCCTGCGCGACCGGTTCCCGCTCGGCTACGACTGGCCCGCCGACGGCAAGCTCGCGCCGCAGCACGTGATCGAACGCATCGGCAAGCTCGTCGGGCCCGAGGCGATCTACACCGCGGGTGTCGGGCAGCACCAGATGTGGGCGGCGCAGTTCGTCGGCTACGAGCGGCCGGGTTCGTTCATCAACTCCGGCGGCCTCGGCACCATGGGCTTCGCGGTCCCGGCCGCCATGGGCGCGCAGTGCGGCGTGCCGGACCGCGCGGTGTGGGCGATCGACGGTGACGGCTGCTTCCAGATGACCAACCAGGAGCTCGTCACGTGCGCCCTGGACGGCATCCCGATCAAGGTCGCCATCATCAACAACGGCAACCTCGGCATGGTCCGCCAGTGGCAGAACCTCTTCTACCGCGGCCGGTACTCCAACACGGGCTTGTCCACCCACGACCGCGTCCCCGACTTCGTCGCGCTCGCCGAGGCGCTGGGCTGTGCCGGGCTGCGGTGCACCGAGAAGTCCGAAGTGGACGATGTGATCATGCGCGCGATGGAGGTGCGCGACCGGCCGGTGGTGATCGACTTCGTGGTCGGCGAGGACGCCCAGGTGTGGCCGATGGTCGCCGCGGGAACCGGCAACGACGAGATCATGACCGTGCGGGGCATCAAGCCCCTGTTCGACGAGGACCTGTGATGAACAGACATGAGTTGTCGTTGGTGCTGCGCAACGCTCCTGGCGCACTGGCCAGGGTCGTGGTGCTGTTCTCCAGTCGCGGCGTCGACGTGGAGTCGCTCAGCCTCGATCCCACCGAGCGCGGCGACGTCTCCCGGATGGACGTGGTGGTGTGGCTGCCGGCCGGACGCAATCCCGATCAGCTGGTGAAGCAGCTTTCCCGGTTGGTCGACGTGAAGAGCGTCGTGGCGGTGGCCGATCCCGCACGGAACCAGATCGGCGCCTGAGGAAGAGGTCCGCCCCGAGCCTCCGGGGCGGACCTCTTCGTCCTGTCCGGCAACGAGAAGAGCCCGCTCTCACCGAGAGCGGGCTCTTCTCGCGCGGGCGGCGGGTCACACCTTCGCGGGTGCGTGCTTCTCCACCGCCGTCGCGTACTTGGCGAGCGTGTCGCCGGGGCTGGGACCGTTCAGGGCGCCGAAGATCTGCCCGGCCAGCGGTGAGCCGTGGCGGTCGAGGTCGGCGTGCGTCAGCGTCACGCGCGTGGTGGCCGGGCCCAGGGCCTCGAAGTCCACCTTGATGAACGACGCCCTGGAGTCCTCGTAGATCGGCTGCCAGCCGGGGCCCACGCGCCAGGTCATGACCAGGCGCTTCGGCGGGTCCCACTCGGTGATGGTGCCCCAGGCGATCTCCTGGCCGTCGGCACCGGTCTCGTAGTAGCGGCCGCCCACGACGGGCTCGATGGTGATGGATCGACGGTCCTGCACGAAGACGTGCTTCTCCGGCCACCAGTCGAGCGGGTGCTCCGCGAAGATCGCGAACGCCTGCTCGATCGAGCACTCGACCGTGACGGACTTGGCGACATCGGGAGTTGCCTCCGACATGAGCCCTCCAGGTGTGATGGACAAATCGGACTCAGCATCGGCGGAACCACTGCACGGCAACTAGAAGAGCCCTCGAACGAGAAGTCCTCCACCGGTCTTCCACCACACGTGTGGATCGTCGATGGCACAGATCACAGGAGGAGGGAGTCGTAGTGTCCCCAGTCAGCGTGACCACCTACATCGAGGTGAAGACCTTCTACGCGCTGCAGATGCGGCTGCTCGATGCACTCGACATCGAGGGGTACGCGGCTACCTTCACCGAGGACGGCGTCACCGACCACGCCCACCGCGGCGAGAAGGTCGTCGGCAGGGCGCAGCTCATCGCGGGCGCCAACGCCGCCCTGCCGCGGTACGCCAACGGAGCCGTGCGGCACTGGAACGACCACTACGTCATCGAAGAGGTCGACGAGAACACGATCAACGTCTCGTACTGCTCGCTGGTCACCCGGACCGACAAGGCCGGCAACGTCACGTTCGAGCCCACGTTCTTCATCGAGGACGTGCTCGTGCGCGTGAACGGCGAGCTCCAGGCCAAGTCGCGCACGATCCACCGCGACGAGCCCTCGCCCGTCGCCATCGCCGCCGCGGCGGCAAGGGAAGGAGCCGCATGAGCGACACCGGTCTCGTCCCGGTCGCGGAGAAGGTGAGCGCGCTCGCCGCCGAGCACGCCGAGGAGGCCGACCGGACGCGCAGGCTCGCGCCGGAGGTCGTGGCGGCCGTGCGGGAGGCCGGGTTCGCGCGGCACTTCGTCGCGAAGTCCTACGGTGGCAGCGAAGGCGGGTTCACCGAGTTCACCCAGGCCGTCATCGCGGTCGGCGAGGGTTGTGCCTCCACGGCCTGGTGCGCCTCGCTCTCCGCGCTGTCCGCCCGTTACGCCACGCACCTGCCGCGGCTCGGTCACGACGAGCTGTGGGCTGACAGCCCCGACACGTTCATCGTGACCGCGCAGCCCCCGATGGGGAAGGCGACGGTCACGCAGGGCGGTCACCGGCTCAGCGGCCGCTGGTCGTACGTCAGCGGCGTGGACTTCGCCGACTGGGCGTTGGTCTGCGGAATGGTCGCGACCGGCGGTGAACCCGAGGCGCGGTTCTTCGCCCTCCCGCGCAAGGACTTCACAGTCGTGGAGGCCTGGGACAACGCGGGCATGCGCGCCACCAGCAGCCACACGGTGATCGTCGACGACGTGTTCGTGCCGGAGCACCTGTCGTACCTGCGCGCGGACTTCGTGTCCGGCCAGAACGGCACGAGCGACCTGCCCGCGCACAACGTGCCGTTCCAGGCGGTCGGCGGTCTCACGTTCGCCGCTCCGGCGGTTGGAGCCGCGTACGGCGCGTTCCACGCCGCCACCGACGCCCTCCGTGGCAAGAAGGTCAACGTCTCCCAGGGCGTCGACCTCTGCAGGGCCTCCGCGCAGATCGACGCCGCGCGGTTCCTGGTGGAGCAGAACGCACAGGTGCTCGACGAACGCACGTTCACCCCGAGGCTGATGGCGCGCTGCGAACGCAACGCCACCTTCACCGCGGACAGCGTCGTCGAGGCGGTGGGAGCCCTCGTCAGGGCGGCCGGCACGAGCGGGCTCAGCGAGAGCTCGCCCCTGCAACGGTTCTGGCGGGACGTCGTCAGCGCGTCGAGTCACGTCGCGCTGCGCTACGAGACAGCGGCGGTGCGGACATGGCCAGCGGCGTTGATCGGCGAGTGAGGCTGGGCGTCGTCGGGTGCGCCGACATCGCCCGCCGCAGGATGCTGCCCGCGTTCGCGGGTCTGTCCGATGTGGACATCGTCGCGGTCGCGAGCCGCGACGGCGAGAAGGCGGGCAAGGTCGCGGCCGACTACGGCTGCGAGGCCGTCACCGGGTACGAGAAGCTGCTCGGCATGGATCTCGACGCCGTGTACGTGCCGCTGCCGGCGGCGCATCACGCGGTGTGGATCGAACGGGCGTTGCGTGCCGGAAAGCACGTGCTGGCCGAGAAACCGGTCACGCCGTCGCTGGAGGAGACCGCGGATCTCGTGGCCCAGGCCAGGGAACGCGGGCTCGTCCTGCGGGAGAACTTCCTGTTCCCGTTCCACTCCCAGCACCACGAGGTGCGCAGGCTCGTCCTCGCGGGCGCGGTCGGCGAGGTGCGGGCGTTCGAGGCGGCGTTCACGATCCCGCCGCGGCCGTCGGGGGACATCCGGTACCGCAAGGACCTCGCCGGCGGGGCCCTCCTCGACGTCGGCGTCTACCCGCTCAAGGCCGCGATGCTGATGCTCGGCCCCGGACTGCAGGTGCTCGGCGCGAACCTGAAGGTAGACGCCACCTACGGCGTGGACGTCTCGGGCTCGGTGCTGCTGAGGGCTCCCGGCGGTGTCACGGCGCAGCTCACGTTCGGCATGGAGCACACCTACCGGGCGAACTACTCGGTGTGGGGCAGCGAAAGCCACATCACCGTCGACCGCGCCTACGCCCCGCCCGCGGACCTCGCGCCGATCGTGCGGCTCGGCGGGGAGCAGCTCCGCCTCGAACCCGACGACCAGTACACCAACGCGGCCCGCAGCTTCGTGTCCGCGGTGAGGACCGGCGGTCCCACGTCGTGCGAGTCGATAGAACTGGCTCAGCTCGTGGACGCGGTCGTCCAGGCAGCCAGATGAAGAAGGGGCCCGGTGATCCGGGCCCCTTCTTCGTTCTCAGGCATCAGGAGCGATGTCCGGCCGCGGCGTCGAACCCGGCACGCCGACACGCTTCTCCGGGAGCACACCGTCGACGAGGTAGGCGTTGACGATGCAGTCGAGCACGGCGTTGCCCGCGAACGCGTACACCTCGTGGTCACCGGAGTCCTCGATGACGACGAGGTGGTGGCCCAGGCGTTCGGCCATCGCCACACCGCCCTCGTAGCGGTCGAACGGGTCGCCGTCCGCCTGCACGACGAGCCCGACCGGGTAGCCGACGCGCTTGACGTGCGTGGGCTCCTCCAGGGACTCGAACGTGCGGAACGCGCCGACCCACGGCTGGGCGCGCAGCACGCCGAAGCCGTACGGGTGGTGCTCGCGGTGGTAGCGCATGTCCGAGTAGTAGACGTCCAGGTCGGCCGGCCACTCGGTCTCCATCGTGATCGCCTCCAGCACACCGATCCGGAGCTCACCGGTCGTGTCCTGCGGGCGCCAGGTTCCCTCACCCGCGATCAGCTTCTGGGCCGTGGCGACGTCCTCGACCTTGCGCAGGTCGCTGACGAGGTGGCCCAGCGAGTCCCACTGCCCGCGGTCGGTGGCCCGCGTGCCCACCGCGCCGTCGAACAACGTGCGCAGGTGCACGGCACCCAGTTCCTCCAGCGAGGAGACGACCTCCTCGACGGTCTCCAGCACCGCGGCGGCGGACGTACCGAGTCCGAAGTGGACGTTGCGCTCGGCGGTCCACTGCGCCCACTTCTGCACGTTGCGGTACACGGCCTCGGCCTGCGTGACGAACTGCTCGCGCCAGGTCCAGTCCGGGTTCACGCACGAGTCGAGCACGCTGCGGTCCAGGCGCGCGGGGAACATCGACCCGTAGACGGCGCCGACCAGCGTGCCGTAGGCGTACCCGACGAAACTGATCTTGTCCTCGCCCAGCACGCCGCGGATGACGTCCATGTCCCGCGCGGTGTTGCGGGTCGTGATGTGGGGCCGCAGGTCGCCGCCGGCACGGGCGCACGCCAGCTCGCGTTCGCGCATGTCGGCGGACAGCTGCTCGAACAACGAGTCCGGCGGCCGGGAGTCGAACGGCGCCACGGGCACCACGACCTCGCTGTAGAGCCGGGTGGACCCGCCGGTGCCGCGTGGGTCGAACCCGATCAGGTCGTAGGCCTCGCGCACCTCGGCAGGGAACTCCAGCGGCAGCTTGAGGCCTTCGCCGTTGTCGCCGCCGGGGCCGCCGTTGACCGAGAGCAGAACACCCCGGCGCTTGGCGGGATTCGTCGCGGGCAGGCGGGAAAGAGCGATCGTGAGCCGCGCGCCGCCGGGGTCGCTGTAGTCGCGCGGCACCGAGATGGTGGCGCGTTGCAGGCCGTCTTCCGCCGACGGCGCGGACCATTGCGGTCGCTGTTCGTAGAACTCGTGCAGTGCGTCGGGCACGGTGAGACCTCCGCGTCGGTTGCGTCGGGTTGTGAGGGTCGCAAAAGGCCCTAGAGGAGGTCTCGAACGCGTTCGAGGGGAGTTCCAGGCGATCCCCAGGCGTCACCGGCACCTTCGAGGACGTCCGGCGAGCCTATTTCCGTGGGGAGACACCGCGATGGCCAAGATCACCTATGTCCACCCGGACGGGACGTCGTCGGTCGTCGACGTCGAGCCGGGCAACTCGATCATGCGCGGTGCCAAGCTCGCCGGCGTCGAGGGCATCCTCGCCCAGTGCGGCGGCGGCGCGACGTGCGGGACCTGCCACATCTACGTGGACAGGGACAACACCAAACCGTTGCCCGCCATGCACGACCTGGAGGACGGGCTGCTGTGCGTCACCGCGAGCCCCCGTCAGGACAACAGCAGGCTGAGCTGTCAGATCCCGGTCACCGAGGAGCTGGACGGGCTCGTCGTGCACCTTCCCGAGAAGCAACTCTGAGGAGCGTTGAACCATGACTCGACGGGTCGCCTTCGTCACGGGCGCAACCAGCGGAATCGGCCTCTCCGTCGCGGAGTCGCTCGGCGCGGCGGGCCACGCGGTGTTCGTGGTCGCGCGGGACGCGGAGAACGTCGCCTCCACGGTCAAGCAGCTCCGCGAGGAGGGGTACGAGGCCGACGGCACGACCTGTGACGTCAAGTCCACAGAGGACATCCGCAAGGCCGTCACGAAGGCCGTGGAGGTGTTCGGCCGCATCGAGATCCTCGTCAACAACGCCGGTCGCGGCGGTGGCGGCGAGATCGCCACGCTGGACGAGGACATCTGGACCGACGTCATCGACACCAACCTGCACAGCGTCTTCCGCGTCACCAAGGAAGTCCTGTCCACCGGGCAGATGAACCAGGGCGACTGGGGCCGCGTCATCAACATCGCGTCCACCGGTGGCAAGCAGGGCGTCATCTACGCCTCCCCGTACAGCGCCTCGAAGCACGGCGTCGTCGGCTTCACCAAGGCCGTCGGGCTGGAGCTCGCGAAGACCGGCATCACGGTCAACGCCGTCTGCCCCGGCTACGTCGAGACGCCGATGGCCGGCAAGGTGCGCCAGGGTTACGCCAACCACTGGGGCATCACCGAGGACGACGTCCTGGAGAGGTTCAACGCGAAGATCCCGCTCGGCCGCTACTCCACCCCGGAGGAGGTCGCCGGCCTGGTCACCTACCTGACCACGGAGACCGCGAACTCCATCACCGCGCAGGCGCTCAACGTCTGCGGTGGCCTGGGGAACTACTGATGACCGACGGAGCCGTCGTCATCGTCGGTGCCGGCCAGGCGGGCTGCCAAGCCGCGGTGTCCCTGCGAGAACTGGGACACCGCGGCACCATCACGCTGTTCGGCGACGAGGGCGTGCTGCCCTACCAGCGCCCTCCGCTCACGAAGGCCTACCTGCAGGGCGACATCGGGGTCGCCGACCTGGTGTTCCGGCCGGAGACCTACTACGTCCAGCACGACATCTCCCTCGTGCTGGACGATCCTGCGGTCTCCGTGGACCGCGCCGCGCGGCAGGTCGTGCTGCGGTCCGGTCGTGTCCTCGACTACGAGAACCTCGTGCTGGCAACGGGTTCACGGCCGCGGCCGATTCCTGGCGCGCACACGATCCGCACGATCGGGGACGCCGACTTCGCCCGTCCCCGGGGCCGTGTGGTCGCGATCGGTGCGGGGTTCATCGGACTCGAACACGCCGCCGTGGCGAGCGAAGCCGAGTGCGACGTGACCGTGGTCGAGGCGCAACCCCGTGCGTTGTCACGGGTTCTGTCCGAGCACACGGCAGAGCACGTCGTCCAGGTGCACCGCAGGCGCGGGGTGAAGTTCCTCTTCAACGCCACCGTGTCCGAGGTGCGACCCGGCGAGGTCGTGCTCGCCGACGGCACCGTGCTGCCCGCCGATCTCGTGGTCGCGGGCATCGGAGTGGTGCCGAACGCAGAACTGGCACAGGAGGCCGGGCTCACGGTCGACGACGGGATCGTGGTCGACGCGCGACTGCGCACGTCCGACCCGGCGATCTTCGCGATCGGCGACTGCGCCCGGTTCCCCCACGGCACGCGGCAGATCCGGCTGGAGTCCGTGCAGAACGCCGTGGACCAGGCGAGCTGCGTCGCCGCGGTGATCAGGGGATCTGCGGAGCCCTACGCCCAGGTGCCGTGGTTCTGGAGCGACCAGTACGCCATGAAGGTGCAGATCGCCGGCCTCACCGACGGCCACGACAACGTGGTGGTGACAGGGGATCCGACGACCGGTGCGTTCTCGGTGTTCTGCTTCCGAGGAGACAAGCTGCTCGGCGTCGAGTCCGTCAACAAGCCCGTCGACCACGTCCTGGCGCGGCGGCTGCTCGCGGCGAACTGCCCGATCCGGCCCGAGATGGTCGCGGTCCCCGGCTTCGACCTGCGCACCGCGGCCTGACGAGCGGCGGGCGGTTCAGCGCCGCCCGCCGCGCACCACGTAAGCGGTGACTCCGCTCAGGAACAACACACCGGCCGTCCACATCGCCACCGCGTCGTCAGGGGGAGACTGCGGCCACGTGATCACCCGGCCGGGGATCGACCGGGCGGGCGGCATGATCGCGCTCACGGCCCACCACAGCACCGGTGCCGCGGCGGCGAACCTCGCCCCGATCACCGTCGCGGCCAGCCCCGCCAGCCCGACCATGCCCGCCGTGTCGCGCACGACGAACTCGAAGCCGAACGTCTCGGACCCGAGTTCCTGCACCAGCAGCACCGGGCTCGCCGCCAGCACGCCCGCGAGCACCAGGTGCCAGAACCGCCACGCCGGCCACGGCACGGCGGTGGACCTGTCCAGCTCGGGATCCTGCCCGGCGAGACCGACCGTGATCACCAACACCGCCGCAAGTGACGTCAGCGACGCGCTCAACGGCGTCCACGGCGAATGCATCGCTGACCACGCGAGGAACACCACCACCGGCAGCGCCGCAAGGGCAGCGGGCACACTGCGAGAGCGCGCGTACAAGGCGACCGGCCTCATCGCGCCGCCACCAGGACGTCACGGATCTGCTCGGCGTCCTGGCACGTCAACAACATCTCCCGAGCCTTCGCCACTCGCTTCAGCTGCTCGGCCGGCGGCTGGCTGCGGAACGCCCGCCAGGCCTCGTCGAGGGCGGAACGCATGTGCGAGCTGTTCCAGAAGTGCGGTTCGGAGGCCAGCTCGGCCAGTTCACCGTTGAAGTAGCCGGCGGTCAGATAACGGACCACGACCTCCCGGCTGTTCAGGGTGTTCGGTGTGGTGCAAGGAGAAACGCCTGCCCCGGCGAGCATCTCCAGGCGCAGCTGCCCGGGAGACATCGTCAGCGCCGAGGGAGGGAGCTGCGAGTTCAGGTAGACGATGTCGCTGCTGCGCAGCGGTACCGCGAAGTGAGCCATCGCCGACGTGTCCTCCCGGACCCCGGTGGGCGGATGGGGCAGGACCGACAGCTTCTTCAGCACGTCCCGGCCCACCTCGGCCGCCGCGGGAAGGCTCGCCTGGTGCACCCGGCTCACGCACACCGGGCCGTCGCACACCATCCGGCCCGCGATCGAGTCGGTCACCAGCACGTCGGACAACCTGGCCGGCAGGATCGAGACGGCGAGCGCCAGCGCGAGCCCGGCGGGAACCAGGGCCACCAGCCGTCCGCGCCACGACCGCGACACCAGCAACAGCAACGCCGTGACGCCGAGTCCGACGAACCACACGATCTGGCCGACGTCCACCGAGGTGGAGGTGGTCACCAGATCCGAACTCGGCGGGGCGAGAACGGGAACCAGCAGTGCCAGTGGGGGTATCACGCCGTCGGGAGACCGCACGTCCTGCGCCTGGGCGGCCATCGTGGCCACCGTGAACGTCGCCACCAACGCCACGGGCACAGCCAGCGGATGGGGCAGCAGCCGTCCGACCGCGAGGCCGAGGACCACGCTGCCTGCCGCGGCGAGCACGACGGGCAGCACGAGCGGGACGAACCCGGCCGAGACGAAACCGCCGCCGACCGCGACTCTCCCGATGACGCCCAAGCACAGCAGCAGAGTGGCCGCCGCGACGACACCCGCGACCGCGGAGGCGAGCGCGCCCAGCCGGACCCAGCCGGGACGGGACGTGGTGGCGAACAGCTCGCCGACGCCTGCGCGGCTGTCCCGCATGCCCTGCAGGACGGCCAAGCCGACCACGAGCGCCCACACGTACGCCAGCGGTTCACGCAGTGCCAGCACCGCCGACGTCGAGTTGCCCGGCCACTTCGCGGTTTCCGTCGTGAGCAGCAGCAGCATCGCCGTGCCGGACACGACCACGAGCAGACCGGCCCAGAGCGCGGACGACCGCCGCAGCTCGATTCGCAGCCCTCTCACCAGCCACCACCCTTGCCCGGCGTTGCGTTGATCAACGCCGTGTAGCCGCGCTCGATCGGGCTGTCGCCCCCGTGTTCCTCGGTGCCGGCGGCGGCGAGCTCGGCGGGAGTTCCCTGGAACACCAGCGATCCCTCCGCCACGAGCACCACGTCCGTGCACGCCGCCGCGACGTCCTCGACCAGGTGCGTCGAGATCAGCACGCACGACTGCTGCCCCAGCTCGGCCACGAGCTCGCGGAAACTCAACCGCTGCGCCGGATCCAGGCCCACCGTCGGTTCGTCCAGCAACAGGACCTCGGGGTCGTTGACGATCGCCTGCGCGATGCCCGCGCGGCGCACCATGCCGCCGGACAACGTCTTGAGCCTGTCGTCGGCGCGGTCGGCCAGCCCGACCTTCTCCAGTGCGCGCTGCACCGCGCCCGGAATCGCCTGCGGCGGCATCTCCTTCAGCCACGCCAGGTACTCGACGAACTCCCGCACCGTGAACCGTTTGTAGTAACCGAAGTGCTGCGGCAGGTAGCCCAGCTTCCGTCGCAGCTTCCGCAGTCCGGTGGTGCCGCCGAGCGGGGTGCCGAGCAGCGACAGCGATCCCGCGCTGGGCTTCTGCACCGTCGCCAGCGTCCTGATCAGCGTCGTCTTCCCCGCGCCGTTCGGGCCGAGCAGTCCGTGCACGCCCCTGCCCAGGCGCAGGGTCAGCTCGTTCACCGCGTTGCGGCCACGCCTGCCACCCACTCGCACCACCAGGCCGTCGGCCTGGATCTCCCAGGGATGGGAGGTCGGTGCGACCTCCTCGGCTCCCACTACACGCATCACGAACTCCTCGACTGGACACGGAAACGGACGGCGATCACGATCAGCGCTGCCGCGAGGACGGCCGCCCACACCGGTGCGGCGGCGACGTCGAGCGCGACGGACGTGCGGCTGAGCGCGATCGTCGGCAGAACGATCCCGGCGGCCCACCCCGCGATGAGCGCGATGGCGGCACGGGTGATGCCGATCAGGCCACCGAGCGCGAGCGTGCACGTGGTGAACGCGAGGCACGGCAGCATCCAACGGGTGAGCGAGGCCCCGGTCACCGAGCCCGCCACCAGCAGACCGGGCACGACCACGGCGAGCACCGCCACGGTTCGGCGGAACACCAGCGGCAGACCGGCCCGCGGTGTGGCCGCGGTGAGTTCGTAGGCCGGGTCCATGGCACGGCCCCAGGACGCGGCGACGCCGAGCACCGGCAGCACCGGCGCCACCAGCAGCACCAGCGAGATCTGGCCGCGCGCCACCGACCCGGCCTGGTCCAGCGCCACGGCGACGGCGGTGACGAGGAGGATCATCGCGAGCCACGGCCCGGCCACGGGGGACACCCAGTGGGTGACGTGCCGCAACCACGACCGGGCCCGCGGCATCTGCGGGGTTCGGTCCAGCGCCGGTGCGAGATCGGCCCACACCCGCTCGGCGATCGGGTCGGGAGCGAGGCGGCCGCGGCACGGAGCACAGCCCTCGAGGTGCGCCTCGACCGCCCACAGCTGGTCGGCGGGGATGTCGTCACCTCGCACGTACTGGCGCAACAGCTGCTCGCCGGGGTGGTGCGCGGTCATGACAGGGCCTCCCGCATCGCGATTCGCGCCCGTCTCGCACGGGTCTTGACGGTGCCCTCCGGCACTCCGAGCAGCACCGAGGTCTCCCGCACCGACAGCCCGTCGAGCACCATGGCCCGCAGCACCTGGTGCAGTTCGGGGGCGAGCGTTCGCAACGCGTCGCCGATCTCGTCCCCGAGCACGGCGTCGAGCGCCTCGTCCTCGGCGGCGCGGACGCTGAGCTCGGGGGCCGCGGTGGCGGGCGGCTGGGCGTGGTGCGCACGCCGGCGGAACGCGTCGACCAGCCGGCGTGCGGCGATGGACCACAGCCAGCCGACCGCGCTGCCGCCCACGGCGGTGCCGGCGAACGCGTCGGCGGCGCGCCACACCGCGAGGTAGGTCTCCTGGAGCACCTCGGCGACGATCTGCTCGTCCGAACACCGCCTGCGCAACCTCACCGTCAGCCACGGCGAGGTGCGGCGGTAGAGCTCTTCGAACGCCCTGCGGTCACCTCGTGCGACACGGCGCACGAGCTGCTCCTCGTCCAGGCCGGCCGGCTCACCCCGGATTGCTCTCACACACAGCAAGACGTGGAGATCCGCGATCGGGTTCTCATCTCGCTGTGGTGTGGGTCACATCAGTCAGCGGACCTGACGGAAGAAGGTCCTGAGTTCGGAGACGAGGACGTCCGGGCGTTCGATGCCGGGGAAGTGGCCGCCGGCGGGGGCGTCGTGCCAGTAGCGCAGGTCGCTGAACCTGCCCTCGATCCACGCCTTCGGCATGCGCGCGTCCTTCGGGAAGATCGTCACCCCGGTCGGCACGGACACCTGGTGCATCGGCACGCGGTTGTGCGACTCCCAGTACAGGCGCGCGGCCGACGTCGCCGTCCCGGTGAACCAGTAGATCGACACGGCGTCCAGCAGCCTGTCGACCGGAACGACGTCCTCGAACGCGCGGTCGTGGTCGGTCCAGGAGTAGTACTTCTCGGCGATCCACGCCAGCAGGGCGACGGGGGAGTCCTGCAGGCCGTAGCCGATGGTCTGCGGCTTGGTCATCTGGATGGCGGAGTAGCCGGCCTCGCGGGCCTGGAACTCCTTCAACGCCGCCAAACCCGCGTAGTCGCGCTGGGTCAGCTCGACCTGCGCCTCGGGTGGTCCCGCGAACACCATCGTCAGGTGGATGCCGATGAGCCGCTCGGAGTCGATGTGGCCGAGCTCCGCGGTGACGAACGAGCCCCAGTCGCCGCCGTGCGCGGCGTAGCGCTCGTAGCCCAGGCCGGTCATCAACGACGACCACGCGCGAGCGATCCTCTCGACGCCCCAACCGGTCTCGGCGGGCTTGTCGGAGAACCCGTAACCCGGCAGGGAGGGCACGACGACGTGGAACGCGTCCGCGGGGTCGGCAGGATTCGTCAGGGGTTCCAGAACCTCCAGGAACTCGAGCACCGATCCGGGCCAGCCGTGGGTGAGCAGCAACGGGGTGGCGTCCGCGTGCGGCGAGCGGACGTGCAGGAAGTGGATGCCCAGCCCGTCGATCTCGGCACGGTACTGGGGAAGCGCGTTGAGGCGTGACTCGACGGCCCGCCAGTCGTACTTGTGCTCCCAGTGCTCCGCAAGCGAACGGACGAAGGACAGCGGAGCGCCCTGCGACCAGTCCTCCACCGTCTCCGCGTCGGGCCAGCGGGTCAGCGACAGACGGGTCCGCAGATCGTCCACAGAGGACTCGGAAACGGTGACCTCGAACTCGGTGACGTTCATGCGTGGGCACGTTACGGACCACGCCTCGAAGTCGCCTCGAAGGCGGTCGAGCGGACATCCAGGCCATCTCAACGCGCGGCTGGCACGGTCAAGCGCGGCTGACGAGAAGGGAACCGCCATGACCAACGCCGAACCAGAGCTGACGCCTTTCCCGTGGCACCGCAAGTGCCCGTTCCAGCCCCCGGAGGAATACGCGCAGCTGCGGCCGGAAACCCCCATCGCCAAGGTCGGGCTCCGCACCGGTCGTGAGGCGTACGTGGTCACGAGTTACGAGCACGTGCGCAAGCTCCTCACCGAGCCGAACGCGAGCTCCGACCGCGGCCACGAGGGTTTCCCGTACTACATCGACATCCCGCCGCAGTTCCGCACCGAGGGCTCGTTCATCGGGTGGGACCCGCCCAAGCACACGGTCTACCGCCGCATGGCCGCGGTGTCCGGTGAGTTCACCAAGCAGCGCGTCCGCGCGATGCTGCCCCGGATCGAGCAGATCGTCGACGAGCGCATCGACGAGATGCTGCGCCAGGGCCCGCCGTGCGACCTCGTCACCGCGCTGGCGCTGCCGGTGCCGCTGACGATCGTCTGCGAGATCCTCGGCATCCCGCACCAGGACCACGACTACCTGCACGACCGCACCGACAAGCTGTTCGGCGGCAAGTCCAGCGCCGAGGTGCGGATGGCCGCGATCACCGAGCTGAACGGCTACCTGGCCGAGCTGCTCGAGCGCAAGCTCAAGGAACCGGGCGAGGACCTGATCAGCCGCATCGTCGTCCGCTTCCACGAGGCCGGTCTCTACGACAGCCGCGAGCTCGTCAACCTGGTCCGCCTGCTGCTCAACGGCGGCCACGAGACCAGCGCCGCGATGATCGCGATCGGCACGATGACCCTGCTGGAGCACCCCGACCAGCTGGAGAAGCTGAAGAACGACTGGAGCCTCGCGCCCAACGCCGTCGAGGAGCTGCTGCGCTACCTCACGCCGGGCGACCTCGCGTCCTCCCGCGTGGCGCTGGCCGACATCGACGCCGGCCCCGTCACCATCAAGGAGGGCGAGGGCATGATCATCTGCGGTGGCGCCGCCAACCGCGACCCCGAGACCTTCCCCGAGCCCGACAAGTTCGACATCACCCGCCCGAACGCGCGCAACCACGTCGCGTTCGGCTACGGCGTGCACCACTGCATCGGCGCGGAGATCGCCCGCGTCGAGCTGACCGTGGTGCTCACCAAGCTGTTCCAGCGCATCCCGGACATCAAGCTGGCCAAGCCGTGGAACGAGCTGCAGTACAAGGACGGCGCGGTCATGTACGGCGTGTACGAGATGCCAGTCACCTGGTGAACGAACGGAAAAGGCCCGCCGGCCCGAGCCGGCGGGCCTTTTCCGTGTCGTGCTCAGCGAACCGCGCCAACGACGTCCTCCTGCGGCGAGGTCTGCAACGGCTTCTGCGGGGTGCGGCCGAACCGGCGCATGAACGGCGTCTCCACCCACGCGAACAGCGCCCAGGACACCAGCAGGGACACCGCGAACGCCGCCACCAGGAACGCCACCGCGACCGGAGCCGACCAGGCCTTGCCGCCCAGCGCGCCGAACGCGTTGATCTCCGTGCCGAACGCCCAGTGCCCGTACGTCAGCACGAGCCGGTGCACGAGGTAGAACGCGAACGACACCTCACCGAGCCACACCATGCTCGGCCGCGCGAAGAACGTCCTGCGCCCCTTGACGTCCGCGACCGCGGCGGCCGGGATCAGCAGCGCCAGCGGGATGACCGTCGCGCCGACGAACGCGTAGAGGAACGGCACGAACAGCGAGGCGACGTAACCGACGGCCGCGAGCGCGACACCCCACTTGACGCCCAGGCCGATCCACCGCCCGGTCATCACGATCCGCGCCAGGATGATGCCGAGCGCGAACTCGAACAGGCGCGTCACCGGGAAGTTGTAGACGAACCAGATCTGGACGTAGGACGCGGGACCCCACGGCCACACCGGCGTCGACGGCAGCAACACCTTGGCCAGCAACGGCACCAGCAGCACCGCGAGGACCGTGAGGCCGGCGTAGAACCACAGCCGCGACGGCCTGATCTTGTTGATCAGCACCAGCAGGAACGGGAACGACAGGTAGAAGATCGCCTCGACCGACAGCGACCACGCGACACCGTTGCCGGACAGCAGCACGTCGTAGTTCGGGATCCACGACTGCACCAGGAACAGGTTCGCGACCGCGGAGGCCGGGTCGACCGCCTGGCGGAACACCAGCAGCAGCACGATCGCCGCGACGAACGTGACGACGTGGTTGGGCACGATCTTCGCGAACCGCCGGCGGAAGAAGTTCCCCAACGCGGCGCCGGGCCGCGCGGACCACGTGAGCACGAACCCGCTGAGGATGAAGAAGAACGACACGCCGACGAACCCGGCGGTGCTCGTCGCGAGCATGTAGAGGAAGCCGACCTCGGGAGTCCTGAAGAGGAACTCCAGGCTGCCGTGGAAGACGAAGACCATTGCCGCGGCGACGAACCGCATGCCCGTCAGCGACGGGAGTCTCGACGAACTCGCTACTTGGCTCGACACGGTGGGGACCTTTCGCAAAGGGACAAACGGTTGGGTCGCCCGATGGTGAGAACCCGTCATGGCGAATGGCTCGCGACCTGCTCGAAACCGTTCACCTCAGCCGCTACCCGATCCACGCTCTAGCACGCGCGGACACCGTTTCCCGTCAAGGGAGTTCCCCAGGGAGGTTGCCGTGACATCGTCCACCACGGAGCTGCGCAGGCGGGAGGACACCGACCTCCCCGCGAGGCTCGCGAAGTCCGCCGCCACCGAGCAGGGCGCGTTCCTGCAGACAGAGCACTTCGACCTGTGGCTCACCGAACGCTGGCTCGCCAACGCGTTCCGCGTCGAGCGCATCCCGTTCGCCGACCTGGACCTCTGGTACACCGAGGCCGGCACCGGCAACATCCGGCACCAGAGCGGCAAGTTCTTCACCGTCGAGGGCCTGAAGGTCGACACCGCCACGCGGTCGTGGAGCCAGCCGATCATCCGCCAGCCCGAGGTCGGCATGCTCGGCATCCTCGTCAAGGAGTTCAACGGGGTCCTGCACTGCCTGATGCAGGCGAAGATGGAGCCCGGCAACCCGAACCTGCTGCAGCTCTCCCCGACGGTGCAGGCCACGAAGTCGAACTACACGCGGGTGCACAAGGGCGCCAAGGTGAAGTACCTGGAGTACTTCGCCGAGGGAGCCCAGCGCGGCCGGGTGATCGTCGACGTGCTCCAGTCCGAGCACGGGTCGTGGTTCTACCGCAAGAGCAACCGCAACATCGTCGTCGAGGTGACCGAGGACGTCCCGGCCGACGACGACTTCGTCTGGCTCACGCTCGGCCAGGTGAACGCGTTGCTGCACAGGGACAACCTCGTCAACATGGACTCGCGCACGGTGCTGTCCTGCCTGCCAGCGCCGGGGTACGCCGAGCCCGCCACCGAGTTCCAGGCCGCGCTGCTCGCCTCCCGCGACCCGCACGCCGGCGCGTTGTCGGCGACACCGGACGTGCTGAGCTGGTTCACCGGGCAGCGCGCGGACCACGACATCGACGTCTCCCGCGTCCCGCTCGGCGAGGTGCCCGGCTGGATCCGCACTGAGGACGAGATCTGCCGCGAGGACGGGAAGTTCTTCCGGTGCGTGGCGGTGCGGGCGATCGCGGGCAACCGCGAGGTGACCAGCTGGACGCAGCCGTTGTTCGAGCAGCACGGCCGGGGTGTCGCGGCGTTCATCGTGAAGCAGTTCGCCGGAGTGCTGCACGTGCTGGTGCACGCGCGGCTGGAGGGCGGGTTCCTCGACACCGTGGAGCTCGGGCCGACCGTGCAGTGCGTGCCCGGCAACTACCACGACGCCGAACGGCCGCCGTTCCTCGACCACGTGCTGTCCGCGGAGAAGTCGCGGATCCACTACTCGACTGTGCATTCCGAAGAGGGCGGGCGATTCCTCGACACCGAAAGCGACTACCTCGTCGTCGAGGCGGACGAATCGTTCCCGACGGATGTGCCGCCGCAGTACGCGTGGGTCACGGTCGGGCAGCTGACCGATTTGCTGCGGCACGGCCGGTACGTGAACGTGCAGGCCAGGACCCTCGTGGCGGCCCTCAACGCGCTGGGCTAGTCGAATTGGGGCAGGAATAGTACCTGTCGTTTCCCAGAAAAACACCATCGGGTGATGCGGCTCCAGCGCGACTCGAGTGCCGCCCGACCCGGCTTGAATAGCGTGGTCAGCATGAAGATCCTAGTGAGTAGCGGTCCGTCGTTCGGCCTCTACTTCCCGGTCGTCCCGCTGGCGTGGGCCTTGCGGGCGGCGGGTCACGAGGTGTTGGTGGCGAGTCCGGAGAGCATGGCCGCCACGGTCAACGGCTCCGGCCTGCCGCACGTGGCCACCTACGGCCCGATGCACATGCGCGAGGTCATGCTGCACGACCGGGCGGGCAGCCCGCTGGCACAGGCGGACACCGAGGAAGGCCTGCTCGAGCAGGTCGGCCGCGGGTTCGGCCGGCTCGCCGCCCGCACGCTCGACGGCATGCTCGCCATCACCGAGGCCTGGCGACCGGACGCGATCATCGGCGAGGCGCACGCGTTCTCCGCCGGTGTGGCCGCGTCGATCCACGGCATCCCGTGGTTCGAGAACGGCATCGGCATCGGGTACCGCTCCGACATCGACGGCTGGACGGCCGTGGAGCTCGCCCCCGAGCTGGAGAGGCTCGGGTTCGACGCGTTGCCGGAACCGGACATGGTGCTCGACACCTGTCCGGCGATCATCCGGCCACAAGATGTGGTTGCGGGACAACCGATGCGGTGCGTCCAGTACGACACGCCGGCACCGGTGCCCTCGTGGGTCTTCGAAAAGCGCGACCGCCCCCGCATCATGATCACGCTCGGCACCATCCTGCCGAACTCCCCCGCGGGCCCGGCCATCTTCAACGAGCTGGTCCGCACCCTGCCCTCGCTGGGTGTGGAGCTCGTGCTCGCGATGCCGGACGAAGCGGTCGCCAAGCTCGCTCCGCTGCCCGACGCCGTCGTCGCCGCCGGGTGGATGCCGCTCACCTCCGTGCTGCCCGCCTGTGATCTGACGGTGCACCACGCGGGTGGGGGATCGACCATGTCCTCCCTGATCGCCGGACTGCCGCAGCTGCTCGCTCCGGGAGTCATGGCGGAGCAACGGGACTCCGCGCAACGTCTCTGCGAGTTCGGTGCTGCCAAGCAGCTCCAGTCGCAGGAGGTGGAACCGGCGGAGGTGCTCGAGGCCTGCCGGGCGTTGCTGGAGGACGCGTCCTACCGGGATCGGGCGAGTCAGTTGAAGCAAGCGATCGAGGAAATGCCCTCGCCCGGCGCGGTCGTGCCGGTGATCGAGGACTTCGTCCGTCACAGCGCCGTCGGCGCAGCGGAAGAAACTGAGTGAGGAGCTATGACCCAGAACATCGACGCGGCGCCGGATTCAGGTGCGCAGAGTTGGCCGGGAGCCAACGCGACCCAAGGTGAGCCGTTCAAATGGCGCTGGCTTGCACTCGGCGTCATCCTGCTGGCCACCGCGATGGACATTCTCGACTCCCTGATCACGGTCATCGCCGCTCCGTCGATCGTGGCGGACATCGGTGGTGGCGCGACCTTCATCCAGTGGCTGGGTGCCGGGTACACGCTCGCCATGGCGTGCGGCCTGATCATCGGCGGCCGGCTCGGTGACATCTTCGGCAAGAAGACCATGTTCGTCGTCGGCGCCACCGGTTTCACGGTCGCCTCGGCGCTGTGCAGCGTCGCGACGTCGCCGGGCGTGCTGGTGACGGCTCGCGTGCTGCAGGGTCTGTTCGGCGCGATGATGCTGCCGCAGGGTCTCGGCGTCATCACCGAAGTGTTCCCGCCCAAGGAGATGGCCAAGGCGTTCGGCGCCTACGGCCCGATCCTCGGTCTCGCGACCATCGGCGGCCCGATCCTCGGCGGCTGGCTGATCAACCTCGACCTGTTCGGCACCGGCTGGCGGATGATCTTCCTGATCAACCTGCCGCTCGGCCTGCTGGCGATCTTCGGTGCCATCAAGTGCTTCCCCAAGGCCAACAAGACGGCCAAGAAGCTCGACCTGGTCGGTGCGCTGCTCGCCTCGGGTGGTGCCGCGCTGCTGGTCTTCCCGGTCGTGCAGGGACGTGAGGAGGGCTGGCCCGCGTGGACCTTCGTGTCCATCGTGGCCGGTGTGCTCACGTTCTTCGTGTTCGGCTGGTACGAGGGACGTCGCGACAAGAAGGGCGGCGAGCCGCTGGTCGTTCCGTCGCTGTTCAAGAAGAAGGCGTTCAACGGTGGCCTGGTCGCGGGTCTCGCGCTGTTCTCGGCGCTCACCGGTTTCTCACTGGTGCTGAGCATCTACCTGCAGCTGGGACTCGGGTTCACCGCGCTCGGCGCGTCGCTCGCCGTGCTGCCGCAGGCGATCGGCTCGACGTTCGGCTTCGCCGCCTCCGGCGCGGGTCTGGCCGCGAAGCTCGGTCGTCGCCTGATCCACATCGGACTCGCCGGCATGGTCGTCGGCCTGCTCGCGTTCTACCTCACGATCAAGCTCGGCGGCCCGGACGTGGGCGGCTGGGCGATGTCCCCGTCGCTGTTCTTCGCGGGCATCGGCATGGGTCTCGCGATGGCGCCGTTCTTCGAGCTGATCCTCGCGGGGGTCGACCCGCAGGAGACGGGTTCGGCGTCCGGCACGCTGACCTCGGTGCAGCAGTTCGGTGGCGCGCTGGGTGTCGCGGTCCTCGGCACCGTGTTCTTCGCGGTGGTCGGCGGATCTGGCTACCTGTCGGCGATCGAGACCAGCATCTGGGTGGTCGTGGCGCTGGAGCTGGCCGCGGCCGGGCTGATCTTCTTCCTGCCGAAGATGCCGAAGCCCGCCTGGGACCCGAGCGCCTGGGAAGGCGGCGACGGCGGCGGCGAGTGGAGTGCCGAAGCGGCCGCGCAGTGGAGTGGCGGAGACAACGCCGCCGCAGCCGAGTGGAACGCGGACGCCAAGAAGTAAGCAGCAGATTTCCCCTGGAAGGCTCGCCGATCCTCACGATCGGCGGGCCTTCCGCACGTAGTGGGCTCTTTTCAAGGAATCTTCGAGGGAGACTCAACATGACCGCGGTCACCGAACCGTCCTTGGACGTCGCGCTCGCCGCGACGTACAAGAAGTCCATCAGCGAGCACTACAAGGATCTCGCGCTCAAGCTGCAGGTCGCGTTGAACACGCAGGACCTCAGCCTGGTCGACGGGCTCATCCACGACGACTTCTTCGACGTCACCGGCCCGCCCGGAATGTTCCCCGACGGCCCGGAAGGCGTGCGGCAGCACATCCTGTGGCTCAACCGCCGCTTCAAGGACGCGAAGTGGGAGGTGCAGCAAGCCGTCGCCGAGGGCACCACGGTCGTGCTGCGCGTGCGCTTCACCGGCGTCGAGACCGAGGAGGGCCAGCCGGCTCCCGTCGGCACGCGCTTCACCTACGCGCAGGCGCACTTCTTCGAGGGCCGCGACGGTCTGCTCGTGCAACACATCGGTGTCCGCAGCGAACAGGACATCTCCCAGTAAGGGACTTCCATGGACGTCATCGGACGTGGCTTCTTGGCCATGAACCTCGCACGCATAGCGGGAAAGCATCATGACGTCGTCGCGTTCGCGGCCGGATCCTCCTCGACCGTCGCCACGTCGTCGGACGAGTTCGGCCGCGAGACCGCCGCCCTGCACGACGCGATCCGCAGGTGCCGCGCGGAAGGCAGGATGTTCGTCTACTTCTCCACCGCCTCCGCCGCCATGTACGGATCACCGGACTCCCCGGGCACGGAGGACGGGCCGGTGTTCCCCGGCAACGCCTACGGGCGCCACAAGCTCGCGATGGAGGCGTTGATCCGCGCCTCCGGGGTGGCGCATCTGGTGCTGCGCCTGGGACATCTCGTCGGTCCCGACCAGCGTCCACACCAGATGATGCCGACGCTCGTGGCACAGGTGCGGTCCGGCGAGATCGAGGTCTGGCGGGGAGCGCACCGCGACCTCATCGACGTGCTCGACGTGGTGCGGCTGCTCGACGCGCTGCTGACCATCAAGGTCAGCGACGAGGTCGTGAACGTTGCGAGCGGCGTGCCCGTCCCGGTCGAGGACGTGGTGGCACACCTGGAAAAGCGGCTGCACGTGCCGTTGCGGAAGACCTACCGCGACGCGTACGCGCGGCACGACATCTCCCTGACCAAGCTCAGCAGGCTCGCACCCGTCGTGCGTGAGCTGGGCTTCGGTCCCGACTACTACCGGCGCGTCGTCGACCGCTACCTCAGCGCCACGACCGGCGTGCCACTCGAAGACCTACCGTCAGCCGGATGAAGGAGCAACGGCAATGCGAGTACTCATCAGCACGTGGCCGGCGAGCGGGCACCTGCAGCCGATCGTCCCACTGAGCTGGGCACTGCGCGGTGCCGGCCACGAGGTCATCGTCACCACGCCGCAGCACCTCGTGCCCTTCGTGAAGTCGACGGGCCTCGACGCGATCGCGCTCGGCGAGGAACAGGACCAGAAGATGATGCTGCAGGGCATCATCCAGCAGGCCGGCGAGAACGCCTCCCCGGCAGAAGCCCTGCCGCGGCCGGACCGCCAGTTCTGGGGCAACATCGCCTACGGTCCCGCGGGCCGCACCGCGGAGACGTTGCAGCTGCAGCTGGAGAAGGCCAAGGCGTTCGCCCCCGACCTGATCGTGACCGACCCGATGGACCTCGCCGGACGGTTGCTCGGCGGCATCCTCGGCGTTCCGGTGGTGCGTCACCGCTGGGGCGTCGACCCGTTGACGGAGGCGTTCGAGGAGACCGCGCACATGGTCCTCGACCCGGTGGCGCAACAGATGGGCCTCACCGGGCTGCCGGAGCCGGAGCTGACCATCGACCCGTGCCCGCCGTCGTTCCAGCTGCCGGGGATCGAGGCGGGCCGTCCCGTGCGGTACCTGCCGTCCAACGGGTTCGGCGCGCTGCCGTCGTGGGCGCTGGAGCAGCCGTCGAAGCCGCGGATCTGCGTGTCGTTCGGCTCGATGCCCAAGGAGCTCGGCATGCGCAAGGTGCTGGGCTGGGTGTACGAGGCGATCGCGAAGCTCGGTGACGTCGAGGTCGTGCTGGCCGTGCCCAACGGGATCGCCGCCGAGGACCACTCGGTGATCGCCGACAGGGTGATCTCGTCCGCGCACCTGCCGCTGAACCTGTTCATGCGGACGTGCTCGGTGATCGTGCACCACGGCGGTTCCGGCACGGGCCTCACCGCGCTCAACGCCGCCACGCCGCAGCTGGTGCTGCCGCAGTTCGCCGACCACTTCCCGTGGGCGGAACGGCTGGAAGCGACCGGTGCCGGTGCGGCCGTCGAGGGCGTGGAGAAGCAGCAGGACGTGGCGTTCATCCAGGACCGCCTGGAGGAGCTGATCGGAAAGCCCGAAGCACGCGAGGCCTCACTGGCGTTGCAGGCCGAGATCCACAACGCGCCGTCGCCGGCGGCGCTGGTGCCGGAGCTGGAGGCCCTCGCAGCCGTCTAGTTTGATTGGCGCGAAAAGCACGTTCTGGCCGCTAGA